>DAITAP010000029.1:3991-8337 GCA_036824225.1 Caproicibacter sp. | reverse complement strand
TCGCCCGGCAGGCTTTCAGGCCTTCGAGAATTTCATGCCGGAGGTTCTCGGTATCCCAGCAGAGCCGGCCGTGATTTTTCTTCTGCAGCGTTTTAAACCGATGGATTTCCTCAAGAACGATACGGCCGTTTTCCACGTGTCCCAGGATAAGACGGCCGCTGGAAGCGCCGATGTCGATGGCAAGATAATATCGCAATTTTTTACAACCTCCCCCCGCTTTCATTGTAAGGAATTTCGTAAAGAAAAGACAGGACGCCGTTTACAAAATCAGCGTCCTGTCTTGCAGTCTTTTTCCGGAAGCCGTCGGTACTGCCCTAAGCTCATCCCGTATTTTTTTCGGAAAGCGCGGTAAAAATAGCTGGTGTTTTCATATCCGGTAAGGGAGATGATTTCGGCCGCGGGAAGGCTGGTTGTCCGGAGAAGCTTCCGCGCGGCCGAAAACCGCTTTTCCTGCAGAAGCTGCCGAAAGCTCATGCCGAGCTGCGCCTCGATCACGCGGCTCGCCGTGTATTCTGTCAGGTTGTTTTCTTCCGCAAACTTCCGGAGAGTCGCGTCCTGAAAATGTCCGTCGATATACCCGAGTGCCCGAAGAGCCAGCGTGCGCGGCGCGCCGCCGCCGGTTTCCGCCCGGGAAGTAAAGCGCATCAGGCAAAGAAAAAGAAGGCCCATTGTCACTTCGTTGATTTTTTCGCAGCCTTTCTCCGAATCACAGAGGGAATAGAGGAGGTTTTCCACCAGGTTCTGCACCGGCAGAATATCGGACACGGCGAAATACAGGAAATCGTCCGCGGCGCCTTTTCCGGAAAGGCTGTCGATAATAAAATCGCTGAGGATGTTCTGCTCATCCATCATATCGAACGCCGTCCGGAAGAAAGCCGGACGGATGAGAAAATTTACGGCGACGTCGTCCCGTCCGGCCGGCAGAATCTCATGCCAGGTATTGCTGCCGAGAAATAGAAGTTCTCCCGCGCGCACGGTGATTTTCCGCTTTCCGACCAGATGGGTTACGGAGCCTTTGCAGACATACATGATTTCGACAAAGTCGTGGCGATGGCGCGGAAACGCGGCGAAACGGGTGTGGGGCCGGATGCAGATAAGATTGTCCCCCAGCATTTTTTCCGCGTCTACGGAATTTGTTTTCGTGTCGCTGTAAAGGTGCATGTCAATTCCGCATCCGTCCAGAATTTTCTGTTCCTCTCCGCTAATCTTTGAGAGCTTTTTTAACAAATCCCCGTTCACGGCACTCTCCTTCCTTTAAAAAATGTTTCCCCGGAAAAGCACGCCTCCCGCCCCCGTTCCCAAAAGGCCGCGGATCCCGGCCGGTTCCATCATAGGAAAGAATTTACTCTTTGTCAATCGGTGCTGATGATTTTTCTGGAGATCGCCGGGGGAAAATCCGTCGGAATGTTCTGAAACGGCCGGCGCGCAGACAGCGCGGTCACGCGGGGGAAAGAAGACGGGACAAGCGCAAAAATTGGCCGTACCGCCCTTCATAAAGCGCGGTATGGCCGGGGTACCCCGGGGAAACCGGAGTCTGTCCATGGGGGGCGGATAAGGAAGGCGGGAATTTCCAGAGTAAAATTCATAAGGTCCCCCTCGTTTTCCGATCAAAGCTTTCTTTCGCTCTCTTTCTCGAAAGCGGATTTTAACGGTCAGGGAGTTTTCTCCCGCCTTAAATTCTGTCTTCGCCCCGGTGACTTTCCGATTGTTTCCGGGACCTGTTTTCTTTTTTTTCGGTTTCCCCCTCTTATGGTTCTTTTCCGGGCCGCCTTAAGTCAAAGAACCGTTTTGGGAGTCTGGTCCTTTCTGCTGTCGACATTCAGCGTATGGAGATGTTCCGATGCCTCGGCGGCGCTGTTCCAGGAACTTTCTTCGATCCAGCGTCCCTCCGCGTTCAAAGATCCGACGGACCATTTCCCGGGTTCCGATTTTCTGCAGAGATACATAAAAGATTCCTCCTTCTTTAGAAACTCTCTCTTCAGTATTTCCCGGGGGAAGGGACGGTAACCCTGTCAGAAGCGCAGTTTTTAAAACCGGGGAAGGAGAAACGTCCCGGTTAACCGGGACAAAAAAAGCGCATACTAAAAGAAGCTTTACGGAGGTGCGGCCGTAAAGTCCGTCACAATTTCCTTTTCGCTTCCGGGAGGCGAATAGACAAAGCGGTCCATCCTGTCCCCGGTAAAAAAGTATTTCGGCGGCGCCGGGCGGTAGGAACAGTCGAACGTGTCGATGATGACAAGTTTGACCTTCATGCGGTCGGGGAGGATGCTCTTAATATATACGCTTGCCTGCTGGCCGGGATAGACGTCTTCCTTGGTTTCCGCCAGCCCGGCCAGGTTCGGCGTCAGTTCTACGAAGATGCCGTACTGCTCCACGGATCGGATGATTCCCGCAACGGTTTCCCCGGGGGAAAACAGCGCTGCGTTTTCTTCCCATGTCCCGAGCAGTTCCTTGTGGCTCAGGGTGATACGCCCCGATTCCCGATCGACGGATTTGATGACGGCGCGGATATCCATGCCGACGGAAAAGCGTTCCCTCGGATGATCGATCCGGGAAACGGAAATCGCGTCAATGGGAAGAAGCGCGACGATTCCGCAGCCGACGTCCGCAAAGGCCCCGAAACTTTCCAGATGGGTGATCCGGGCGTCTATCACATCTCCCGGCCGGAATCGGGACACCCGCTCTTCCCGGCATTTCAGCTGCGCCGCGCGGCGCGAAAGGATGGCGGTTACCGTCCCGTCCTCTTTTTTTTCGAATCCGGTCACGACGAAACAGACCGGGCGGTTGACTCTCGAGATAATCGCAATATCCCGGACGGTCCCTTCCCGGATTCCCAGCGCCCCTTCCTCACGCGGGATAAGCCCCTTCATGCCGCCAAGATCGACCCAGAGATTATGGCTGCTGTCGCAGACTGTGGCGCGCGCTTCGAGAATCCGGCCGTCTCGGCAGGCTTCGTTTAACGCAGAAAAGTTCTGCAGGGATGCGCGGTTTTCCGGCGTATCTATTTTCCACCCTTCCGGCTCGTAGTGAAGCATTTTATTTCCCTCCCTTAATCTTTCATTCACTTATATGCAAAAAATCAGACGGTCATTACGCGCCTTTGCATGAAATATGCGGCCCGGCACGGCTTTTTCGCCGGAAAAGACCGGTGGAAACATTCTTTTCTTTGAAAAAAGTGGGAACTCAAGGTCCCGCTTTCGTAAAAAATTGTTTAAAAATTAACGAAATTTTCCCGAACACCTTGCATCTGATTTTATATTGTGATATATTTAACATAATATAAAAGGCATAAAAAATCTAACTTTGCAGAGGCGTCGAACTGCTCTCATGTCGAGGGCGCAGACCGAAACAGTTTTAAATCACGATTGGAGGAGAAACAATGTCCAGAAAAATTGTGCTAGCTGGCGCGTGCCGTACGCCGATTGGAAAAATGGGCGGGATGCTGTCCAATACTCCGACTCCGGAACTTGCGACGATTGTCGTAAAGGAGGCGCTTAAGCGCGCGGGGGTAGCTCCCGAAAAGGTCGATGAAGTGATCCTTGGCTGCGTATACCAGGCCGGAATCGGCCAGAATGTGGCGCGCCAGGCGTCCGTTTACGCAGGAATCCCGGTGTCCGTTCCGGCTTTTACGCTGAACAACCTCTGCGGATCCGGGCTTAAGAGCATCAATGTCGCCGCGGCGCTCATAAAAGCCGGAGAGGCGGACGTGATTGTCGCGGGCGGCGCGGAAAACATGTCTCAGGCGCCGTATCTCCTGAAAAAAGCGCGCTTTGGATACCGCATGCGCGACGGCGTCCTAATTGATTCCATGATAAACGACGGTCTGGAAGATACCTTCCATCACTATCATATGGGCATTACGGCGGAAAACGTTGCCGAGAAGTACGGGATTACCCGCCGGATGCAGGATGAATTCTCCGCCGTCAGTCAGCAGAAGACGCAGAAGGCCATCGCGGAGGGCAAATTCCGCGATGAGATCATTCCGGTAGAAGTCAAGGTCAAAAAGAAGAAGGTTCTGATGGACACCGACGAGGCGCCGCGCAAAAATGTCACCGTCGACAGTCTTTCCGCTCTGCGGCCCGCCTTCAAGGAGGGCGGGACCGTTACGGCCGGAAACTCCTCCGGAATTAACGACGCGGCTTCCGCCGTGGTCGTGATGACGGAAGAGAAGGCGAAGGAGCTTGGCGTAAAACCGATGGCGACATGGATAGCGGGTGCTTCCGCCGGCGTGGATCCCGCTTACATGGGGCTCGGGCCTATCTACGCGACAAGGAAAGTGATGGCGAAAACCGGTCTCTCCGTCGAGAAGATGGATCTGATTGAAGCAAACGAAGCTTTCGCCGCCC
>DAITAP010000029.1:0-3981 GCA_036824225.1 Caproicibacter sp. | reverse complement strand
AGAAGTATGCAGAGAGCTGAAATTCGATATGAGCAAGGTCAACGTGAACGGGGGCGCCATCGCCCTCGGCCATCCGGTCGGATGCTCCGGATGCCGGATCCTTACGACCCTGATGTACGAGATGCAGAGAAGAAAGAGCCATTACGGCCTCGCGACCCTTTGTGTCGGCGGCGGAATGGGCGTATCGACTATCGTAAGGATGGGCGACTGATTTTTTCCAAAACGGAAAAGGGGGTTTTGTTGGATGAGTTTTGTCGACTATGAGCAGGAAGGCTTTACCGGCATCGTCACCATTGACCGGCCGAAAGCCCTGAACGCCTTGAATCCGGAAGTCCTGGACGATTTGGAAAAAGTTGTGGATTCCATTGACGCGGAAAAGACGCGCTGCGTCATCATCACCGGTGCGGGACAGAAATCGTTTGTGGCCGGGGCGGATATCGGCGCCATGCGGACGATGACGAAAGACGAAGGCCGCGCGTTCAGCGCCCGAGGGAACGCGGTCTACAGGAAAATCGAAAAGCTTCCCATGCCGGTCATCGCCGCGGTCAACGGATACGCCCTGGGCGGGGGATGCGAGCTTTCGCTCTGCTGCGATATCCGAATCGCGTCGGAAAACGCGGTGTTCGGACAGCCGGAAGCCGGGCTCGGCATCACCCCCGGGTTTGGCGGGACCCAGCGCCTTGCGAGGACCATCGGTACCGGGAAAGCCAAGGAAATGATTTACACCTGCCGGAACGTAAAGGCTGAGGAAGCGCTTTCCATCGGCCTAGTGAACGCGGTCTATCCCGCCGAGAGCCTGATGGAAGAATGCAGGAAGATGGCCCGGCGGATTTCCGGCAACGCTCCGATTGCCGTCCGCCAGTGCAAAAAGGCCATTAACCTTGGACTACAGATGGATATTGACTCCGCGACAGCGCTGGAGCCGGAGCTTTTCAGCGCCTGCTGCGCGACGGAAGATCAGAAAAACGCCATGACGGCGTTCTGCGAAAAGCGAAAACACGATCCGTTTGTCAACCGCTGAAATTTTTAACTTTTCACGAAGGGGGTTTTCTCATGATCGTCGGTATTATCGGCGCCGGGACGATGGGATCCGGAATTGCTCAGGCCTTTGCCCAGACGGAAGGGTTTTCCGTCAAGCTCTGCGACATCAATGTCCAGCTTGCCGCGAGGGGAAAGGAAAAGATTTCAAAGGCCCTCTCGAGGCTGGTTTCGAAGGGAAAAATCGGACAGGAAAAAGCGGACTCCATTCTTTCGAAGATCACGACGGGAACGAAGGAAATCACGTCGGACTGTGATCTCATCGTAGAAGCCGCGCTGGAAAAAATGGATGTCAAGAAAGGGCTTTTCCGGGATCTTGAGGGCATCTGCAAAAAAGACGCGCTGTTTGCGACCAACACTTCCTCTCTTTCCATTACGGAAATCGGAAGCGGACTCGACAGGCCCGTCTGCGGCATGCACTTTTTTAATCCCGCGCCCGTCATGAAGCTCGTAGAAGTGATCGCGGGCATCAACACGCCGGACAGTGTGGTTCAGAAAATCAAGGAGATCGCTGTCAAAATCGGCAAAACGCCGGTGCAGGTAAAAGAAGCGCCCGGATTTGTTGTCAACAGGATCCTCGTCCCCATGATCAATGAAGCCATCGGCGTGTACGCCGACGGAACCGCTTCCAAGGAAGACATCGATACGGCGATGAAGCTGGGAGCCAACCACCCGATGGGTCCGCTCGCTCTCGCGGATCTCGTCGGCCTCGATATCGTCCTCGACGTCATGGAAGTCCTTCAGGCCGAGACGGGCGACCCCAAATACCGTCCTCATCCTCTGCTGCGCAAAATGGTCCGCGGCGGCCTTCTTGGCAGGAAGACCGGCAGGGGATTCTATGACTATACCAGGAAATAACAGCCGTAACTGACAGATTTGGAGGAACGAGTATGGACTTCACATTGAGCAGCGAGCAGAAAATGGCCCGCACCCTTTTCAGGGACTTTGCGGAAAATGAGATTAAGCCCTACGCGCAGGAACTCGACGAAGAAGAGCGTTTTCCGAGCGAGGCTCTCGAGAAGTTCCGCAAATATAAATTCATGGGCATCCCTTATCCGAAAGAGTGGGGAGGCGCGGGATGCGATTACCTCACCTATCTCCTCTGCGTCGAGGAAATTTCAAAAGTATGCGCCGCAACTTCCACCATGCTTTCCGCCCACGAGTCGCTGGGGACATGGCCGATTTTTAAATTCGGCACTCCCGTCCAGAAGGAAAAGTACCTTAAAAAGCTCTGCAGCGGCGAATACTTGGGCGCTTTCGCCCTGACGGAACCGAACGCCGGGACGGACTCTTCCGCCCAGCAGACCAAGGCAGTGCTGAAAGGCGACCATTATGTCCTCAACGGGAGCAAGATCTTCATCACGAACGGCGGATATGCGGACGTCTATATTGTTTTTGCCATGACGGACCGGAGCAAGGGCAACCACGGCATTTCTGCGTTTATCGTGGAAAAGGGATTTCCAGGATTCACGTTCGGGAAACAGGAAAAGAAGATGGGCATCCGCGGTTCCGCCACGCGGGAGCTGATTTTCCAGGACTGCAACGTCCCGAAGGAAAACCTTCTCGGGGAAGAGGGAAAGGGATTCCCCATTGCCATGATGACTCTGGACGGCGGACGCATCGGGATTGCCGCGCAGGCGCTCGGCATCGCGGAAGGCGCGTTTCAGGAAACCGTCAAATACGTAAAGGAGCGCAAGCAGTTCGGGCGCCCTCTTTCCAAATTTCAGAACACCAAATTCGAACTGGCCGACATGAAGACGAAAATTGAGGCCGCCCAGCTGCTGACCTACCGCGCCGCGCTCGCCAAGGAAACAAAGAAGAGCTGCTCGGAGGAAGCCGCGATGGCAAAACTGTTCTGCGCCTCTGCGGCGATGGACATCACCACACGCTGCGTCCAGCTGCACGGCGGCTACGGCTACACGAGAGATTACCCGGTGGAACGCATGATGCGCGACGCCAAAATCACCGAGATTTACGAAGGCACAAGCGAAGTCCAGAAAATGGTGATTTCCAAGTACGCCCTGAAGTAAGGCGGAAACTCTAAGGAGGGAAATTTCTTTGAACATCGTCGTTTGCATCAAGCAGGTACCGGATACCAATGAAGTCAAAATTGATCCCAAAACCGGGAGACTGATCCGGGAAGGCGTCCCCAGCATTATCAACCCGGACGACAAGGCCGGCCTGGAGGCCGCGCTCCGCCTGAAAGACTCGCAGGGCGCGCATGTGACGGTCCTTTCCATGGGTCCGCCGCAGGCGGAGACCGCCCTTCGGGAGGCGCTCGCCATGGGCGCCGACGAAGCCGTCCTCGTGACGGACCGCGCGTTCGGCGGAGCGGATACCTGGGCAACCGCCCATACTCTCGCCGCGGCGATTAAGACCCTGCCGTACGACCTGATTATCACCGGACGCCAGGCGATTGACGGCGACACCGCTCAGGTCGGTCCGCAGATCGCGGAAAACCTGCACATTTCCAACATCAGCTACGCCGAGGAACTCAAGGTGGAGGGCGAATACATCACGGTAAAGCGGCAGTTTGAGGATCGTTATCACATTCTGCGCGCGAAGCTGCCCTGCCTCATTACGGCGCTCAGCGAACTCAACAAACCGCGTTATATGACCCCGCAGGGGATTTTCGACGCCTATCGGGAAAAGACCATCCGGACAATCACCCGGAAGGATCTCGACGTGAAGGACGGAGACATCGGACTCAAGGGTTCGCCGACAAGGGTCGTCAAAACGTTCACCAAGAGCCCGAAAGCGGCCGGAACGGTAGTTACCAACCTCGATCCGCAGGAAGCGGCCGACTACCTGCTGGATAAGCTGAAGGAGAAATTCATTATATAGTTTGAAAGTGGTGAATGAGATGAATATTCAGGATTATCAGGGCGTCTATATTTTCATTCAGCAGGTTGACGGAAAGGTCGCCGGGGTTTCCCATGAACT
>DAITAP010000028.1:6532-15512 GCA_036824225.1 Caproicibacter sp. | reverse complement strand
GCCTGATTTCCGGGTGTCGTTCCAGAAAGAGAAACGCGCTTCTGCCTTTGAGGACTTTTGCAACGTTGACGGCTGATTTTTCTGGAGGAATGTAAATCAGCAAATGTACTATGCGGTCCGGCATAACCTCCCTGTTATCACTTCCAGTATCGTTATCTTTTGATGCCGGAGTCAGAATTTGATTCATCTTCCCTGACCGTTTTTCCGCTTGAAAACTTGCTGATCCGATCCTTAAGTCCAGCAGGAAAGGAAAACTGATATCGGCGGGGATATACCGCTCCCCTGATCCTTTTCATCCGCTGTCATTGACACCTGCCTCCAATCCATAATCCAACCCATTTATGAACAGTATTGTAATTATCATTAACATATGATATAATTATCCCATTCGGCAGGGGAAAGAGGAAGGAAAAGCCATGAGAAAACTGGTCTGAGCAGCCTGGTTCGGACACCCTCTTCACGGCCCCGGCGGAGAAAACCGGAAAGCAGCGTTTGCTGGCTGCCGCGGAAGATCCTCGAGAAGCAGGAACCTGCTTGAAAACCACGCCTTGTCCATGAGCATCGGCGACGCTAGTCGGCGGATCTTTCTGGGCATGCCGGGCTATCGATCCAAACTCCGCGGGTAAGTTTTCGTGACGCCCGCGGGTCTGTCATGGGGACTTCCCTGTCCGCGCAAAGCGCAGTTCTTAACGGGGAAAACGCCTTAGATTTGTGCGGGAACCTTGAGAGTAAGGAGGAGGTGGGGCGACGCTCTGTTTATTTGATTTTGACGGGGTATACCGGTTGCAGAATTTTTACCGCGGGGAAAAGCACCAGTGGATCGAGGTCAAAATCCGTCCGGATTCTTTCCCCAGTCGCTGATATACCTGAGAAAACGTCTCAGCCATTATGAATTTCCCTCAATCAGTTTTCTGGGATCTGGGAATTACCATTATGTCAGTTTTCTTCTGATGGAAAGAATCCGGACGGATTTTGACCTCGTCCTTTTTGATCATCACAGCGACATGCAGAAACCCGCCCTGGAAAATATCCTTTCCTGTGGAAACTGGGTCCGCTGGTCTGCCGGAATGCTGCGCTGCCTACGCCAGATATTTTTAGTGGGGACAGGAAAAAAGTCTGAATCCAGGTCTGCTTTTATGCTGAAAGGGAAGCCCGTATCTGTGATACCGGCACAGGAGATTTCGAGTCAAAGTTCCTTAACGAAGGGGCTTTTCAGCAGAATTCGTCGGCCAGCCTATCTTTCCGTAGACAAGGACGTGTTCCGGAAAGATACGGCCAGCACCAACTGGGATCAGGGCTTGATGAATATGAGGGAGTTTGAGGGAATCTTTTGCAAAATAGCGGCCCTTCAAAAAATTATGGGAATGGATGTATGCGGCGAATTTCCTCCTCTTTATGGAGAGCCGTTTCGATTCCGATACGCGAACGCAAAGAACAGCAGGGCGAACCGATACCTGCTGCGACTCTGGGAGAAAGCTCAAAGCGGAACGAACCATTCATAATATTCCGCGTGCTTTACGGTCGGATGGATTTGAATCCGCAGGTTACAGTCAGAAAGCCGGAACGGAGCCGGCTTTCTGAGAAAAAGATATTTGAATGATTTCAGAATCGAGGCAATCTGTTTTGAACATGGAAAATGCGATTCCCCTCATCAGGGATCTTTCCAACGCGAACGGGGCATCCGGCTTTGAAGAGGAAGTCCTCGCGGTAATCCGGAAATACGGGAAAGGGCTGGGTACGTTTTCTGAAGACTCCCTTCGAAATCTGTATTTAGAGCGGGAGGAAAACCGCGGAAACCGGCCGGTCGTGCAGCTGGACGCTCATACGGACGAAGTTTCCTTTATGGTCCAGGCAGTTAAGCCAAATGGAACTCTTGCCTTTATTCCACTGGGAGGCTGGGTCGCCAATAATATCCCGGCACATCTGGTCCGAGTGAGAAACTCGGCTGGAGAATACATACCAGGCGTGATCGCAACGAAACCGCCGCATTTTATGAGTGAAGCGGAACGTCACGCGCCTGCGGAAGTATCCTCCATGTCCATTGACATCGGCGCTTCTTCCCGGGAAGAAGCCATTCGGGACTATAAAATCCGGATAGGCGAACCTGTTGTCCCGGATGTGGAGTTTCAGTATCTGAAGCAGAAGGGACTTTTCATTGGGAAGGCCTTTGACTGCCGCCTTGGCTGTGCGTCCATCCTGGAAACGCTGAAAGTTCTTCGAGGAAAAAGCCTGAAGGTCGATGTGATAGCCGGCTTTGCCGCTCAGGAGGAGGTAGGGACCCGCGGTGCGTATGTCACAAGCCGGACGATCCATCCCGATATTGCGATTGCTTTTGAAGGATGCCCTGCGGATGATACCTTCACAGAATCCTATCGAATCCAGACGGCAATCCGGAAAGGCCCCATGCTGCGCTATATTGACGCCAGAATGATTACGAATCCGCGCTATCAGAGGTATGCTCTGAATCTGGCGGAAAAGCTGGGAATTCCCGCGCAGGCATCCGTCCGGAAAGGCGGTTCCACTGACGGTGCCCCTATCCATCTTTCCAATGCCGGCGTTCCGGTTATTGTCATCGGACTTCCCGTACGATATATCCATACCCACTATGGAATTGCGGCACTGTCCGATGTGGAAAATGCCGTGAAACTTGCGGGGGCAGTCATCGAGTCCCTCCAGCCGGAAATCATCCGTTCTTTCTGATTGGCTTTTAAGCTGCTGTCTTTCCCTTCCCAGGGATCCCATCGATGTAACAAACGGTATAAAATGAAGTATAATAAACAGAATGTATTATAAGAGGAGGACAGAACTTGATTTTTAAGCACAGTATCCCGGATGTTTTAATGGGAAGAGAAGGGCTTAAAATCTGCTTTTTCCGGAAAGCCCTTTTATGTCTCTGAATGCAAAATGGAGACCCCCTTCCAAAATATACAAGCAGGATTAAACGGATAAAAAATACAACTTGGAATTTATTTTATAAATGAACCGGTCTTGTGTCCGTCGTTCCAAAGAGAAGAGCCGGGGACAAAATGTCCCCGGCTCTTCTCTTTGGAACGCTTTGTCAGCTGATGCTGAAACGGTAGGAGGTGGTAGTGCGGAACATCCGGCCGGGTTTCAGATTCTGATAGGGAAATTCGGGATGGTGGACGGAATCGGGGAAAAACTGGGTTTCAAGACATATGGCACAGTGGGGTGATAACGGCACTCCTCCGCGCCCGAGTGAATTTTCTCCAAAACTGTTCGCCGTATAAACCTGGATGCCGGGCATGTCGGTAAAGACCTGCATCCGGCGTCCACTGGAGGGATCATACAGTTCCGCCGCCTTACGGAAATTCGATCCGGACAGGACGAAATTGTGATCATACCCGCCGCATCGGCGCAGGGAAGGTTCCTCGGCTCCGATATCACGCCCGACAGCTTTCGGCGTTCGAAAATCGAAGGGAGTTCCCTCCACCGGCAGAAATTTTCCTGTCGGGATTAATTCCGGGTCGCTTTCCGTGATCTGCTCCGCTTCGATCTGCATTTTTACGCCGAGAATATTTTTCCGGGCGTCCCCGGTAAGGTTGAAAAAAGAATGGTTTGTCGGGTTAAACGGTGTTTCGGCGTCAGTTTTTGCGGCATATTCGAGCACCAGCTCATTGTCGTCCGTGAGGGTATAGGTTACCGCCGCTTCCAGATTGCCCGGAAATCCGCATTCGCCCGCGGGGCTGCGGCGGACAAACGTTACGGAAGAAGAGGTGGCGCTTCCGCACTTCCAGAGACGATTCTGAAACCCTCCCGGGGCGCTGTGCAGGGAATTATTTCCCTCGTTTTTCACAAGAGTGAATTTTTGACTGCCGATTTGAAAGGCGGCTCCCGCGATGCGGTTTGCAAAACGGCCGATTACCGCTCCCTGAACGTCGTTCCCGGCCGTGTATTCCTCAAGCGTATCGTGGCCGAGAACCACGTCTTCCTGTCTTCCGTCCCGGCCCGGGACCAGCAGCCGCGCGATGCGGCATCCGTAATCCATCAGTTCCGCGGCCATGCCGTGCGAATTTTTCAGTGTGTAGATACTGACTGTTTTGCCGGACGGAAGATGTCCGAATTCCCTTTTTTCAATGCTCAAATCCAATTCCCCCGATCTTGAAATCAGTTATGACGGTGTTACTCTTCCAGAAGGGCCGCGCCCAGGATGCCGGCGTCATTGCCGAGCTGCGCGCGGCAAAGAACGGACTGCTTCCTGGAAAATTTTGAATACACTTCCTGCCGGATCGCTTTTCCCAGAGGATCCATGAGAGGAGCCCCCTCGTTGCTGATGCCCCCGCCGATGCAGAGAATATCGGGCTGAAAAATATTAATGCAGTTCGTAAGTCCGCAGGCAAGATAAAAGATGTATTCGTCGACAACGGCTTTGCCGGCCGCGTCGCCTAAACGCATGGCGCGGAATGCCGTGCGCCCGTCGACGTTTTTCAGGCTGCCGTCCGCAACTTCCCACAGCTTTGAACTTTTGTCCTTTTCCATGGCTTCCCTTGTGGAGGCAATCAGACCTGTCGCGGATGCGTACGCTTCCCAGCAGCCGTGTCTTCCGCAGGTGCAGAGGCGCCCGTTTGCCACAATGACGGTATGTCCCAGTTCGCCGCCCGCAAAATTTCCTCCTGAAAAAATCTTCCCATTAAGGATAATTCCGCTTCCGACGCCTGTCCCGAGAGTGATGGCGATCCCTATTTTCGCCCCGCGCAGGGCGCCTGCCTTATATTCGCCGAAAGCCGCGGCATTGGCATCGTTTTCAATCACGACTTTCTGTCCGATCTTTTTTTCCAACATTTTCTTAATCTCAAAATGCTGGAAATGCAGATTGTTGGCGTACTCAATCACGCCGGTTTCCCGGTTGACCGTGCCCGGAGACCCGACCCCGATATAAGGGACGTCGTTTAACGTAATGCCGGCCTTTTCCAGTGTTTCCTCTGCCGCGGCGGCAAGCTGTCCACACATTTCCTCGTCGGGGCAGGGAACCTTGGTCTTGCGGGATGTTTTCGCCACCATCCGGTAATTTTCGTCGACAACGCCGGCGGCGATATTGGTTCCCCCAAGGTCGATCCCAAGATAATACATTTTGTTTTTCCTTCTTTCAAAATTGCTTACGGCGATAAAGTATGACATTTTAAAGCCTTATGGTTCCACTGCTTTATAAAGCATCAGGATCCGGAAACGATAGGAATACGGCAAAATGGGATCCTGTTTTACCGACTGTGCCTAAAGAGGGACGGTCCCTCCTCAAAGCGGTGCTTTAAAAAGGAGTGCGCCGATGTCTCATTCTCTTCCATTCCCGCGTTCCTTTTCCTGTTTCTTTCTATATTATACTATCGCGGAGCCCTTTCCTCAATAAAAAAAGCTGAATAAAGTCAGGCAGGAAGTAAAAAATTCAGCAGTCTTTGAGGAGCGGGATGCGGAAAACCGGCCAAAAGCGCTTGGAAAAGATTCTTTCGCTGCTTTTCACCCGTTCTGCGTGCTTCAGGATGGGGATCAAAAATGGAAATACCCACGCTTAAAATCTATGATATAATGGTAAAATAAGAAAGTATGGAAATTTTTTAAGCCGTGGAAATGCGGCACTGGAGAATGAAAATTGGAATATTCGCAGCTTCCGGAAAACATGAAAAACGAGTGGACCCGCCGGTATTGGGACATGCTCCGGGAACGCCGTTTTTCCCTCCTGCTAAAACGTGTGTTTGACATCCTGGCGGCAGCCGTTATTCTGCTTCTTCTTTCGCCGATTCTGATTTTTCTGGCGCTTGCTGTCAGAATTGATTCTCCTGGTCCTGTGTTTTACAGGCAGACACGCGTAGGCCGGTATGGGAAGAACTTTAAAATCCTTAAATTCCGCACTATGGTAAAAAACGCCGATAAAATAGGACCGGCTCTTACGATGGGCCAGGATCCGAGGATTACCCGCGTCGGAGGCTTCATCCGCAGATGCAGAATGGACGAGTTTCCCCAGCTTTTTAACGTCCTTGGCGGAAGTATGAGCCTTGTCGGTCCTCGGCCGGAAGTAAGAAAGTATGTCGATGCCTATACGCCGGAATATCTTGCTACCCTGCTCATAAGACCGGGCGTAACGGCTCCGTCGAGCATCGCGTTTAAAGACGAAGGCAAAATTCTTAAAACCGGCGGCGATCCGGACCGTATCTATATTGAGCAGATTCTCCCTCCCAAAATGAGACTGAACCTTCAGTATATGGAACATATTTCTGTGCTCAATGATATCAGAGTCATGATAAGGACGGTTGCCGCCGTTTTGTAACTGCCATATTTCCCCTCCGACCCGCATAAGATAAAAGGGAATGCGGAGGGATTTGCGTTGGCTATCAGATTTGTCAGGGCCGGAAAAGCGGCGGCACTGCTTTTTCTGGCTGCGGCACTCGCTTTTACCCCTGCCGCGGTGCGGGAGATTGAGGGAAAGGCTCTGCCGGCTGAGGGAAGCGTGCAGTCCGGCGGGAAAGAAAGCAGTTCCCTCATTCAGTGGGTCGATTTTAGTGTTTCCTACCTTGCCATGAAAAAGGCCCTGACACTGGATATCGAATCGCATAAAAAGGGAGGGAACCTCAGCTGGGTGGATCTCCTTGCCTGTCTTGGAGCCAGATACGGAGGAAATTTCAACCGCTATAAAAGCGCCGACATGGACGTCTATGCTGAAAAGCTGGAGAAAGAGGGAGTGGAAAGCCTCGAACGGGAAATGAAAAATCTCCCCTATTACCGGGAGGCTTACGGCGCTGTCCTCGGCGGCCTTACCGGGACTTACCGGGAAAACGGGGAGGAAAAGTATGGACTGACCGCCTTTTCTCCCCTTGCCGCGGGCTTTCCCTATGAAGACTATGACGATTTCGGGGCTTCGCGTTCCTATGGTTTTCGACGGGTTCATCTCGGACACGACATGTTGGCGGCGACGGGAACTCCCGTGGTCGCCGTGGAAGCCGGCGTCGTCGAAGCGCTCGGATGGAACCAATATGGGGGATGGCGTGTCGGCATCCGAAGTTTTGACTCGAAACGGTATTATTACTATGCCCACCTCCGTCAGAACAGGCCGTACGCCGCGGGACTGTGCCTGGGCGCCACCGTCGAGGCGGGAGACGTGATAGGCTATGTGGGGCGTACGGGCTACAGCACCAGGGAGAACGTGAATAATATCAAGGTAAGTCACCTGCATTTTGGTCTTCAGCTTATTTTTGACGAGAGCCAGAAAGAAAGCAAAAACGAAATCTGGGTGGACTGCTATGCCCTCACAAAACTTCTGCGCCAGCACCGTGCCACTGTTGTCCGCAATCCGGAAACCAAGGAATTTACCCATCCGCGATCCGGAACTTAAGGAATCATCTGCTCGTACTGTTCTCCAATCCAGCGGATCGCCGAGTTCCGGCCCTCTTCGTCCATCGGGAAGTCGGCTTTCCCGGTGATTCTGCTTTTCTCGTAACAGAAGGGGCCAAACCAGGTTTCCGTCCGGATTTTTCCGTCCGCGGCCCCAATTTTATAGCGGAATTCCCGCATTCCCTTGTTATTGACGCTCCCGGTATAATTTCCTCCGTTTTGAAAATACAGCAGTGCCGGGATCAGGCCTTGCCGATGCCAGTCGACTTTTTTCTTCATGGATAAACTCTGCCTTTCTTCCGGGGATGACCCTGAACTTTTTTATGCAGAACGGTGTATCCGGCAGATTCGTCCGGAATAGAGGAGGGATCCACCCGGTTTTGAGGCCGGGCGGATCCTTTTTTTCTGCTTGAGGAGTTTTCTTTAGCCCCTATAGCCTTTCATGGTCCGCGGCTTTCCATAAAAGAACGCGGCCATCAGGCCGGGCCCGGCGTGTGCGCCGATCGTCATTCCGATATAAGTGTAGTAAACGTCCCGAAAGCCAAATTCATCCCGGATCGAATCTCCAAATTCCCTTGCCTGCTCCGGGATATCGGAGTGGCAGACATAAAGGGTCTGGTTCTGGGGGTCGACTACGAGCTGTCCGATGATTTCGTGAATCCGGCGGATGGTTCTTTTCCATCCTCTCACTTTTTCCTGGACAATCAGATGGCCCTTGAGATCGAGGTTCAGAATTGGATTGATGCCGAGAGCACGGGCGACAATCATTCCGGTCCGTTTGACGCGCCCGCTCCGGTACAGGTAGGAAAGGTCGGAAGTCGTATAGTAGGTGTTGATTTCGACTTTGTGGGCGTCAAGCCAGCTGACGCACTCCTCCGCTGTTTTGCCTTCGTCGCGCATGTCGGCGGCTTTCAGGGCAAGCATTCCGTATCCCACGGAGGCGAGAGTGGAATCGACAAGAAAGATTTTTGATCCGGGGACCTGCCTTTCCAAAATTTCTACGGCTGCCTGACCGTTGGAATAGGTCCCCGAAATGCCGCTTCCAAGACAGATATGGACAACCGGAAGGCCTTTTCCCGCAATAGAACGCCAGAAATCGACAAATTCCATAATATTGATCTGGCTTGTTTTGGGGATCGCGCCTGCCCGCATCCGGTTGTAAAACTCTTTGCAGTCTTCGGGGAGCATCGTATCCGCTGTGGTTTTCCCGTCAATCTCATACTGAATGGGATAGGGGATGATATTGTGTTCCTTCAGAACAGAACAGGGGAGATCACATCCGGAATCTGTTGCAACGATGAACTTTGGTTTTGACATTAGGGCTAACCTCTTTCCAAGTCGGTTTTTTTCTCTCCGGCTACCTGCTATTTATCATATGCTTTTACTATAAAAATGCAAGACCCCGCGCAGTATTCTTCCATCCCGCGGGGAAAGAGACGGTTCCCCCGCGGGATAAATTTCCGGCACCATGGCGGGAAGGAAGCCCGCATGGCGCGTGCATGCGTCCGGGTGCGTTTTTTTTTGAATCAAGAAATCGGCAGCAGAAAAGAAAAAATCCAGCAGCCCGCAAGGGCGCTGGATTTTTTTCTGGAGCTGCTAACGCGATTCGAACGCGTGACCTCGTCCTTACCAAGGACGTGCT
>DAITAP010000028.1:0-6479 GCA_036824225.1 Caproicibacter sp. | reverse complement strand
CGACCTCTAGCGTGACAGGCTAGCGTTCTAACCAGCTGAACTACCGAGCCATGCCGATGCTTTTTACAGGCAACGCAGTTTATTATACAGACCCGGAGGCAAATTGTCAATACCGGTTTGCTGTTCTTCGGCTATACCATATATGGAGAAAATGGTGGATCCATAAAATTATACATAGATATAGTATTTCTCTTCCCTCCTAATTCGGGTTAAATTTATTTTTCGGCAGGAAGATTCCAAGTGAGGCCGGGTATTTTTAAGGGACGTCCCTCCTAATGGAAACCATATTTCCATATGAAATTTATTGGACTTGCAGAACAATTTCTGACAGAAACGGCAAAAAGGCCGGTCTATAATAAAAAAGAATCCGACGGGGGCGGTACTGGATGAAACAGACGGTTTATGTGGATGTCCTGGTTGCTGTCAATGTTTTTATCACTTATTTTCTGCTTCGCGCCGTCGCCGGTTTCCTGAACCTCCCTGTCCGGCGCGGCCGGATGGCGGTCGCTTCCGCTGCCGGGGGGATGAGCTCTCTGCTGATCCTGCTGCCCGAGATGCCCGCGGTTCCTTCCGCCCTTGGGAAACTTCTGCTCTCGGGCGGAATCGTTGCCATCGCGTTCGGATACGGGGGGATCCGGCGGCTTATCCGGAATGCGGCGGCGTTTTTCGGAGCCAGTTTTGCGTTTGCCGGCCTGATGCTGGCCGTCTGGTATTTTTTTGCGCCTCAGGGGCTCGTTATCCGCAACTCTATCGTCTATTTCAACATATCGCCGCTCCTGCTGATAGTCCTGACCGTGGTGTGCTACCTCGTTTTGTCGGCCGTCGGCCGAATTACGGGGAGACGGGCTCCCAAAGGCCTTTACTGCCGGATAGTCGTCGGGTGCGGAGAGCGTTCCTGCAGCTGTACGGCGAAAATCGACACGGGAAATTCCCTGCGCGAGCCGTTTTCCAATGATCCGGTGGCGGTCGTATATGAACCGGCCGTCCGAAAAGTTGTCCCTCCACCCGGCAGCCGAAACCTTCGGCTGGTCCCTTTTGACGCCATTTCAGGCGGCGGGGTTCTGAAGGCTTTTCGTCCCGACAGGTTGATTATATCCTGCGGCGGCCGGACATTTCACGCAGCCCGCGCCTACATAGCGGTTTCAAAGACCCGACCGGGTGACTGCGACGCGCTGTTGAACCCGGAACTTTTGGAAAAAACGCCCGGCTGAATCTCTGCCGAGCCGGGCGTATTGATAAAGTAATGCCGCGGCGGCAGCGGCAAAAAGGGAAATGAGGGATTATGAAAATGCTGGTCTGGATGAAGAAGCAGTTCGGGAAGCTGCTGGTTTTGCTGCTGCGCCTGCGCGCGGGTTCCGGAGTCTTTTATATCAACGGCCCTGAAACGCTTCCACCTCCGCTCACAAAGAAGGAAGAAGAGAATGTCATGCGGGACGTGAGGAACAACGTCCCAAACGCGCGCGAGCCGCTGATTACCCACAATCTTCGCCTGGTGGTTTACATAGCGCGAAAGTTCGATTCTTCCGGGGCTAATGTGGAGGACTTGATTTCCATTGGTACCATCGGGCTTATCAAGGCGGTCAGGACTTTCCGTCCGGAAAGGAATATCAAGCTTGCTACCTATGCTTCGCGCTGTATCGAAAACGAGATTCTGATGTATCTCCGAAAAACTTCGCAGCTTAAAAACGAGGTATCAATTGACGATCCTCTGAATGTGGATTGGGACGGTAACGAGCTTCTGCTTTCCGATATCCTCGGCAGCGATCAGGACGCCATCAACCTCGATCTGGAAGAGGAGGTGGAGAGGGATCTCCTGCGCGGGGCGGTATCCCGCCTCGCGCCTCGGGAAAGGCAGATTATGTGTCTGCGCTTCGGACTCGGGAACACCAGAGAACATACCCAGAAAGAAGTTGCTGATACTCTTGGTATTTCTCAGTCCTATATATCCAGGCTGGAAAAGCGCATTATCGAACATCTCAGAAAGGATCTGGAGCGTGTCAGTTGACGCGGGTATAGCGTAAAAGAATCCTATAGGCGTCTACCAGGGTTTCCAGGGTATAATGGCGGCAGTTTGCGGGGCTTGTCGAAGGCAGCGCGACTGCCGCCATTCCCGTTTTCGGCAGGCAGAGCCGCCGGTAAAGGGAAGCGGCCCTGGTCCCCGTCGTGAAGATCGCCTGAATGCTGGTATGGGATAAAAGAAGGGCGATGTCGTTTGCTTCGGGTTCCCGGATACTTCCGTCGTCGGCGCCGCGGATACGGCAGCTTTTGAGCACGTCCCAAAGGGCAATTCGGTTTTTTAAGAGAAAACTGATTTTCTCCTCCTTCGTCTGAGGAAAAGGACCGCCGTAGAGACGCTGAAGGACACGCCAAAACCGGTTCCGGGGATTGGAATAGTAAAAACCGTATTCACGGGATTTCGGCGACGGAATGGTCCCCAGGATCAAAACGCGGGAATTCTGATCATAGACGGGTTTTAAGGGATGAACCACCAGTCCGGATATCAACCTGCTCCTTCCTTTCTCATTTTATCGGCGTACTGTAAAAGCTCCCTGCGGGAATTGGGGCATTTTCCGTCCATGACCGCGTTCAGGAGGGTGTGCAGGGTTTTCCCAACGGCAGCACCCTCGGGAATTCCGGCATTTATTAAGTCATTCCCATTTAAAGCGAGATCCTTAATCCGGAAGCAGTCACCGCGGGAAAGAAGGACGTCCAGTATCGATTCTGACCGGCAGAGCGCGTCCAGCCTGCCCCGATCAGACGGACTTTTTCCCAGGACATCCGCGGCTTGCACTCGAAAGAGCAGGCGGAGGTTCTTTTCCCCCAGCTGTCCGAGCCGCCGGCGCAGAAATCGTTCATCGGGCGGAAGGGGTACGTCGTGCCAGCGGACAAGGGTACACACGTCGGAAACGGTGTGTCTGTCATACCGGAGCCGGCGAAGGATCCGAACCGCAATTTCGGCGCTTCTGCCGGCATGCCCGTAAAAATGCCCCGTACCGTCCCGGCTTTCGGAGAAACATAGAGGCTTTCCAATATCGTGCAGGAGCATCGCAAGGCGAAGAACGGGAACCCCCGGAACGGCGTCCACACAGTGGAGCGTATGTTCCCAGACATCGTAGATATGATGGGGATTTTTCTGATCAAAGCCAAAGCACGGCCGCAGTTCCGGGATGACTCTGGCCGCGGCTTCCCGGAATTTTCGGAGGACGTTCGCCGCGTTTTTCCCACAAAGAAGTTTCGTAAACTCCGCCTGGATCCGCTCCAGGGCAATGCAGTCCAGCAGGGGAAGGCTTTTCAGCAGGCTTAGTGCGGTTTTTCCCTCGATGGAAAAACCAAGCACGGAGGAAAAGCGCAGTGCCCGTAAAATCCTCAGACCGTCTTCTTCAAAACGACGGTCCGGATTTCCCACACAGCGGATTCGCTTCTCCTTAAGATCATCCATCCCGCCGAAACAGTCCACAATCCCGGTTTCCGGCCGGTAAGCAAGGGCGTTGACCGTAAAATCCCGGCGGGAAAGATCCTGCTTCAGGCTGTCGGTGAAGGCGACCGTATCCGGATGCCGGCCGTCAGAATATGGCCCGTCAATGCGGTAGGTAGTTACCTCGACCGGCATCCCCCCCGAAAGAGCCGTGACCGTACCGTGCTTAATTCCAGTATCGATTACTTTAAATCCGGAAAGTGCTTTTTTAACCTGCCCCGGGCGCGCTGAAGTCGTCAAGTCCCAGTCCTTTGGCCTGATGCCGAGCAGGCTGTCGCGCACACACCCGCCGACAGCGTACGCTTCATACCCGCCCTTCAGCAGGGCCTGCCGGACAGATTCTACTTCCGGCGGAATTGTTATTTCCATGCTGCTTTCTTCCTTTCAACTGAAACTTGTCGAAAAGTTCGAGCGGAATTTATCCCTTACCTTGCATGATCCGTTTCCCGCGTGGCAATACTGTTTTTTAGTACCGCGACGGGGGGATTCGAAATGCAGTACAACAAAGTCGAGATCTGCGGCGTCAACACGTCCAAACTGAAGGTGCTGACTGAAAAGGAAAAGATGGAGCTCCTCCGTAAAGTGAAGAAAGGCGACAAAAAAGCCCGGGATGAATTGATTAAGGGAAACCTGCGTCTCGTGCTCAGCGTTATCCAGCGGTTTACCAACCGAGGCGAAAACCTGGATGATCTGTTTCAGGTAGGATGCATCGGCCTTATCAAGGCGATCGATCATTTTGACATCAACCAGGGGGTACGCTTCTCTACTTACGGTGTTCCCATGATTATCGGTGAAATACGCCGGTACCTCCGGGACAATAACAGCATCCGGGTAAGCAGATCTCTCCGGGATACGGCTTATAAGGCGATGCAGGCTAAGGAAAAGATGCAGGCGAAGAATAACCGTGACCCCACCGTTGAGGAAATTGCCAAGGAACTTGGAATCCCGCGGGAGGAAGTTGTAGTGGCGCTTGAATCCATTGTCGAGCCAATTTCTCTTTATGAACCGGTCTTCTCGGATGGGGGAGACACCATTTACGTGATGGATCAGGTCGGCGACAATAACGACGACAACAACTGGCTTGACGAAATAGCTCTCAAGGAAGCCATCAAGAATCTCAATGACCGCGAAAAAAAAATCCTTTCCATGCGCTATTTTCAGGGGAAAACCCAGATGGAAGTCGCTTCTGAAATCGGTATCAGCCAGGCTCAGGTTTCCCGCCTTGAAAAGGCGGCCCTTGATAAAATAAAAAAAGACATCTGATTAGAAGAGAGTCTTTTCCCAGAAAGCAGATGGGTTTTCTGCAGTTCGTCTTTTATTGTATCATTTCTTCTAGAATGGTTCAAATGTTATAAATTTCCGTAAAGTTTTTCCCAAAAACTATATGGCAGGGGAGGACAGTCTTAAGGCTGTCCTCCCCCTCTCTGAAAATATTCAGTTGACCAATTCCACCTCATCGAATCCTCTAGAGAAAGGGAAAAGACGGATCCCCCGCCTCCTATCGAACCCTCTGAAACTTTCAATAACGGAAAACTTCATCAAGTTCCAGAAAGACGCCGCATAAACATAGCTTTAGGGGGTGATATAGGTTGAACTGCAGAATTGAGGACATGCGCCATAAGGAAGTTATCAATGTAAAGGATGGTATGCGCCTTGGGAACGTATGCGATCTTGAAATTGATACGGCGACAGCCAGGGTCGCAGCCGTCGTTATCTATGGAAAACTCCGCTTTTTTGGCCTTTTCGGTAGGGAAGACGACATTGTAATCCGCTGGCAGGATATCCAGGTGATCGGCGAAGATACCATTCTGGTAAACTATAACGCGCTCTGCCGAACGAAAGGTCCGCCGCGCGGGCTTGCGGAGATTTTCCATAATTGGTGAAGCCGCGGGATCCCTTCTGCAGGGGATCCGCTTTGGTTATAGGGGACAGGTTATTCGCCGTCCCGGAGATCCCATCCTCTCAAAATACCGGAACCCCCTGCCGTTATCAGATGGAAAGGGAAAAGCTCTGAGGAAATCCCCGGATTTCATTTTAAGGAAGTGTCAGTATTTGAGTGCGGAAATCAGTGCGTCAGCTTCCTTTTCCTGTGAAGTATTTGCTTTGCAGATTAATAAAGTATTGTCAATTCGGATAAGGGCATAATATATTTCACCGTTTGTAACGGTATACCGGTTATAGACGTCGGAATCTACCGTTTTTCCGCTGGAAGGCAGGGATTCTTTCTGGGTGGAGTATCCGCTTATCGCGTCGGCGTCCGTGTCGAACACTGTAAATGTCGCCTGTATGTCGGATCCATTTTTTTCCGCCTCAAGTTCTTTCTGGACGCCGGCCTGCGAAGAGTCCTGTACCTTTACGGTATATTTCAGCCCTTCCGCTGTTTTTTGAAAATTTTCTGCTGTGGAAGCGGTTCGCGCCGAACAGCCGACTAATGTTAGCAGAACTGCGGCGGCACAGAAAGCAGCCAAAAATGAAATAAACTTTTTCAAAAACAATACCCTCCTAGCACCCGGTTAAGTGGCCCGGATGGTGATGATTCTGCCCTGATTTTTCTTCTAGAAAATCGGAAGCATCTTCCGTCAGCATTTTATTTGATATTAAGTTTCTACGGCGGCATTACGAAACGGATCTGGGCCAGCCTGTTTTGGAAAGACGCAGGAACACGGATACTGAAATCCAGTCGGCAGAAAAACAATAATCATTGAAACAAATGATAGCATTTTTCCTCGAAAAGATCAATTTAGGACTTGGAATTTTAAAAAGCTCTTGTCGCTGCCGAAGAATCCGGAAGCAGAAAAATTCAAAAATTTATCGAATTTACATTGACAACCGGAGGTGGGTTATGGTAAAATATTAGTCGTCACTGAAATGCGAGTGTAGTTCAGTGGTAGAACACCAGCCTTCCAAGCTGGTTGTGTGGGTTCGATTCCCATCACTCGCTCCATATTCGCGCCAATAGCTCAGGTGGATAGAGCAACTGCCTTCTAAGCAGTGGGCCGGGGGT
>DAITAP010000027.1:11595-15797 GCA_036824225.1 Caproicibacter sp. | reverse complement strand
CGCACGGTGGTGTGAGAGGTCGGTCACTCAAATGGGTGACCTCCTACTCGATTTCCGTTTTTCTAAAGAAAACGGAACACGGCGAGTTTGCCCGGCTTTCTAATCTGAAGCCGGGCAGAGGTCCCCGGTCCGGGAATCTTCTGGAACGGTTGCTCTTTCTGAAAATCGAAGGCTTAAAAAGGAAAGGACAGAAGATCAGCGGAACCGTACGGGAAGGGAGACCGTAATTTCGGTTCCTCGTCCCGGTTTGCTTTTCAGATGGATTTCCCCTTTATAAAGGCCGACGATATGCTTGACGATGGAAAGCCCGAGTCCGGTTCCTCCCATTTTGCGGCTGCGGCTCTTGTCGACCCGGTAAAAGCGCTCGAACACGCGTCCCTGCGCTTCCGGGGGAATCCCGACCCCGGTATCGGCAACCGTCAGGATGACGCGATCCTTTTCGCTACGCACATAGACGTCCGCGCTTCCGCCTGCGACATTATATTTCACCGCGTTGTCGAGCAGGTTTAAGACCAGCTGCGTCATCCGGTCTGGGTTTGCGTCCAGAAATCCGTCGTCGCCTTCCACGCGGACGGTGACCTGCTTGTCTCTTGCCTGCAGGGAGAGCGATTCCGCGACTTTCCGGGCAATCATCAGCAGGCTGACGCTCTGCCGGTCTGTTTCGGATGTCCGGGACTCCAGTTCAGACAGTTTGAGAATGTCGCTTATCAGGCTTATCATCCGTTCGGTTTCCTGGCGGATCAGCCCGAGATAGCGCTTTGTCTTCTTCGGATCATCGACGATGCCGGTCTCCATCAGTTCCGCGAAACCCTTGATGGAAGTCAGCGGGGTTTTCAGTTCGTGGGACGCGTTCGCGAAGAATTCGGATCGGATCTGATCCGACCGGCGGACGGCGGTGACATCGGTAATGAGGAGAATGACCCCGCCCGAGTGATCGCCGCTTTCCTCTTTCGCCACAGGCGTGACGGAAATCCGGAGAATGCTCCTTGAGTCCACAGGGGAGGGGAGATCAAACGCCGAAGCTTTCCCTTCCTTGAGCGCGAGCCGGGCGGCGTCTGTGATTTTCGGAACGCGCGTGAGGCACAGCAGATTCTTTCCCGTCAAATCGCCCTGGGCGCCGAAAAAAGATGCGGCGCTCCGGTTGAGAATCAGGATGCGGCCGGTGCTGTCCAGCACCGCCATTCCCTCGGTCATGTTGTTGAGAAGATAATGAATCCGATTCCGCTCCGCCGTAAGATCGGACAGCGTGCAGCCGATTTTATGGGAGAGTTCGTTAATTTCGCTGACAACCGGGGCAAATTCCTCAAAGCGGGGTTCGCTGAGGCCTTTGCCGTACTTGCCCGCGTTGATGGACTGGAGAGAAGCGGCAATCTCACGAAGCGGCTGCAAAACGCTGTTGGAAAGGTTCACCGCGAGGGCCGGGACGACGGCCATCGCGAGGAACAGAGCCGCGAGAAGGGCCGGCAGCAGGTTTAAGATATAATCGGAAAGGCTTTCGAGGGTGACCGAGAGCCGCAGGACGGACCCGTCGGGAAGCTTTTCCGCCGCATAGAACAAATTGGCCTTCATGGTTTTGGAATACCGGGTGTCTTCGCCGTACCCGCTTTTTAAGGCGGAAGAGACTTCCGGCCGGGAAAGGTGGTTTTCCATCCCGGAGGCGTCGGCGGCGCTGTCTCCCAGGACTTTGCCGGACGGGGAGATAAAGGTGACACGCAGGCCGTCCGGAGAAGAACCGGAGAGCTTTTTGGAAAGCGAGGGATACTCCTCTTCCGTCACGGAAAAGGCGGAGACCGCGCGGAAGATACCGCGGATTTCCTCCCGCTTGTCTTCCCGGTACTGACGCTGCATGATCAGAATGGACGCCGTGCTGAAAAGCAGCAGCACCGCCAGGACGGTCAGAAGAGTCCGGAAAACAAAAGCGCGCTTCAACTCTGCCCTTCCCCCCGTTATTTCGCGTTAAATCGGTAGCCGACGCCCCGCACGGTCGAGATGTGCCCGTCGTCCGCGCTGTCGCCGAGCTTCCGGCGGAGGCCGCGGATATGCATGTCGAGCGTGCGGGTTTCCCCCGCGTAACCGTAGCCCCAGACCGTATCCAGAAGATAGTCGCGCGTGAGGACGCGCCCGGGATGCTGCATCAGGACCCGGAGAAGGTCGAATTCCTTGAGCGTGAGTTCGAGGGGCTTCCCGTTCAGCGTCACCTCGTGGCGCGCCACGTCAAGGCGGAGGCCGTTCGCCTTGTAGACGGCGTCCCCGGCCTCTCCGCCTTCCCTTCGCCGCAGGACTGCCCGGACTCTTGCCATCAGCTCCAGAACGCCGAACGGCTTGGTGATATAGTCTTCCGCGCCCATGTCGAGACCGGCGACCTTGTCGGTCTCCGCGCCGCGGGCGGTGAGAAGAATGACCGGGACGCATGCCGTCGCCGGATTCTTTTTCAGACGCCGGAGGGTTTCAAAACCATCCAGGCCGGGCAGCATGATGTCAAGGAGCAGGATGTCCGGCAGTTTTTCCTGCAGGGCGATAAACATGGAAGGCGCGTCTTCGAACCCGGACACTTTCAGGCCCCCGGATTCCAGGGCGCACCGGATAATTTCACGTACGTTTTCTTCATCTTCTACGACAAAAGCCTGCTTCCCCACGGAGTACCCCCTCTTTTGGCACTAAAGGATTTTACGGTGTTTGTGTTCCCCGGTCATATAGAAAATCACCCATTCGGCGATGTTGACGGCGTGATCCCCGATCCGTTCGAGATATTTTGCAATCATCAGGAAATCGATTGCCTGATCCGCGAAGTTCGGGGTCTTAACCAGAACGGAAATAATATCCTGCTTGATGGTTTCAAACATCCGGTCAACCTCGTCGTCCCGTTCGATCACCTCCTGAGAAGCCTCCACGTCGCTTTTCACGAACGCGTTGATGCTGTCCTTCACCATTCCGGAAGCGGTCGAGGCCATCATCGGGACATGTTCCATGGTCTTGATATAGGGCTCGTCCCCAAACCTCATGCTGAGGTCCGCAATGTCGGAGGCGTGATCCCCTATCCGCTCCATGTCCGTGATGATTTTCAGGGCAGTCGAAACGGCCCTCAGGTCTTTTGCGACAGGCTGCTGCCTCAAAAGCAGGTGAAGGCATCTGGATTCAATGTCGCGCTCCATATTGTCGATGTCCTTGTCCCCGCTGACCACTTTCGCGGCCAAGGTCTGATCATGCTTCTCCAGTGCCTGGATAGACTGGTCTATCGCAGCTTCAATCATGCCGCCCATGCGGATAAGCTCCAGGTGCAGCTGCTCCAGCTCCCGATCGAATTCTGTCCTCGCACTCATTTTGGTTCCTCCCTGTGTTTTATTATAGACGGCCCCGTCTGAAAAAGAAAGCCTCCGCCGGGAAAGGCAGGCGGGGTTTTCAGCCGAACCTTCCCGTGATGTAATCTTCTGTCCGCTTGTCTTTCGGCATGGAGAACAGATCGCCCGTCTGGGCGTATTCCACGACTTCCCCGTGCAGGAAAAAAGCGGTATAATCTGAAATACGGGCGGCCTGCTGCATATTATGAGTGACGATTACGATAGTATACCTTTCCCGGAGGGTGGAAATCAGATTTTCAATTTTCATCGTCGAGATAGGATCGAGCGCGCTGGTCGGTTCGTCCATCAGCAGAACCTCCGGCTCCACGGCAAGCGCGCGCGCGATACAGAGCCTCTGCTGCTGGCCGCCGGAGAGGCCGAGGGCGCTTTTTTTGAGGCGGTCCCTGACTTCCTCCCAGAGCGCTGCGCCCCGCAGGCTGTTCTCCACAATTTCATCGAGTCTGCGTCCCTTTTTTATCCCGTGAATCCGCGGGCCGTAGGCGATATTGTCATAGATCGACATGGGGAAGGGGTTCGGTTTCTGAAATACCATGCCGACCCGTTTTCTTAAGACCGTGACGTCCGTCTGGGGGGAATAGATGTCTTCGCCGTCCAGAAGGACTTTCCCTTCAATATGTACGTCCGGAACCAGGTCGTTCATGCGGTTCAGCGTTTTAATAAATGTGGATTTCCCGCATCCGGACGGCCCTATCAGGGCGGTGACGATATTTTTGCCAATTTTCATATTGATCTGTTTGAGAGCGTGCAGCTTTCCATAATACAGATTGAGACCGGATACTTCGATTTTTGTCTTAACTGCTTTCTGGTCCCCGCTGACAGGGGCTCTGTTTACTGTGACCGTCA
>DAITAP010000027.1:8923-11585 GCA_036824225.1 Caproicibacter sp. | reverse complement strand
CCCTGTGTTTCATTCCCAGTCATCTTCTTTTCCATTATCCTGCCGATCAACCGGGCGCCCATGCTGAAGGCAAGAACCATCAGCACCAGAACGGCGGAAGACACGTCCGAAAGGGGGCCGGCATTGGGTTCGATCCCTTCCGTTTTCAGCGCCCAGATATGGACGGCGAGCGTGTCAGCCGGACGCAGGGGATTGAGCGGGGAGTTGATGCTGGTCGGGTTCCAGTTATGGAAGTTTACGTCCGAGCTCATGCCGGAAGTAAACAGCAGCGCCGCCGCCTCCCCAAAGCTGCGCCCCGCCGCCATGATGACGCCCGTTATGATGCGGGGCGTTGACGCGGGAAGCACAACCTTCGAAATTGTCTGCCAGTGGGTTGCTCCGATGGCGTAGCTTCCTTCCCGATACTCTTCCGGTACCCCGCGGATTCCGTCTTCCGTCACCCGCGTGAGCTGGGGAAGATTCAGGATGGATACGGAAAGCGCGCCCGCGAGGAGATTCCAGTGGGATCCCGTCATCACAAGGAAGACGAGGTATCCGAAAAGGCCCACGACAATCGAAGGGAGCGAAGAGAGGGTCTCGATGCAGGTGCGCAGAAAATTCGTCAGCTTCCCAGCCTTTGCGTATTCCGCCATGTAGATGCCCGCAGAAATCCCGATGGGCAGACAGATGAGAAGCGATAACAGTACGAGATACACCGTGTTGAAAAACTGCGTTCCAATCCCCTCGCGCCCGAACGAGAGGTACTCGGGTTTAAAAACCCGGATGCCCTGATACAGCGTGTAACCGATGAACGCCGCCAGCAGCATGAGCGCAAATCCGGCTACGCCGTACAGGAAACCCGTGGCGATCCGGTCGGACAGGCGTGCGCGTTTCTGATATCCATTCATTCTTTCTGCTCCCCCATTTTACCGGCAAGCCGGATGAGTATGATAAAGAAAAACGAAATAAGCAGCAGAAGCAGCGCCATGGTCCAGAGGGCGTCGTTCCATTCGCTGCCGTTTGACGTATTTCCCATGTCGGAGGTGATGGCGGCCGTCAGGTTGGTTGCCGGGGAAAGGAGTCCCTGCGGGAACGCCTGCGTTTTGCCGATGACCATCGCGACGGCCAGCGCTTCCCCGAACGCGCGCGCAAGCCCCAGAACAACGCCTGTGAGGATCCCGGGAAGGGCCGCCGGGAAGATCACTTTCCGGATGAGCTGCCACCTCGTGGATCCAAGGCCGTAGGACGCCTCGGTATATTCGATGGGAACATTCCGGATCGCGTCCGCAGATACGCTGGTGATGGTCGGAAAAATCATCAGAGCTAAAACGAGCGATCCGGCCAGGACGCTGTACCCGTACGGAAGAGCAAAGACTTTTGCAATCCAGGGAACCAGTACGGTGAGCCCCACCCAGCCGTAGACCACGGAAGGGATGCCCGTAAAGATTTCCACGGCGGGCTGCAGAAGCTTTTTCCCGAGAGTCGGCGAAATTTCCGTCATGAACAAAGCCGTAGCAATGCTGAACGGCGTAGAGATCAGCAGGGCAAACGTACTGATGAAAATAGAGCCGACAATGAAATAAGCGGCCCCGACGGATCCGCCTTCTCCCTGCTCTGCCGGCGCCCAGTTGCTGGAAAACAGGAATTCCCATACGGTGTGCCTGTGTACGGTGAAGGTGGCAACCCCCTTGTAAAACAAAAACGCTCCAATCGCCAGAGTGAGGATGATAATAAAAATTCCCATCACAGTGACGAACGAGCGTCCAAAATATTCTTTTCGGATTTTATCCTTTCTGTTCAAAAAATGCCCATCCTTTCCCTCTCTGAAAGCATTTTCTTCGGAACAGGGCAAAAGCCGGCTACAAAACAGCCGGCTCAGCCCACCCTATTCAGATTCAGTCTGCGAGAGAAAATACTTCCCGCTTCTGTTTTCTATTTCGCTTTCGGGGCATCCCTCTTGACGGTCATCTTGTCAGAGAGACCATAGCCCTTTTCCGTAATGGTCGAAGCAAAATCGGCGCTCTTGATAAAGTCTATCACAGCTTTGGCATTTCCGCTAGCCTCGCCGTTTGTGTACATATGTTCATAGCCCCAGATATCATATTTGCCGCTATAGATGTTGTCATAGTCCGGCTTTACGTTGTCAACGGAAAGAGCCGTGACAGTGCTGTCGGTCAGATAGGAGAAAGCAAGATAGGCGATGGCGCCGGGGGTCTGAGCGACCGTCTGCTTGAGGGTGCCGGAGTTATCCTCCGTCAGGGCCTTGCCGGTTACTTCATCCTTGCCGCCGAGGGCATACTGTTTAAAAAGGGAACGCGTGCCGGAAGATTTCGGGCGGTTGACAATCACGATTGCCTGATCTTTGCCGCCGACTTCTTTCCAGTTCTTGATTTTTCCGGTATAGATCGAAACCAGCTGATCCTTCGAAACATTCGTTACGCCCACACCCGGATTTGTGACGGCCGCGACGCCGACCACGCAGACAATATGATCAACCAGGGCGGAAGCTTTGGACGCATCCAGCTTTTCTTCCGCAAACACGTCAGAGTTGCCGATGTCCACGGTCTTGTCCGATACGTTTTGAAGCCCCGTGCCGGAACCGCCGGCGTTTACCGTGATGGAGAGGTTCGGGTTCTTCTCTTTCATCTGATCCGCGGCAGCCTGAACCAGCGGCTGCAGAGCG
>DAITAP010000027.1:0-8913 GCA_036824225.1 Caproicibacter sp. | reverse complement strand
CGGAAATCGTTACAGATCCGGAAAGTCCCGCGTCCGAAGACGCAGCTTCCGAAGACACTGCTTCGGAAGACTCAGCCTCGGACTGAGCTTCGGAAGACGGCGCTGTAGAAGACGGCGTCGTGCTCGCAGCACCGCCTCCGCCACAGGCTGTCATGGTAGCCGAAGCCACCAGAACGGCGGCAAGGACAGAAAGAAACTTCTTCATTCAGACACACTCCCTCGTTCTTTTCATTTCATTTTCAATTCCTGCCTTTTACTATAGCCCACTTTTTGCCGGTCAGAAAGCAGGGGCATGTATAGGAAATGTAAAGTTTATGTAAAGAACTGAGGAAATCCGCATCTTTTCGACACGGCTTCCCGGTTTACCTCCGCGCTAACCAAAAAAACAGGCGGTTTTTCCGCTTCCCCCCTTAAGGACTTCCCTCTGCTTTGTTTTGGAAACGAAAGAAGCCTTCCGCTTTTATATAAAAGAAAAGGGCCCGCGCGCCTTCCAAAATCACGCAAAACCGCAGGTGCCTTCCGGCTTGCCTCCCAGGCGGACCGTTGCGCCGGTAAAAAAATGATTCAAGGCCCTTGACAAATCCGGAATCTATTGTATTATTGTATTAATCGATTAGTACAATAATACAATTAACACAAGGAGAATGGAAATGGATGAGATTGTCCTGCGGACGGAAAAAATCGGAAAGCGGTATGGAAAGCGCGAGGCTGTTTCCGATCTGTCCCTGGAGATTCGGCGCGGAGAGATTTTCGCGCTTGTCGGGGAAAACGGCGCCGGGAAAACAACGCTGCTAAAAATGATCTGCGGTCTGACGAAGCCAACGTCCGGCGCCCTCGAAATTTTTGGGCAGACGTCGGAACGGGCTCGGAACCGGGCGCGCTCCCGCATCGGTAGTGTGATCGAGACGCCGGGCTTTTTCCCCTATCTGACGGCGGAGCAGAATCTGGAGTATTCCCGGATCGGGCGGGGAAGAGGGGATCCGGGATGTGTGGGCCGGGCGCTGAAGACGGTGGGGCTTGAGGATACGGGAAAGAAAAAATTCAAGAGCTTTTCCCTTGGGATGAAGCAGAGACTGGGGCTTGCCCTGGCCGTGATGAATTCTCCCGATATTCTGGTTCTCGACGAACCGATTAACGGCCTCGACCCCGTCGGCATCCGGGAATTTCGGGAAGTCCTCCGGAAACTGAACCGCAGAAGCCGGACGACAGTGCTGATTTCGAGTCATATCCTGGGCGAGCTGTCCCAGATAGCGACGGACTACGGCTTTATCCGGAACGGCCGGCTTCTCGAGTGCATCGGCGCGGATCCCCTGAGGAAAAAGTGCCGCAGCTTCCTCCGGATCGAGGCGGACGACGCGGAGCGGGCGGCCGGGGTCCTGCGGGAACGGTGCGGGTGCCGGGACGTCGAGGTTGACGGGAAAAGGGAGCTTCGGGTAAACGGTGTGGACAAGGATCGGCCGGAGCTTCTGGTCCGCGCCCTCGTGGAAAACGGGGTACTGGTTTCTCAGGTGATCCGGTCCGGAATCAGCCTCGAGCAGTATTTTCTGAATTTGATTGGAGGGGACAGGGTTGCCTAAGCTTCTTCATGCGGATCTCTACCGCTGCTTTCACCGGCTGTACCTTTATCTTCTGGCAGGGGTGTTAGCCGGGATCTGCCTTCTGCTGAACTTTCAGTTCCGCCAGAATGGGAATATCGCCGTGGAAGACGCCTGGATGATTGCCTTGAACCAGCTTTTCGGGTATCCGCTTCTCATCATTCCGATGCTTTCGGATATCGTGTATTCGGAGGAATGGCGGGAGCACACCCTGAAAAACACCATTGCGTACGGCGCAGGCCGCGGGGCGGTTTATTTCTCGAAGATCGTCACCTGCGTCTTTCTGGGGCTGTTCCTCGCGGCGGCCGTTCTGGGAGTCTTCTGCCTAAGCTCGCTTCTGCTCCTCCCGCGGGGGGCGGGGTTTAACGCCGGGCTGGTCGGGTTCTTTTTCGGCCGCTTTGCAGCCCTCTGCTCTGTCTATATCGGCTCCATTACCGTAGCAGCGTTCTTTACGATTTTCCTCCACCGGGGCGCCCTTGCGACCTTTGTCTATTACGCGGCCATGTACCTTAGCCGCTATCTCTTCGTGCTGCTCCATATTCCCCAGGCGGCCGGCTATCTGCTGGAATCCCAGATTCAGCCGATTGTATCCGGATCCCCGGACGCCGTATGGCAGGCGGTTTTCATCGGGGCCGGAACATTTGCCGTTTTCCTTGCTGGGGGAACGGTGCTTTTCCGCCGTTCCGACGTTGACTGACGCAGGAGCCCGGGAGGAGGAGACAAAGAAAAAAAGAAAGGAGGGGATCGGAGGATGCCCTGGGAACTGAAACCGGATCGGCCGATCTATGCTCAGCTGATGGAACAGCTGGAGCTCAGAGTGATAGCCGGTCTCTATCCCCCCGGATCCAGGCTGCCGTCTGTCCGGGAACTGGCAGCGGAAGCTTCCGTTAACCCGAACACCATGCAGCGCGCGCTGTCCAAACTGGAGGAAGAAGGACTCCTGTTTTCTCAGCGCACGAGCGGGAGATTCGTGACGGATGATGCCGGACGGATCAAAAAAACACGGCAGGATTTTGCCGAAAAGCAGGTAAGGGGGTTCCTGCAGAATATGAACCGGCTTGGGTACGGTGCGGAGCAGGCGGCCTGCCTGCTGGAACGGATGATAAAGGAGGAACGGCAGAATGGATAATATTCTCGAGTGCAGAAACCTGACCAAATATTTTCCGGGATGCACGGCACTTCATGCGGTGAACCTTTCCGTGCCAAAAGGAAAAATAGTGGGGCTTCTCGGCCCGAACGGAAGCGGAAAGACCACGCTCATCAAACTGATCAACGGCCTGCTGACCCCGAATGAGGGAGAGCTTGCCGTGGAAGGGAAAAAACCGGGGGTGGAAACGAAAAAAATCGTCTCCTATCTTCCGGAGCGGTCCTATCTGAACGACTGGATGAACGTGAGGACAATTCTCGACTTTTTCGGCGACTTTTACAGCGACTTTAATAAGGCAAAAGCCTATGATATGCTCTCAAGGCTTCATATCAACCCTGACAGCAGACTGAAGACCCTGTCGAAAGGGACCAAGGAGAAGGTGCAGCTTATTTTGGTCATGAGCCGCGAGGCGGAGCTCTATGTCCTCGACGAACCCATCGGCGGCGTCGATCCGGCCGCGCGGGACTATATTCTCGACACCATCCTTTCCAATTACGGGGAAGGTGCGTCCATGCTCCTTTCCACCCATCTGATTTCCGATGTGGAGAAGATCCTGGACGAAGTGATCTTTATCGACCGGGGCAGCATTGTCCTGACTTCTTCCGTCGACGAAATCCGTGAGCGAGAAGGCAAAAGCGTCGACGCGGTCTTCCGGGAGGTGTTTAAATGTTAGGCAAGCTGATAAAATACGAAATCCGGGCAACGGGACGGATTTTTCTTCCCCTCTACGGACTGATTCTCGCTTTTGCCCTCATGAACCGCCTTTTCCGCTCTGCGTATCCGGATGCAGTGGAAGGGCTTCACCAGTTCCCGTTTGATTTTCCCGCCTTCCTGAACGGGCTTACCATGACGGTCTACGTTATCCTGATTGTCGTGCTTTTCGTAGGGACCTTGATCCTCACGATTCAGCGTTTCCGGAAAGGGCTGCTGAGTGACGAGGGGTACCTGATGTTTACCCTCCCGGTGAAAGTTCACAGCCATATCGACTGCAGGATGATTGTCACCCTGATGTGGACGGTGCTGAGCCTGCTTGTGTCCGCGCTTTCCATCTGGATCCTCTCGGCCGACGGGAGCACCGCGGAATGGTTCCGTGAATCTTCGCGGAACCTGCAGGAAATATTCGCGAGGTACGGGAATATTTCCTGGCTCATCCTGGCCGAATGCATCGCCTTTTTCGCGGTGTCCGTCTTGGCGGGCACTCTGCAGATTTACGCCGCCCTTGCCGTCGGGAATCTCGGAAGCAGCCACAGGCAGCTGGCTTCTTTCGGCGCCTATCTCGGTTTCGGAATAATCCAGATGTTCCTTCTGTTTGCCCTCGGGGCGAACCTTCGGTCGTCCGCCTTTTCAAGATGGCTGGGCGGGATTGTCCGCGGTCATGCGCCCGAAGAACTCCTGGCGGCGGTTCTCGGCTGCCTTATCCTGTACGCCGCCCTTTTTGGTGCCGCGTTCTATGCGCTGACGGTGTGGATTTTAAGCCGGAAACTGAACCTGGAATAACCCCCCCTTCTGAAAGAAAATTTCCGCAGGCACGGGGACCGCCTTTCCCGAATTCGGGGAAGGCGGTCCTACTTGCGGGACGGCGGGGCCGGTGGTATAATAACACTACAGCATTTGAAAGCCGCCCCGTGGAAACGCCGGCGCTTTCCGGTCCTCAAAGCCTTGGAGGTGATACCCGTGAACGGACCGGCGGTCTGTGCGCTCGGGCTTGGAAAAAGCTATAACGGAAAAATCTTTGCCCTTCACGGCCTTTCCCTCGAAGTGCGCGCGGGAGAAGTCTTCGGGTACCTGGGCCCGAACGGAGCGGGAAAGACCACAACGGTCCGCCTGATGACGGGCCTGCTGCGGCCGAGCGAGGGATCCTGTTCCGTCTTCGGCTTTTCGCCGGTTCAGAAGCCGGGGGAAGTTCACCGCCTCTGCGGGGTGATGACCGATGGCGTAAGGATGTACCGGCAGATGACCGGAATGGAAAACCTGATTTTCTTCGGGCAGATCTTCGGCATGAGGGAAGAGGACGGCAAGGAGCGGGCAGAAGATCTCCTCAAGCGCCTGGATCTTTGGGATGTGCGGGATCAGAAGCTGAGCGCCTATTCTACCGGCATGGCGCAGAGGCTTTCGCTCGCGAGGTCGCTGATGCACCGTCCCAAGGTCCTTTTTCTGGACGAGCCCACGAGCGGCCTGGATCCGGAATCTGTCCAGGAAGTCAACAGCCTGATTGCCGGCCTTGCGCGGACAGAAGGCGTGACAGTTTTTCTGTGCACCCATCAGCTTCGGTACGCGCAGGATCTCTGTAGGCGGTATGGAATTCTGGAAAAGGGAAATCTGCTTGCCTGCGGCGCGCTCGGGGATCTTGCCCGCGATGCCGGGCTCCACGCGAAGGCATCGCTTCGCCTCAAAGACGGGGACGCGCCTTCCGGCTTTACGCGGGGAACGGACGGCTGGTGGACAACAGATATTCTCAGCGAAGATGAGATGCCAAAATTAATCCGCAGGGCCATGGAAGAAGGCTGCAGCATCTATGAAGCGGAGATCCGGAAGCCCACGCTGGAGGATGTCTACTTTCAGTATATGGCCCTGAACGGGGGAGAAAAACCTTGAAGACATTTCCGCAGGAAGAGAAGGCCATCGTCCGCAAGGATTTCCACGAGCTCTGGGACTCCAGAATGTCCCGCACCACGGTTCTGCTGGTCCCGCTGGTGCTGGCCGTTGCGCTTCCGATTCTGTTTGTGGTCCTGATTAACACGGTCCCAGCGAGTGAAATCAACGGCGCGGACCAGATGAGAAAGCTTCTCCCGGAAGAAGCGCGCGGATACAGTCTGCGCCAGAGCATGCTCTATATGGTGACGAACCTGATCTTCCCGGTGCTTTACCTGATGATTCCGCTGATGGCCTCGTCCGTCGCTGCGGCCAGCAGCTTTGCGGGGGAAAGGGAGCGGGGAACCCTTGAGACTCTGCTGCTGGCCCCGCTGGGGGTCAGGCGGATTTTTCATGCGAAGACGCTCGGCTGCGTCCTCCTTTCCGCGGTTGTAACGGGAATTTCGTTTCTTGCCTTTGCCGTCGTGGTGTCCGTCGGGGATATTCTGCTGGGGATGCCTTTTTTCCTCAACTGGAACTGGCTGGTTCTGATCTTTTTCCTGGCTCCCGCGGTCACGGTGTTCGGCGTCATGTTTATGGTTCTGGTTTCCGCCCGGAGCAAAAGCTACATTGAATCGGTCCAGACTTCAGGCTATCTTGTGCTGCCGCTGGTTCTTCTGCTGATTGGGCAGATGGCGGGAATTTTCCGTCTGGGGCCGCTTTTCCTTCTGCTTGCCGCCGCGGTCGTGTGGGTGGCGGACGCGCTGCTGTGGGTGTTTGCCGGGCGATCCTTCCTTAAAATTTAGGCCGCTCTTGGAAAGCCCGGAAGACGCGGCAGCCACGCAGACAGAAAAAAGGGGGGACGGCTGCGGTTCCCCTCCTTCGGGCGGGAAACAAATTTTCCGGCACTTTCTTTAAATAAAGAAAAGGGAGAAGGGGAAACCGGTTCCCCTGAGACTTTCAAGGAATTGAGGAAGGCGGGGAACTGCTGCGGCCGGTGCCGGAGAATTCCGCCGGTCTGTCTTATAAATATAACGGGGGTGATAAAAATGGCGGCGGATCTTCATCTGCATACGAAGATTTCCGACGGTTCCGTCAGCATCGACGAAATCGTTATGCTTGCGAAACGGAGCGGCATTCCGACCATTGCCGTGACGGATCATGATACGTTCGCCGGATCCGGCAGGGCGCAGATTATCGGGAGAAGGCAGGGAGTGAAGGTTCTTTCCGGGGCGGAATTCTCGACCGTCGATTCCTCAACGGGCCGGAAAGCCCATATTCTGTGCTACCTGTGCGACAAGCCGGATCGGCTGCTTGGGCTGTGCCGGCGCACTTCGGAGGCGAGGCGGCGGGCCGGGAACGCCATGCTGGAAAAAGTAATGGCGATTTACCCGATCACGGCCGAAATGGTGGTTCGGCGCACGCAAGGGAGCACCGGGCTTTATAAGCAGCATATTATGCACGCTCTGCTGGACGCCGGATGCGCGGACGGGATTTTTGGGACTGTCTTTCAGAAACTGTTCAACCCGAAAGACGGAGAAGCGTATGTCCCTGTCGAATATCCGGAGGTCCACGATGTCATCGAGCAGATCCACGCGGCGGGCGGACTCGCGGTACTGGCTCACCCTGGAATGTATGACAGCTATGACCTGCTTAATCAGCTGGCAAAGAATCACGAAATTGAGGGCGTCGAGGTCTGGCATCCCAAAAACCGGGAGGGCGATGTGGAAAGACTTTCCGCCGTCGCCGACACCTACGGCCTGGTGAAAACGGGCGGAACCGATTTCCACGGGATGTACGCGGAGAAACCCATGCCCGTCGGGACCTGCACGACACCGGATTCCGAAGTTGAGAAGCTGCTCCGCTGCAAAAATCATTCCGCGAAGCAGGCGTAAGGAGGAGACGGTTGAGGGAAAATGGAATATCGCTATAAGACGAAGGGAACCTGTTCCCGGGAGATTATTGTGGATCTCGACGGGGACGTAATCCGTTCGGTAAAGTTTGTCGGCGGCTGCAACGGAAATACGAAGGGAATCAGTGCCCTGACTGCCGGGATGAAGGCCGGGGACGTAATCCGCCGCTGCCGGGGAATCCGGTGCGGGGAAAGGCCGACGTCCTGTCCCGATCAGCTGGCAAAAGCCCTTACGGAGGCTCTTGCGGGCGGGGAAGAATAGCCGTTAAAAAAAAAGCCATGAGGGGGAGAAAGCCGGGAAGCAATTTCTGAAACCGGCCTGTCTTTTTATCCTTTCCCTCTGAAAATAAATCCGCTTTTATTCTAAACTCTCGAGAGGAAGAAAGTTTTTTCCGGGAAACCGGCGGAATCCGACACCATTTTGGTCCGGATGCGTGAATAATAATCACGAAACTGGTTTTAATGGAAGAAAATACTATATAATCTGAATCAACCGCGGCACCCGGAAAAGGCTGTGCCCGAAGGTGCGGCGCATTCCAGAGAGAGAGAGTAAGGATAAAGGCGGAATTTTCTTGCTAAAAGTTCACATTAATGAAAAACTGCGCGAGCTGCGCATAAAAAGTGGGTACACGCAGAATCAGATTGCCAAAATCCTTAATATTGATCGATCGACCTATTCTTATTATGAAACTGGAAAAACGATGCCGGATGTTACTGTACTGCTGACTCTTGCTAAAATATTCAACATTTCCCTTGACGAGCTGCTGACTGACGAATCCGGTTCTGCTCCAGTGCCGTTCCGCGGGAAACGGCGGGACTTTGTGTCGGGCAAAAAAAATTCGAGCCGGATTTACGATCTTACCGGCGCGGAAAGGGAACTGGTCGGGGCATTCCGGGTCTGTTCGGAAAAGCAGAGGGAGCAGGTCATGGATTATCTGCGCAGGCTGACCGGGAGGTAGAACGGCAGACTTTCCGGTGTTGCAGAAGGCAAATTCTGTGATACAATATTTTCGAGGGGGGCGGCACCTTGAAATATGACGCATTTGCCGCCGGGATTAATCCCGGCGGCCTCCGGACCAAAACCGAAATACGGATTTTAATTTGTTATCTTCTTTCCAGCGTGCAGGAACCCTTGTCGAAGGAAGCCCTGACCGCTATTTTGACCGAAAATGGCCTTGCCAATTATTTCGAAACGGCGGAAGCTCTGGGTGATTTGGCGGAAAAGGGAATTCTTACGGTCGGGAAAGGACAGCCCCGGATGTATTCGGCCGGCGGTTCCGCACGCATGATTGCGGGACAGCTCGAGACGGAGCTGCCTCCCACCGTGCGCCGCAGGGCCCTCTGCGCGGCGGTTTCTCTGCTCGGAAAGGTGAAAAGGGAGAAGGAAAATACCGTCGAGATCCGGAAAACATCCAGAGGCTTCCTCGTCACCTGCCATATTTCCGGGGGAGAGGAAGATCTGATGAGTGTTTCCCTCCGCGTCCCGGATCGGATGCAGGCCGATCTGGTACGGGAAAATTTCCAGCGGTCGCCGGAGACCGTGTACCGCGTCTTTCTTGCGCTGATGACGGGGGACCGGACCGCCGCGGCGGATCTTCTGAAAGGCGGAAAACCGGAAAAGCGGGAAGCGGAACCGAATTAATTTCGATGCAGTAGACCTTAGGTAGGACAAGGGCTGCTGGGAGGAA
>DAITAP010000026.1:0-15958 GCA_036824225.1 Caproicibacter sp. | reverse complement strand
AGGCACCAGATTTGCGTCCAGGATGATTCCATTCTAGAGCATCATACAGGACAGAACCCAGGGGCAGTGACGGAAGTGTCTCCGCGTCCCGCAGTTCCATAAACAGATTTCAGTTTTGCGTCTTCGGGAAACTGCAGTTTGCTCCCATCGATGGACAGAAGCCGATACCCATGCCATACCGCATAATCGCTGGACTGATAGATCATTTCCACCCGTTTATCAAGAAGACATCGGCATCCTTCCCACCGAGCTCAAGGGAACGAAACTTTTCCATAAGAAACCCGAAGGCCTTTCTGATTTGACATTTTTATTTTTTGATACTATCTCATATCGTAAGTATTTTTTTTCTGTCAATTTTAAAGGAGTGTGTATTATCATGTGGAATCGTTTTTCAGACGACTGTTACTGCTGTTCGACCAATTCCCCGGAAGAATTTATTAGAGAAATCGGGGAGATGGAAAACAACACGGGCTGGGTGAAAGCGAATGTAAAAGAAATGACAGTTGCGCCGGATCCGGGCAGAAAAAGCGGACTGCTTCTGAATTGCTGTCCGCTGAGAAAAATCGCGTACCCGTCGCTTTACGAGAGAGCGCATATCGGCGGGACTGCACTTGGAAAGCTTTCCGCGGGAGATCTCAGCAGAGTTTTAAACCTGTGTCTTCAGACGTCGGACAAAGACTCGGCCGCGCAGCTTGTAATCTGCGGGGAAAGAATATCGGCAGTGCATTCGGGGGAATATGTCAGGCTGCCGGCTAAAGAAATCTTTCAAAGTGCCGATAGTATTCTGAGGAAGCGTTTTTCCGGTACCGAATTTCGAAGCGGATATCTTGACCACAGGCTGGCCGCCGCGAATTACGAAATCGGTGACGAACGCATTTCCGCGCGGTATGGAAAAATTCTCGAACCTCTCGGCGCTTCCGCGGCCGTTACGGTCGAAACGTCCAACGTCGGGCTTTCCGGGGTTCAGGTATTACCTGAGATTGTCCAGCGCGGGATCTCGTTTATCATCGGCAAGTCCTTGACGGTCAAGCATCAGGGCAGAGACGCGACCATGGAAAAAGTCAGGGAAAATGCCAATATGACCTGGTCCCTTATCAATCAGAGCATTCTATCCTTTGGAAAAATGAAGGAAATCCCGATCCAGTATCCGATCCCCTGCTACTGCAACGTGGCAAAGAGAATCGGCGTTCCCAAGAAGCTCGCCATGGCTGCTCTTGAGGATTATAAGACGGCGGTAGACGGTAAACTCCTCAGCAACGCGCTGGAACTTTACACGGCGCTTACGGGAGTTCTTGTCTACGCGAAATATGATAAAATTTCCTGGCATGGAATGGAAGACCTGAAGGAAACGGTCGGACGCGCGCTGACCATCCGATTTTCGGATTACGATATTCCGGAAACTGAGTGGCACATGAAAAAGAGCAGAGGATATGTTCCTCACGCGGCCTGAAGTTTTTGAAAGGAGGAAGAGCGTTGGGCCTGAAACTTGATTATACGCCTGTAAAGATCGTCGATACGCTCGGTATGCAGGAAAAAAACTGGCTTCAGTATCGAAGAAAAGGCCTCGGGGGATCCGATGTGTCGGCGCTTTTCGGCGTCAATCCCTGGATCACCAGACGCGGGCTTTACTTTGATAAGATCGGCCTTTCAAAATCGGCCCCGCGAAACCAGTATTCCCTCGATTTCGGACACGCCGTCGAGCCGTTTGTCGCGAACTGGTTCCAGTACGGGTATGAACACAGTCAATATAAGGCCTGGCTGGAAAAGCGGCTCGGGACAAAGCTGAAAGCATTCCACCTCTACAAAGACACCTGGATGTACCGGCATCCGCTCTACCCGTTTCTCCAGTCCGACCTTGACTACCGCTTTCACGCCGTCGGATCGGATGGGAAACCCTACGATGGAATTTTTGAATGCAAAACGACCAATCCAAACTCGTTCTTGACAAAATGGAGCAAAAACCGCTGGGGCTGGAACAGCGTGCCCGAGTATTACGCATGGCAGTGCCGGGAATACATGAGCGTCATGAACCTTGACTATACCATCATCGCCTGCGTTGCCGGAAACAACGAGGACGATTACGCGGCGGCTTTCGTGAGGCGGGATCTGGACAAGGAAGAAGAATTGATCGGCACAGCCCGGGATTTCTGGGAAAACAACGTACGCAGACAGGTTCCCCCACCGCTCGCGGAAGATGAGGCCCACGCCGATACAGAATGGGATACCCTGATTGAGTACGGCATGGCGCCCGGAGCAGGAGATGGAGAATCCGCCGGGGATCCCGTGATACTGGAAGATCCTTCCCTGCTGGACGCCGCAAGGCGGGAGCAGGAATTGAGCAGGCAGATTTCAGCCCTGAACAAAAAGGCAAGACAGCTGACAGCGAGGCGGGAGCTTGCCGATACCAGAATCGCCTACGCCTTAAAAGGAAGACAGGCTGGAACCGTCCGCGATCCGGACAGAAACGCCGATCTGGAAATCAGGTTCTGCTCTGCCGAAAGGGAAACAGTGGATAAAGGACTGATTGAAAAGCTGAACCCTGGATTTCTGGACAGGTATACCCGGAAAAAAATTTACCGCCATATCAAAGTAAGAGAAATTCCATGGAAAAAATCGGACAATTCTGAATGATGCAAAAGAAGCGGGGGGCAAAACAGCCCTCCGCCCATTTTTTTATCAGGAGAGGAGAAATTTCGCTGAACGTTTTGTGAACCGGAAAACCTGAATTCAGTCAATGGAATGAAAAATATGAGGAATATTATCATGCATCCGTGAAAATCCGGATGGGTTTAAAAACGCCCTCTGTTTTCTTAATAATATCTCCGTATACGGATTTGAAGGATAAATAAACATTTAGCTAAATAAACGCATAAAAATTTTGTAATTTTATTTTGAAAATTACTTGACTATTTATAGCATATGATCTAGAATATAGGCGTCAGAATAAATTAATACATTGTGTATTTTAAAGAAGAGGAGTTTTAGAATATGTCAATGTCAACGGTATACGTATCATGCTTTAATGGTTACAGTATTTCCACAGAGATAAATGAAGTTCAGGATATAGAATTCTTGTCGAGGCAGATTGGAATCAAAGTGGAAAAGATAAAGCGGATCCTTACTGAAAACTTTCTTCCCTTTAAAATTACAAAGGGTGTGCTGATCTTCAGCAGCAGGAAAACAGCATGTTCTGCTTCCGCCAAACTGGAATCGGCCATGCGGAAAGCGGTTGTCCCGGAAATCCCAAAGAATTGACATAAAAAGAAAACGACGCTATAGAAAGATCAGCGTCGTTTTTTTTATTGTCAATTTTAAGAAAGGGGTTTTCCAACATGGAAAAAACGGGAAAGAACATCATCAGGCTTCACACGGCAGAAAATTTTAACCCGGCGAAATATACCATCAATATCAAGCCGGATGGAGTAGGACAGGGAGGGAAATACCTGCCCGTCCACGCGAGGATTATGTGGTTTCGACTGGAGCACCCGGAAGGCAAAATCCAGACAAAGATTATTTCCGCGCCGGCCGATGGACAGGCTCTTTATATTGTGAAAGCCGCCATCGCGGACGGTCCGTCGCAGGATTTCGCCGCGACGGCGTACGGATCCCATCTGGCTGCGCCGGATAAAAACAATCCCCTGGGCATAAAAGCGCTGGAATGCGCGGAAACGGAGGCGGTCGGGCGCGCCCTGCTTTTCGCCGGATACGGAACTCTCATGGCGGGCGGCGACCTCGCGGAAGGTGATCTCGCCGATTCCCCTGTCCAGGATCCGCCGGCTGGGAAAGCGCCGAAACCGACGGTTCGAAAAAATCGGAATCCGGAAGAACGGATCCTGGAAACCAGGAAGACCATGACGAAAGAGATGGCTCTCGGAACAATCGTACCGTGCGGAAGGTACACGGGAAAGACATACAAGGAACTCCTGATGCAGAAAAAGAAGGAGGAAGTCCTTTATTTCGCGCACAGCTATACCCCGTCAGGCAGCAGCGGATACGCGGCAGTCGCCGCCGCGCGGATGATAGAAGAAGGATATCAGAAGAAAACCGGACGGACAAGCCGGGAAAAACACGCGGGCGAAACCAGATCAGCGTAACCTTGTTCCCTTTCTGTCCATTCGAACGGAAAATCAGATTGTGAGGCGATATGGTATGCTGCCCGGTATCCTGCTGGTAGCCGACAAACTGGGGATGCGGTTCCTGCGCGAGAGCGGAGGAGAGATGATCTTCCGATGCCCGATCTGCGGGGAGCAGAAAGGACATCTGTATATTGACGCGAGAAACAACGTCTGGCACTGCGCGAAATGCGGCGCCGGCGGCGGAGTCTGCGCGCTTGTGGAACAGGTCTTAGGGGTGTCCCACCGGGACGCGCTTCAATCCATCCGTAAAATGGACTGGAGCATTCTGCCGGAACCGGTGCGCTTTTTCCGCGGAAAAACGGCTTCCGGAGGATCCCGTCTCGCGCCCGACGGCGTGAGGGATCGAACTTACCGAACGATGCTCGGCCTGCTGCGACTCAGGCAGAAGGACAGGTACAGCCTGCTTAAAAGGGGGTTTTCCCGAAACGCCGTGGAAACGCTCGGCTTCCGTTCGACCCCGGGCCCCGGAAAATACAATGAAGACATTCCGGCGTCCCTGATCCGCGCCGGATGCGAGCTTTCCGGCGTGCCGGGCTTTTTCCGAAAAGATCGGAAATGGTACATGTACTGCCCGCTGTCCGGCTTTTTTGTCCCATACCTTAAGGACGGCATCATGGAAGGGCTCCAGATCCGGAACGGCGATCCCTTTGCAGACCGGAAATACGCCTGGTTTTCGTCATCCGGGTTTCCGGAAGGAACCAGGGCAAAAAGCTGGATCCACGAGATATCGTTTCCAGCAAATCCCAGATCCGTCTGTCTGACGGAAGGAGCGCTGAAAGCGGATGCCGCTTCCTACCTGACTTACAGACTGACCGGCAGAAAAATCGGATTTCTGGCTCTTCCCGGCGTAAGCAGCGGTGGAAAGCTGTTCCGGGACGAGCTGAACAAGCTAAAAATGGCCGGCGTCCAAGAGATCATCGAGGCGTTTGACATGGATAAACAGGGAAATCTGTCCGTCCCGGTGAACAATGAGGTGCAAAAGGCCTGCCGGAAAGTCAGAAACCTTATCCTGTCTTCCGGTTTTTTCTGCCGGCCTGCCGTCTGGGAATCCGGTAAAGGGATTGATGATTTCCTCCTGCAGAAAATGCAGAGGATGAAACGCGTTTCATAATTCGGCACGGCTCTTCCCGCGTTCCTGTTTGGGAAGAGCTTTTTTATTTGGCGGGAACATCAATCACATATTTATACTTATAATTTGACAATAATCAAAATATTGTATATACTCTTAGGAAGAAACAGGGATATCAATCCCGAGCATCCAGAAGGCCTGTGGAAGGGGGGGTGCAGAATGCGTTATTTTCTCGCGACGGATATCTTCTCCGCGGCGAAAACAATTTTTCAAACCGTCTATACCGATTTAAGCGGAGTCTTTACGCTGATTTGCGTTGTCGCGCTGTCCATATGCCTTTTAGGAATGATGTTCTGCCGGAACGGCAGACTGGTGGAAGATTTCCGGAGCTGGAGAAACCGGATTATCGGATCCTGGATTGTATTCAATGTTCTCGGATCCATCATCACCTACGGTGAGAAGCTTTTCAGCTCCGCAAACACCAAATGGACCGGCTGACACGCTTATTCTAGAAAAGGCAAGGCGGCGCAGCGAGTGCCGGAACTCCCCGCGCGGCATTCCCGCCGCGCGGGGGAGATATCGGAAGGATGTGGAAAAAGGTTGAGCGATTTTATCCAGAACATGCTGCGCGGGTTTACCGGGTTTTTTCAGACCGCGGCCAATACGATTGTATCCTCGCTGCTGCAGGCGATAATCGACATGCTGTGTCCGCTGCTTGTCAGTTTCCTCGCCATCATGTCAAATACGGTTAAAAACACGCTCACAATGTCGACAAAACAGTTTCTGGCCGCGTTTCCGGCCGCCGTGAAAATTCAAAATTACCTTGTGGCGCTTGGAGTCGCGTTTGCGGTCGGGCTGTTTCTCCTCGGGCTTTTCCGGAACCTGTTTTCCGGTCTGGGATTTGAGGCCCAGAGCCCAATCAGCATGGGGGCACGTTTTTTCACAGCGATCTTTCTCTGTCTGTTTTCCAGCAGCGCGTTTCAGTATCTCTTTACCGGCATGTTTGGATATCCGTATGGAACCCTGATGTCGATGACGACGGACACCATCAAATGGCAAAGGCTGGCGCCCGACAACCTTATCTCGGTTTTTCTCAGCATCGGCAGCGATTTTAATCCGTTCCAGTCCCAGGACAAGGGCCAGTCAAGGCTTCTCGCGTCGATTCTGGTGCTGATACTGATGCTGATGATTGTATATAATTTTTGTATTCTTGTCGTCGAGATGTTCGAGCGTTACCTCATGGTCAACGTGATGGTGGTATTCTCGCCGCTTGCCGCGAGCTCCGTGGTTCTTAGCAGCACATCGAACATTTTTAAATCGTTCTGCCGAATGTTCTTCGGTCAGAACCTTCTGCTGCTCTGCAATGCGATAACCCTCTGCATGATCAACGCGTCGGTCGGACAGTTCTCGAACGCGGTCTCGCAGTCGCAGAACGCCAAAGCGGTTCTTGTTTCCGCGCTGCTGATTGTCGCGTTTTTAAAGATCGCCCAGCATCTGGACAATTACCTGCGCGATCTCGGCCTGACCGTCGGAATCAGCGGCGGGAACATGCTGTCGGAAATTATCGTATCCGCGAAATCCCTCCGAAATATTTTCAGCGCAGTGCAGAATGCCGGCAGAACCGCGGTGAAATACGGTTCCAAAGCGGCCAGGGCGGCTGGATCGTTCCAGGGAGGCCCCGGGATACTCGGAGGAAACGGTGGAACTCACTTTACCCCTCCCGCATTCGGAGGCATGGCCGGCGGTCCGAAGCCGGCCGGACCAGACGGCTTCGGAGGGCCGGGGGGATCCGCAGACGGATTCCGCCGTACAGCGGCGGATTCGGAACCCATCCGCGCCGGCGCCTGGCAGTCCGGCACGGCGGAAGCTTCCGGTCTTCCGGAAGGCAGGGTTTCCGCCGGGGCCGCCGGAGAGGAAACCGGAAGGATGGACCGGGTTTCCGGCACGGCCGGCAGCGGCAGCCGGGAAGCGCCACGCTTTTCGGCACGGGATCACCGGAACGCCTCTGCGGGAACTTTCCCTCAGGCGCCGGTCCGGCAGCTTTTCCATACCGGGAACACGGCGAAGATGCAGGTCATCTCCACGATCGGGGCTCCTGCGCTTAGTAGCAGGTTTGCCCAGGCCGGAATGGACCTTTCCAGCATCAAATCGACCGGCAGCGGCGCCCTGATGCGGGATAACGCCGGAAACCTGCACTTTTTCACCCAGACGGACCCGTCATCCCTGCCGTCGTTTCAGAATGTCCGCCCGGACGCGTTTACCGGAGGGGACGGGAATACCTGGTATCACGCGGATGTAAACAAAATGGGCGAACCGATGCAGGCGTACCTGCAGGCATCCTATGACGCGGGCCGGGGCACCCTGGACGCCGGGAAAATTCAGGAATCAGCCGGATCGTTCCAGACGCTGAATCATCCCGCCGGAACGGCCGGGGAAACGCTCCCGGCGCCGGACGGCGGCGGGGAGAAACCAGCCCCGGTTTCCAGCGGACGGGAAGCCTTCCCGACAGAATCCGCCGGTTTTCAGACGGTCGGGACCCCTGGCGCAGCGGAACCAAAAATCGGGGGATCCGGGAAACTGTCCGCCCCATTTCCGGAGGAAAACGGATTTCCGTCCAAACCCGCCCTGAACGGTCAGTCAGGCGAAATCCGCGGGAACCAGAAAACCGGAAAACCGGCGGGAGTCCGGAACCCGGTTTCCGGACGAATTCCGCCGCTTAAAAAATAAAGGAAAGGAGGCAAGGTCCGGGCATTCCCTCTGCCCGGACAAATTTATGCCGGAAAATACGGCAGCATGGGAACGCGAAAAAACGTTCTGCGGCGTCCCGCTCCGGGAAATCCTGAAAGCTGTCCTGAAAATAATCGGGGCAATCTTCGCCGCAGTATTCCCCTATCTTCTGATCCTTGCCGCCATGGCGGGGTTTTGCGATGCGGTATTCCAGATTTTGAATCCGTGGGATTTTAACCCGACTGACTTCTGGAGCAAAATGAGCCTGCTGAGCGAATCCGGCTGGGAAACCTTTGCCTGCGGGGACACTTCCATGTTGGGCGGGACGTCGGATTATCAGACCGCGCTCTGCGGGCTGGCGCGGGGGCTTCGTGAAATCGATCACGGAGGAAAAACAAACCGGGGTCTTGTTCAGTTTGTCAAAAACGCCGCGGACACCCGGTGCGGGTACGTCTGGGGCTGGCACGGCCAGGAAATCACGGCGAAATCCATGGAAGCCTGGCAGCATTCGGGCGCCGCGCAGTCCGGGGAAGCATGTTCCTCCGACGCGGATGTGGAAATTACACTGGCCGGTTGGCATAACAAACCCGGTTTCGACTGCTCCGGCCTGATTATCGGGTATATGTGTTTCAACCCGTCCGTCTACGCGGACCATACGGATCCATATCCCCTGACGGATTCCGAGCGGGGCCTTATCGAACAGACTGTGGCGAATGAAGCCGAGGGGGAGCCATACGAAGGTCAGATGGCCATCGCGCAGTGCATCCTGGATACCTGTCTCGCGGCGCGTGAAAGGCCGGGGCGCGTAGTCGTCAAAGGCCAGTACGCGGTCGACGGAAGTCTGCCGATTACCGCCAGCGTGAAAAGCGCGGTGTCCGACGTTTTTGACAACGGCCGGAGGGCGGTTGACGCGCCCATCCGCTATTTTTATCAGCCGGGTCTGGTCCAGAGCGGCTGGCACGAGAGCCTTGCCTATGTCACCACCATCGGGCACCACAAGTTTTTTGCCGCGCAGGATTACGATTACGGGTTTACCGGGAATACCCACGGCTACGGATACCGGACAACCGCGTCCCTTTACGAAACATGCATCGAGCACGGCAAAAAGGGAAACTGGGGAACTCTCAGCGCCAATCAAAAGTTCATGCCGCCGAACGTCCCGGTCGGCGCCGTGGTGCTTCGAAACGGCCACGCAGGTATTTATATCGGAAACGATCCGGACAAGGGAGCCGTTATCGTAGAAGCCGCGGGATTTGATGAGGGCGTCAAATATTCGACCGGCCTAAACTCCGTACGGAGCGGGGAGAATCAATTCACCTGGTGGGCAAAACTCCCGGCTGTTACGTATGAATAGTACAATATACGAATATACAATTTGACAAATATCAATATACAGTGTTATACTGGATGCGAAAAATGAGGTGAATTCAGTGTGTGGACAGAAAAAGGCACTCAAAAGCCGGCAGTATTTTATATTCCTTTAAACTACAACGCGGCCGGGACCTGCTTAAACGGAATGCTGAAAACGAGGAACGCCCTGGAAGCTCTGATCCTGTCCGCCTCGATCTGCATCCCGCTTTACAAAATCGCGGGCCTGCCGCTGATGACAAAGGTGATTCTTACGGTCGTCGTCGTTTTTCCCCTCGCGGCCGTTGCCCTGATCGGGGTAAACGACGGATCCCTGTTTCAGTATGCCGCGGATGTTTTTCACTATCTGGCCTCGGGGAAAAATATCCTTTTCTATTCCGTCTACGCCCGCGATCAGCTGAGGAAGCTCAAGTCGGAGCGGAGAAAGTGGAACGACATTTTCGGGAAAAGAAAGGAGGCGGGCTAAAATGCCGGGAATCATAGACAAACTGCGCGACCTGTGGTCCGACCGGTCTTACCGGACCACTTTTCTTATCATCCTCGCGCTCCTCGCCGTCGCCGTCATCCAGCTCATGCAGGCATGACCCGGAAAGGCGCCGTCGGGAGAGACCGGAAATCCAGCGGAAGAAGAGACGGCAGATGAAAAAATACCGGTATTCCCAGGATCTTGTCGACGCCGACGAAATCCGCGACGGGATAATCCATACCAGAGACGGCCGGTACCTCACCGTCATCGAGGTGGAACCCGTCAATTTCCATCTGCGCTCCGAATGGGAAAAGACCAATATCATCTATAATTTCGCGGCGTGGCTGAAAGTAGCTTCCCGGCTGTCGGTACATCTGCAGCTGAAAGTGATCTCCTGCCCGGCCAACATCGACCGTCTGGTTTCCGCCATTCGGGAGGAAATAAAAAAAGAACCGAACGAAAAATGCCGGGAACTGCAGCGGGACAACCTGGACCTTATCTGTTCCGTCGGATATTCCCAGAGCGTATCCAGGCGTTTTTTCATCGTAACGGAGTATTCCTGTCCTTCTCCGTCACCCATGTACCGTGATATTGTGAGCAGCCTCCGGGAATGCGCCCTGATTACCCGGAACTTTCTCGGAAAGTGCGGAAATAAAATCGTCGAGCACAAAGACGAAGATCTGTTTTTGATGGATCTGCTTTATTTCCTTTACAACAGGTCCGGAAAGGAAACTCTGCCGGAACGGGTTCAGCATGTACTGGCCGATTACGCGAAAAGCGGGGAGACCAGGGGGATGGAACCCTCCCTTGCCGATACCCTGGCCCCGCGTTTTCTTCATGTGGAACCGTCCTGTCTCGTATCAAATTCCACCTATTATACGTTTCTATATATCCCCTCCGGCCATTACCGGATCGACGTCGCGGGAGGATGGCTCGCGGGTCTGGTCAACGCGGGGGACGGCTTTGACGTCGATATCTATCTAAGCATGCAGGAAAAAACAAAAGTCAGGAATAAACTGGGGCAGTCGCTGAGAATCAGCCGCGCGAAAATGAAGGACGCGCAGGACACCAACTCGGATTACGACGATCTCGGCAGCCAGATTCAGTCCGGTTATTTTATCAAGGACGGCCTTGCCGGCAACGAGGATTTTTACTATATGTCGATTCTGATCACGCTTTCCGCGCCGACACCAGAAATTCTGGACGCAAAAGTCAAATGGACCAGAGAACTCCTCGCGTCGCAGGACATGGAAGCGAAAATCTGCAGGTATCACATGATTGACGCGTTCCGGTCGTCCATGCCGTATTGCCGGATCTCGCCGGTCCTTTACGAGCGGTCGAAACGAAATGTCCTGACCTACGGCGCCGCGAGCACCTACCCTTTCACGGCGTACGAGCTGACGGACAGTTCCGGGATCCTGCTCGGCATCAATCAGCAGAATAACTCGCTCTGCATCATGGATCCATTTGATTCATCCAGATACAAAAACGCCAACGGCTGTATCCTGGGGACCACCGGATCCGGGAAAACCTTTCTTCTGCAGCTGATGGCGCTGAGATTCCGGATGAAACGAATCCAGACGTTTCTCATCGCCCCGCTCAAGGGATTCGAGTTCCGGAGAGCCTGCGCGGCCGTAGGCGGGGAATTTATCAAATTGAGCCCAGGTTCGCCCAACAGTATCAACATCCTGGAGATCCGGCCCCTCGACAAGTCAAGTGAGCGAATCCTCGACGAGGAAGCCGGGCAGACCGACGACAGCATCCTTTCAAAGAAAATTCAGAAAGTCCATACGTTCTTTTCCCTCATTATCCCGGACATCAGCTATATGGAAGATCAGCTTCTTGATAACGCGTTGATCGAAGCCTACCGGGAAAAGGGTATCACGCACGACAACGGCAGCCTTCCCGACAGGACGAAGCCGTTTCAAAACGGCCTCCCCCAATATAAGGAGATGCCGATCCTCGGGGATGTTTATGATGCCTTAAAAAAGCAGGGGCCGAACGCAGGTCGTATCGCGACAATCCTGTACCGGTATGTCCACGGATCCGCGAGCTCGTTTAACGCCCAGACAAACGTCAGTCTCGACAACCGGTACATCGTCATCGATCTCTCGGAGTTTGACGAAGAACTGCAGCCGGTCGGCATGTTCGTGGCGCTGGACTATATCTACGATAAAATCAAGGAGGACCGGACGAAGCGGAAGGCTGTCTTTATTGACGAAACCTGGAAGCTGATCGGCGCCGGAAGCAACAGGCTGGCGGCAGATTATGTGCTCGAGATGTTTAAAATCATCCGTGGATACGGCGGATCGGCCTTTGCCGCGACGCAGGATATCAACGATTTCTTCGCGCTTGACAATGGAAAATACGGCAAAGGGATCCTCGGCAACTCCAAACTGAAAATCGTCCTCCAGCTCGAGCAGAAGGAGGCGGAGAGGGCTCAGGAAATTCTGGGGCTGTCCGACGAGGAAACTCATGACATCACGAATTTTGAGCGCGGGAACGGCCTTGTCATCGTCAACTCCAATAATATCCCCGTAAAGATGATCGCGTCGGAAATGGAGGAAGAGCTGATTACGACGGATCGGAAACGCCTGGAGCAGATCGTCGCGGAAAGAAAGCGGAGACAGAATTTAAGGGGAAAGGAACGGTGAACTACCTGCCGGCGAACTTAGAAACCCTGTGACGGAAAGGAGTGGAACGCGCCGGGCCGGAAGGCCGGCGCTAAAAAATGGCAGTACTGATACCGCAGTCGGATATCCTGAATATTGCCGAGCTGCTGAAGGATTGCCCGGCGCTGCCCGTTTCTCTGATTCAGGCGGCGTTGGCGCGGAAAATGAAAAGACCGCCGCAGATTGAGGCGATCCTCCGTCAGCTGATACGAAAAAAATACGCGTACCGGGATCCGTCCGGAAAATTTCTAATGGAGGCAAAATTTATCCGTCCCCTGGACGTCAACCCGGGAAAAATCAAGGCGCTCTGGTTTATGCTGGATATCGGGGATTCGGTTCAGCAGTATTTTATCCAGCAGGATTCCCCCCATGTGCTGACCTTTTTCAAAAGACGCCTTTCCAAAGACGGAGATCCGATTTTCGATGTCTTTTATATCCAGCCGGGGGATGAGAATTTTGCCATGTTTTCGATGGAATCCAAATATAAAAGCAAACCTCCCGGACAGGTTTTCATCATCCTCGAAAATAAGGAGCAGATAAAAAAGCTGGAGCGTCTGAACCAGTCGTTTGATATTTACGCGTATCTGACCGTTTCCACAGACGGGAAAGTCCGATATCTCGTGAGTTAGCGGGCGGATTCTGGAAAGACGCCGCATCTTGAAAACCGGAATATTTCTTTCGAGCTTCTTTCTTTTTTGTGCATCCCTATAAAACGGGAAAGCGGATAAGGCCGTTTCCTTGTTTATTTTGCATATTGTATCAGCGGGAAAAGTAGTTTATACTATATGTAGGTTTATTATTCATATTAATACACTATATTGATATTATTGGAAAGCTCTCACAAGCTAGAAAGGGGAAATTATTTGAAAGATCTGATTCGAAAAGGAATCGCGAAAGCGGAAGCCGCGTCGGCCGGAAACAGAGGCGACGGCTATGTGGACAGCGGCGTCAAAATACTGGCGGCAATCGTCATCGGATCCCTGATTCTGTTCGCGCTGTATGTGTTGTTTAAGGATTTCATCCTGCCGAAGATATCGAGCCAGATCGGCGTGCTGTTTAACACCGCGCCGGCGGAGAGCAGCGCAGACGTAACCGGGGCCGTCAGCATCGCGGAAGGAGCCTGACGTTTCAAAAAAGCCTGCGGAAAGCGGAGAGAAAAAGAGAAAGGGGGCGCCCATGCGGTACGAAAACCCGCATGGGCTTTTTATCTTCCCGGAAAGCTGGTGAGTGAAACCTTGAAAGGAATTCTTAAAAGGGAGTTTTTCGTCTTTCTTGTCTGCATTTATCCCGGGCTTCTCACGGGGGAAATCCTGCGGGGGAACGCCCATCTCGCGGACGAGGCATACCAGCCGAAATTCGGGGCCGGGCTGGAAGCTGTCCGGATGTCCGCGTCTCCGTACGGCCTCTTCGGGATCCTGCTGGTATTCGCCGCGGCCAACGCGGTCTGGAGCTATTTTTCGTCCGGCAGAGACTCTGCGGGAAGATATGACAGGGCGCGGAACTTTACGTACTCACGGAAAGGAACGTACGGGACGTCCGGATGGATTTCTGATTTCGACCGCAGAAAGGTCCTGCACCGGAAGCGCGCCGAAGACACCGACGAAATTATCCTTGGGAAAGAGGAAAGCACCGGAAAAGTCTACACGATCCCGGACAACAGCCCCTTAAACAGACACATCAGCGTTTACGGGGCTTCCGGGACGGGAAAATCGCGCGGGTTTGTGCGGCCGTATATGATGCAGGCCGTAAAGCGGGGAAAACGAATCGTCCTTCGGCAGTCGGGGCAGCGGGAACCCGATATCCGGAACGCCCTGCTGGAATCCTGCGCCCAGTTCGGGCGGCGGGAAGACGGCAGTTATGTGATCCCAATCTGGGACGCCGGCAAAGTCTGCACCATCCGCCGGGACGGAAGCGCCGAGGCAAATCCCGTTTTTGCCGGAATGGAATGCGAGGCAAAAGTGGAAACCGGCGAAAGCATGCTGGTCACGGATCCGAAAGGCGAGCTCTATGAGTCTATGGCACCCTATCTTGAGAGCAGAGGGTACGAAGTCAGGCTGCTGGACATTAAGGACGCTGCCGGGATGGCGCACAGCGACAGCTGGAACTGCCTGGCCGAAATCGAAGGAGACGACCTGAACGCCCAGATATACGCGGACACCATAATCAGAAACACGGCCGGAAAAGGAAAGCAGGATTTCTGGAGCGACTGCGAAATGAACCTGTTAAAGGCCCTCTGCCTTTATGTGGAACGAAATCCGGATATCCCGACGCGCATGTGCGAGGTTTACAACCTGATTACAAAGCGCCGGCCGGAGGAGCTGGATGAAATGTTCGCGGAGCTTCCTTTCAACGACGATACCCAGGCCGCGAAAGCGGCCTACAGCATTTATCAGCAGGCAAACGAAAACGTAAAAGGCGGAGTCATCATCGGCCTTGGAAGCCGTCTGCAGGTTTTTCAGGGAAAGGCCGTACAGAATATTACAAACCACAGCGAGATGAATCTCCGGGCGCCCGGGAAACGCAGATGCGCGTATTTCTGCGTGACGTCCGACCAGCAGAGCGCGTTTGATTTTCTGGCGGCACTCTTTTACTCCATGTTGTTTGTGAAACTGGTTTCTTTCGCCGATTCGTCCGGCTTCAGCCAGAACGACGGCGCAAGGACATGCTGGGTGCCGGTAAACTTCGTTCTGGACGAATTTCCAAATATCGCCTCCATTTCAGATTTTACGAAGAAAATTTCAACGGTGCGTTCCCGCGGAATCAACATTTCGGTCATCTTCCAGAACCTCGCACAGCTTCAGAACCGGTATCCGTACGGGCAGTGGGAGGAAATTCTCGGAAACTGCGACACAAACCTGTTTTTGGGCTGCACGGACGCGACGACGGCGAAATACATTTCAGATCGATCCGGCGTCGTAACGGTGGGGGTGTCCAGCAAATCAAAAGATCGTTTTTCCGGCTCCCTGTTTCAGCCCTACGGATATAAGGAAAACAGTTCCATCGGAAAACGTCCTCTACTTACTCCGGACGAGGTTCTGAGAATTCCCAGAAACCGGGAACTGATCCTCCTGCGGGGGCAGAAGCCGTTTGAGTGCGGCAAATACGACTATTCCGAACATCCCGGCGCGAAATATCTCCGGCACTGCAGTATTATGGAGCATATCCCGAAATGGAAATCCGGGGCAGCGGCCGGGGATGTTCCGAGGAAGGGAAAAAGCGAAACGAAAGACAGGCTTCAAAACGAATTTTATTCTTTTCATCCAGATAAATTCTGTGGAAGGGGCAAGTAGGTATGGAAAAGGAAAAATCGAAAGACAAGGCCGCAGCGGAAACGGAGGCCTCTGTCCCGAAAGTCCGGAAAGCGACGGAAAGCGGAAAAAGTCATTCGGATATCAAACGGGCTCTGACGGCCGCCTCAAAAGCGATCGCGATTTCCGGAAGCGGAGAGCCCCAGGTAAAAGATATCGATTCCATCCGCGCGGAGGCGTTTACAAGGCTCTACAGCGCGAAAAATTCCGGA
>DAITAP010000025.1:0-16080 GCA_036824225.1 Caproicibacter sp. | reverse complement strand
GAAGTTCTTTCGCTTCGAAAGCCCTTTTCCCGTATCGGGGGGGGGTTATCCGCCGGTTTTCGCGAGCAGGCCCAGAATAAATTTTTTCGCGTCCGCGGTATCCTTTTCGTCCGGGTGTCCCTTCGAGACCCCGCCGGATTCCTTTCTTACCATGGTGTCGAAGCCTTTGCACGCAAAGCTGCCGAGGACGGAAGCGCCCGCTTTTTTAAGCTGTTCCGTCAGCGGGCCGTTGTAGCTTTCACTGCCGGTCCCGCTGGTGGAAAACACGAAGACGGTTTTCCCGCCAAGACTCATTTTTGCGGCGGCTTTTTTGAGGCCCTCATAATGGCTGCCCCAGGCAATCCCGGATCCAAACCCGATGAGACCATAGCCGTCCAGGTTTTTTCCGCCCGCTTCTCCGGCCCGGCAGAGCTCCGCCCCGGACGCCTCCGCCATGGCCTTCGCTATTTTTTCGGTATTCCCATGGTGCCGGGATTCGTACACGATCAGACATTTTTTCATTTTTATTTCCTCCATCTCGAGAATTCCGCGTTCCCCGTTTTTTCTATATCAGGCCGAGGCGCCGGACGCCTTTCAAGATCCCGTCGTCAAAAAGATCCGCGGTGACAAAGCTGGAAGCCCTTTTCACCGCGTCCACGGCGTTTCCCATCGCGATGCCGCAGCCTACCGCTTTCATCATGGAGATATCATTGTACCCGTCGCCAAACGCGATGGTATCTTCTTTGGAGATGCCGGCGTATTCCAGAAACCGGGCGATGCCGTGGGCTTTGTCTCTTTCCGGAAAGCTTAAGTCCGCCGTCAGGCTGCCGGGGTGCCGGTTCAGAATCATCCCTTCCCGGAACGCCCTCCTCTGATTCCGGAACTCCTCTTCATCCGCGAACAGAAAATCCATTGCCCCGGCCCGGATTTCTCCGGCACGGCGGTATCCGGTGAGAAAATCCGGAAGCCCATAGATTTCGTTGAGCGGGGGAAAGAGGGAAGACGGGACGTTTCTGGCCCATCCGTGCCGGTTGCCGACGAAGATATAATGGCATCCGAAGGAGTCAAAATGGCCGGCCAGCGCGCGCAGCTGTTCTTCTGAAAAGCTGAGGTCCAGAACAGTGTGCCCTTCGAACACCACGTGCGCGCCGTTCATCGCGACAAAGCTTCGGAAAAGCCCGGGAAACAGCCGCTGGATAAAAGCTTCCTGTCTCCCGGAGCAGACCGCGATCCGGTGCCCGGCCTGCTTCAGGGCTTTGAGGGCGTAAAGGGCGCTCGGAGGAATCTGGAAAAGCATATGGTCCCGCGTTCCGAGAAGCGTGCCGTCGATATCGAAGAAAATTGTTTTCGGCCTCATCTTTTCTCCTTTCGATGTATAGGAACCCTGCCGGTCGGCGAAACTAATCCCGAGGTGATCGAAACTTGGAATACCTTTGGTCTTTTCTCATCGGCGGAGGGCTCTGTGTCATCGGGCAGATCCTGATTGACTTTACCAAACTGACGCCCGCCCGCATCCTGGTTTCCTTTGTCACCGCGGGCGTCATCCTCGGCGCCTGCGGCGTTTACGGACCGCTGGCCGACTTTGCCCGAAGCGGCGCTACCGTCCCGCTTACGGGGTTCGGGTATCTGATGGCGAAAGGCACGCTGAAAGCCGTGCGGGAAAAGGGTCTTCTCGGCGCTTTTTCCGGCGGCGTGTCGGCGGGGGCGGCCGGGATCTCGGCCGCGGTGTTTTTCGGCTATCTGGCCGCCCTGTTTTCAAAATCGGGCGATAAGAGTTAGCCCCGTCTATCGGTATGCCCGCGCGGGATACCGCTACGCGGGGCTTGCGTGGCGCATTTTCCGCATCGTGAACGGGGGAGCGGCCGGAGCGCTGCTCTGGCAGGCCGCCAAGATCTTCTGGAGGCGCTTTCGCAGCCGCCGTCCCTCTTCGGACAGGCAAAACGGACAGGCGTAAAAATGCCTGTCCGTGTCGTTTCCCCTCTGTTCGTATTCCGTCCCATGGCTCTCTCTGCCTTACTGGATGGAGCAGTCGAGATAATGTTCGAGGTCTTCCTCATCCTTTTTCTTTTTTTCAAAGAAAAGCACAACGGCTACGGCTACGGATACCACCGCGGCGACGGTGGAGATCACTGCAAACCATACGGAAAGATTTCCCTGATTTTTCAAATCGGACACCCCGCTTTCGTGAAGTCCCGTCTGGTATATTGCTTTTATGATAGACGGTTTTCGGGAAAAAGTCAATTCCCCGAGGAAAATTCTACCCTGTCCGCCCACGCGGGATCCGGGGGAATCCGGTCGGAAAATAAAAAAGCAGGGCGAAACGCTCTGCTTTGCTTTTCCTTTCGGAAACCGTCAGGCCTTTGTTCCCGCTGCGTTCAGTCTGCGCATCAGCGCCGACTTTTTCCTTGCCGCATTGTTCTTGTGAATATGTCCGCGCGCGGCAGCCTGATCAATTTTTCTGACGGCAGCTTTCACCGCCGCTGTTTTATCCCCGCCGTCGGAGTCGATGGCGGAACTGGCTTTTTTAATCTCGGTTTTCAGCTCGGTTTTTGCGATTCTGTTTCGTTTTGTCTTGACGGCGATAACTCTCACGCGTTTTTTCGCCGATTTGATGTTGGGCATCATCCCACCTCCTTCGGCAGCAATACCATCATCATACCATTTGGGTAGGAAAAATGCAAGGAAAATCTTTGAAAGGGGCGATTGCTTGAATTTTCGTACGGATCTTGCAATGGAAAGCACCGAACCGGCCCGGCAGTCAAGGAGCGAGGAAGACGGGTGCACCGTCACCCGCATCGAGGAAGGGGGAAAGGTTTATATTACGCTGGAAGTCCGCGCCATCTCGGACAGCATTGACGCCAACGATTCCCTGCTGCGGCTGATTGCCCGGGAACTTGCCGCCCTGATTCCGAAGGAAGGGTCAATTCTGGCGGCGGGGCTTGGGAACCGTTCGGTCACGCCGGACGCTCTCGGACCGCTGACCGCGGAACGGGTGCTTGCGACCCGGTATATCAAAGGGGAGATTGCCCGCGTGACCGGGCTCGGAGGCCTGAGGCCCGTTGCCGTCGTCAGCCCGGGAGTCCTCGGCTGCACGGGCATGGAGGCTTTTGAGGTTCTGCGGGCAATCGTGGAGGAAATCCGTCCCGCTGCGGTGGTGGCGGTGGACGCCCTGGCCGCGCGCAGCCCTTCCCGGCTCGGCTGTACGGTCCAGATAAGCTCCGCCGGGATTTCACCCGGGGCCGGAGTGGGAAACAGCCGCCCCCGCATTGACCGCAGCACGCTCGGCGTTCCGGTTGTCAGCATGGGGATTCCGACGGTCGTCGACGCGGTGACTCTGGCGCAGGATATCGCGGGAACCGTGGACCGACAAAAAGTCGCGCCCCGCGGCGCTTCGATGATGGTGACGCCGAGGGAAATCGATCTGATTATCAACCGCGGGTCCCGGCTGCTTGCCATGGGCGTCAACCGGGCGCTGAACCCGTCTCTGACGGTGGAACAATTTGAGGAACTGACCTAAGTCCCTTTTATCATGTTCGCTTCCGGGACGGCATAGGAATGAAGAGACGGGAAGGGCTTATCCTGCCCGGAAACCGTTGCGACGGAGGCGTGAAATGAACAGTTTGGCACGGAAGGCTGCGGGAATGTCGGCGGCCCTGCTGACTCTGGCAGGGGCTGCCTGCTTTGCCTTCAGACTGCCGGAAGACGCGGGGAGGAAAACCGCCGTGGCCGCGGCGGGATTTATTCTTCCTTCCGGCGACGCGGCGGATTTTTTCAGCGAGGAAGAGGATGACGGGACGGCGTCGTCGGAGAGTTCGCAGCTTCCCGGGATACCCGGGAAAAGTTCCGCGCCCTCCGTTTCCAGTCCGGACGCCGTTTCCTCCCAGGTGCCCTCTTCTTCTTCCGCTTCCCCCCCGTCTTCCTTGAGCCGTTCCTCGTCGTCCCCGCCCCGGTCAGACGCCGCGAAAGTCCTCGAAATGTGCATCGACAGCGGAGGGAAAAAAGTATCGGGCTTCTGGGTGAAAAACCTGACGGTGCAGAACGCCGCGCTGGACTTTTCGCAGGAGCTCAAGAAAAAGCCGGCGATCAAGATTCGAAGCGGGTCCGGCCCCAAGGTCCTTATTTATCACACGCACACCACGGAGGCCTATCTGGAAAACCCGACCGCGCGGACAACGGACAAAACGCAGAGCGTCTGCGCCGTCGGAGACGAGATCGCGAAGCAGTTGTCGGCGGCGGGGATTTCCGTGCTGCACGATACGACCTACCATGATTACCCGGCCTACAACGGGTCCTATGACCGTTCCCGCGCGACGATGCAGAAAATCCTGAAGCAATATCCGGGCATCCAGGTTACCCTGGATATCCACCGCGACGCCATGCATCGGAGCGACGGGACCAAGCTGAAGCCCACCGTGCTGATTCACGGCCGGAAAGCGGCTCAGCTTATGATCATAAGCGGCTGCGATGACAGCGGGTCGCTGGGGTACCCGAACTGGGAATACAATCTGCGCCTTGCCCTGCGCCTGCAGCAGTCCCTTAGCGCCTCCTTCCCGAACCTTGCGCGCCCCTTGGATTTCTGCGCCCGGAAATACAACCAGGACATGACGAAAGGATCCCTGCTTATCGAAATCGGCACGGATGTCAATACGCTGGAGGAGTCTAAATATTCCGGGGAGCTTTTCGGAAAAGCGCTTGCCGGCGTACTGAACAGCCTTCCATAGAAAGGACCCCCCGCCGGGGGAAAAAAGTGAAAAAGAAATGAAAAAGAATAGAAACCAAAGGATTTTCCTGACGTCTTTTTTCTGTACTCTCTGCGCGATTCTGCTGGCCATGGGTATTTTTATCGCGGACAGCCGCTCTCGGGAAACCGGATTTAACGACGGGAAAACCCTTTTTCGGCAGATTACCGGCAAAAACTTCCCCTTATCTTGCATTGCCGCCGGAATATGTTATAATTAATCTGTATTGGATTAGTGGGCGGATGACAAAACGGAGGATTATCGATGAACCGTCGGGAAAGCTGTATCTGTATCTTTCTTCTGCTGATTCTTGCCCTGGCTTTTTATTTCCCAACGGAAACTTTCGCGATCAGCAATCCGCAGTCCGGAGTATCCGCCGATTCGGCCGGAACCAAAAGCAAAGCGGTCCTCTCGTCCGCAGGCGCGGAGACCGGGAGCGGGACAAGCAAAGGAGGCAGCAAAGCCGGCACAAAATCGTCAGTACCTCCGGCGTCCGGGAAAAAGACGGCTACCGCGAGTAATAAGCCCGTGAAATCTTCGGCCGCTTCCCAGAAGAGCAAAAAGGTGACTTCCAGCCGGAAGCCGTCGCGGAGGAAAAAGACGGTTTCTTCTTCCAAGGCTCCGTCTGCGGTTTCGAGCGAATTCGTTTCTTCGGAAGAAATGGAGTCCGCCGAATCGGAGGGATTTTCCCTCCCCGAAGTAGAAAGCGTGGAGGAAGAGGATCCGCTCAGTTCCGCCGCGCCAGATCCTGACGCAGGGAGGAAAAACCTCATCGGTATCCTTTCGTGGGCGTGCATCCTCCTTGGCATCCTGGTCGTGCTCATCGTGGTTCTTAGTAACCGGAGGCCGCCGCGCGGCCCGGGACGGAAACGGTACCGCAGGTATCGGCGCAGCGGCAAAAAGCATCTGCTGAACGATAAATACTACCGTGGCCTGAACCGGTATTGACCATCCGGCAGCGGGAAAAAACCGGTCCGTGCGGGACGCCGTAAGGCGCCCCGCTTTTTCAGAAAAGGGGGAAGCCGTTTTGGCTGTTCCACGCAAGAATATCCGTAATTTTTGCATCATCGCGCATATCGATCATGGAAAGAGCACTCTGGCCGACCGTATCCTGGAGCTTACCGATTCCGTTCCCCTGCGCGAAATGGAAAATCAGATTCTGGACAACATGGATCTCGAGCGGGAGCGGGGCATTACCATCAAGGCTCATGCCGTCACGCTGCTGTATCATGCGAAAAACGGGCAGGATTATATTTTCAACCTGATCGACACACCCGGGCACGTCGACTTTAACTATGAGGTCTCCCGCTCTCTCGCCGCGTGCGAAGGCGCCGTGCTGGTTGTGGACGCTTCGCAGGGAATCGAGGCCCAGACTCTCGCGAACACTTATCTCGCGCTGGATGCGGGGCTTGAAATCCTGCCGGTCATCAATAAGATCGATCTTCCGAGTGCTCAGCCGGAGCGGGTGAGGAAGGAAATCGAGGATGTGCTCGGCATCCCGGCGGACGACGCACCCTGTGTTTCCGCGAAGTTCGGCACCAACGTCGGCGCCGTGATGGAGCAGATAGTCGGGAAAGTTCCGCCGCCGTCGGGCGACGAAAACGCCCCGTTCCGCTCGCTGATATTCGATTCCTATTATGATGCCTACAAGGGGGCTGTCGCCCACGTCCGCGTAATGGACGGCCGGGTCAAACCCGGCGACAGGATCCGCATGATGTCGGCGGGCGGCGAGTTTACTCTGGCGGAGTGCGGTTATATGCGCGCCACCGGATTTGAACCGGCCCCGTATCTCCGTGCCGGCGATGTCGGCGTGCTTTCCGCCTCCATCAAGGACGTCCGGGAAGCGCGCGTCGGGGACACGGTTACCCTCGCGTCCCGGCCGGCGAAGGAACCGCTGCCCGGCTACCGCCCGGCAAGGCCGATGGTGTTCTGCGGCGTCTACCCGGCGGACGGCGCGAAATACCCCGAACTGAGGGACGCGCTCGAAAAGCTGCAGCTGAACGACGCGGCGCTTTCCTTCGAGCCGGAAACATCGGCGGCTCTCGGGTTCGGATTCCGCTGCGGCTTTCTCGGGCTCCTCCATATGGAGATCGTCGAGGAAAGGCTCGAACGGGAATACGGCCTGGATCTTGTGATGACGGCCCCGAGCGTCATCTATCAGATCCGCAAGACGGACGGGACCACCGTTAAAATTGACAACCCTTCCAATTATCCCGACCCGTCTCAGATTGCCGAAGCGGATGAGCCGGTCGCGGATGCCCACGTCTATACGCCGAAGGAGTATGTCGGCGGCGTGATGGAACTGTGCCAGGATCGCCGGGGTACGTTTCTGGGAATGAATTATCTCGACGCGGACCGGGTGGATGTCCACTACGAGCTGCCGCTGAACGAGATTGTCTATGACTTTTTCGATGCCCTGAAAAGCCGGACCCGCGGTTACGCCTCGTTTGACTATGAGCTGACCGGCTATAAAAAGAGCAGCCTTGTAAAACTGGACATCCTGATTAACGGCGAGCCGGTCGACGCGCTCTCTTTCATCATCCATTCGGGCAAGGCGTATGCCCGCGCCCGGAAAATGGTCGAAAAGCTGCGGGATAAAATCCCCCGTCAACTGTTTGAAGTCCCCATTCAAGCGTGCATCGGAGGGCGGATTATCGCCCGGGAAACTGTCAAGGCCCTGCGCAAGGATGTCCTTTCGAAATGCTATGGCGGCGATATTTCGCGGAAAAAGAAACTGCTCGAAAAGCAGAAAGAGGGCAAAAAACGGATGCGCAGGGTGGGAACGGTAGAGATTCCCCAGGAAGCTTTTCTCAGCGTGCTGAAGCTGGATGAGTAAGAAGAAAATTGGCCTCTATCTGCATATCCCTTTCTGCGCGGGGAAGTGCCCCTACTGTGATTTTTATTCCGTCCGCGCTTCCGAACCCGGGATGGACGAGTATACGGAGTGCCTGATTCGGAGGATCCGGGACGCGGGGGAAAAAACCGGACGCCGGGCGTCGACCCTTTATGTCGGGGGCGGGACGCCCAGCCTGCTGGACCCAAAGCGCCTCTGCCGCGTCCTCGAAGCGGCAGAGGAGGCTTTCTCCCTGGAAAAGGACGCGGAGATTACGGTGGAGGCGAATCCGGGGGACCGTCTTTTTCCCTTTTTCCGGGAAATCCGGGCGGCGGGGGCGAACCGGATTTCCCTCGGCATTCAGTCGTCGGACGACCGGGAGCTCTGCCTGCTCGGGCGCAGGCATTCCGCGGCGGACGGGGCGAGGGCGGTCGAAGACGCCGGACGGGCGGGATTTCAGAATATTTCCGCCGATCTGATGCTCGCGGTGCAGGGACAGACGCCCGGGAGCCTCCGGCGCTCGATCGAGTTCTGTGCCCGCCTCGGCGTTTCCCACGTGTCGGCCTACCTGCTGGAGATAGAACCACGCACGGTTTACTGGAAAGAGCGGGGCAGCCTGAACCTGCCGGACGAGAGCACGGCCGCGGATTTTTACCTCTTGGCCTGTTCGGAACTTGAAAAGCGGGGCTACCGGCAGTATGAAATTTCCAATTTCTCAAAACCCGGCCTCCAAAGCCGTCATAACCTCAACTACTGGCACTGCGGGGAATATCTCGGCCTCGGCCCGTCGGCCCACTCGTTTTTAGACGGCCGCCGGTTTCATTTTCCCCGCGGAATCGCACCGTTTCTGCGCGGGGACCCGCCGGAGGAGGACGGCCCGGGAGGCGATTTTGAGGAGTACGCGATGCTGGGGATGCGCCTTTCGGAAGGGCTTTGTGATGCGTCCTGCTTTTCCCGCTTTGGGGTTCCCCTGCCGGACCGGGTAAAACTCGCGGCGCGGCGGTACGAACCGGGAGGGCTGACCGCCTGCAGACCGGATGGATTCCGGCTTACCCGGCGCGGATTTCTTCTTTCCGACGCGCTGACGCCGGAAATTCTCTTCCCTTCCGTTCCCGCCGGTTAAATCCCGCTTTTCCCCTTTCTTCTGGAACGCGGCAGGATCCCCAGTTTTTCTTCCCCCCAGGGTCCGTCCTTCCGCGCTTTTTGGGGTTTCAAGGATAAAATTATAAAATTTAGAAAAGAGTCCCCAATTTGCCGGGGACTCTTTTCTTCCTCCGGAAAGGAAGAAAGCGGGGCACTTCCCGGCCGTTTCCGTTCTCTGCGGCCCGCGGGCCTGTCCGCCCCAACCCTTAAGTCCCGGGAATTCCGGCCCGGATTCATTAAAATTCTGATTTTCACAATTAGTTTACAATTAGCATATTGACATCGGGGCAAAGTAATGGTACTCTATGTAATAGAGTTAGCACTCTAATAGAATGAGTGCTAAAAACGTGGAAGGAGGGATCAGAGATTTGGAACTGAGCGGACGAAAGCGGAAAATTCTGGCGGCGGTGGTTGAACTCTATATTGCGTCGGGGGAACCCGTCGGCTCCAGATCCGTCTGTGATACCCTCGACTTCAACGTATCCTCTGCGACGGTACGCAATGAAATGAGTGAGCTCAGCCGCATGGGCCTCCTGGAGCAGCCGCATACCTCGGCGGGCCGTGTTCCTTCGCAGAGAGGCTACCGGGTATATATCGACACGCTCATGAAGCGCCGGCCCATTTCAAAAGACGAGCAGCGCTATCTGGACAGTCTGATCCTGCCCGCCGCGTACGATCCGGAAAAGCTGATGGAGGGAGTGGCCCGCGTTCTGGCGTCGATGACGAAATACGCGGCGGTTTCCACGACTCCAAACGGGGAAAGCGGCGTGATCCGCGCGGTGCAGCTGGTTCAGACCAGCCGGCGCACCGCCATGGTGATTCTGATGACTTCGGCGGGCATGCTGAAAAACCGGATTTTTCGATGCGATTTTGATCTGACGCCTGAAATTCTGAGAGTCTTTTTCCGCCTGCTGAATGATAAGCTGGCGGGGGTGCCCGTGGCGGAAGTAACGCCGGCGTATCTGCAGTCGATGGCGGCGTCGCTCGGCGAGATGGCGATGATGATGAGCTCCGTTCTGGAAGCGGTCGGCGAGGCCGTGCAGGAATCGATGAGGTCCCAGGTATGCCTCAACGGGGAAGTGAACCTGCTGTTCTATCCGGATTTTGGAAAGGACGGCCTTCGCCGAATCCTCGATTTTCTGAGCCGGCCGGCAGAACTCTGCAGCCTGCTGGAGGATCAGGGGAGCAGGCTGCGGGTGCTGATTGGCAGGGAAACGAGGCGGCCGGAACTCCAGAATTCCAGCGTGGTGATTTCCCACTATGCGGTCGGGGGGCATGAAGCGGGCGTGATTGCCATTATCGGCCCCACGCGGATGAATTACAGTAAGATTATTTCCAATATGGAATACCTTTCCGGCACCGTCGGCCGGATGCTGACGGAGCTGATGGACCAGGATTAAAGAAAGGGGCATTGCTTTGGAGAAAGACGTTCAGGATAAAAAAATGAAACAGCCGGCCGCAGCGGAGGAAACGGACCGGAAACCCGCCGCGCCGAAGCCGGAAGCGGAAAAGCAGCCGGCGGCTGAGAATGCCCCGGGAAAACAGGAAGAGGCTCGCCCTTCCGGGGAAAAACCGGAAAAGGGCGGGAAGCCGGCGGTATCCGCAAAAGAGCAGCCTCCCCGGAAATCCGGGGAAGAACTCGAAAAGGAAATCGACCAGCTCCAGAAAAAGCTCAAAGAGGCCGAAGAGAAGGAGAAAGAAGAAAAGGACCTTCTTCTCCGAACGGCCGCGGAGTATGACAATTTCAGAAAGCGGACCGCGCGCGAGAAAGAGAGCGCGTATTCGGACGCCGTCTCGGAGACCGTGCAGGATTTTCTGCCGGTCGAAGATAATCTGGAGCGCGCGCTGGCGCAGAAGGAATGCTCCGTGCAGGATCTGCGCAAGGGTGTGGAAATGGTGCAGAAACAGATGCAGACGGCTCTTCAGAAGCTGGGCGTTGAGGAAATGGGAAAGGAAGGCGAACCCTTTGATCCCGGTGTGCATAACGCAATTGCCCATGTGGAAGATAAAAAATCGGGGAAGAACACCGTGACAAAAGTCTACCAGAAAGGGTACAAGATCGGCGACAAGGTTGTCCGGCACGCGATGGTGCAGGTGGCAAACTGATAGCCGATGAGGATAACTGAACCTGAAAAATAGATTTTTACCTGGAGGTAATAGAGAATGGCGAACGTATCAAAGACAATTGGCATTGACCTTGGGACGACAAACTCCTGCGTGGCAGTGATTGAAGGCGGAAAACCCGTCGTGATCCCGAACTCCGAGGGCGCGCGCACAACGCCTTCGGTCGTGGCTTTTTCCAAAACGGGGGAACGCATGGTTGGCCAGGTGGCGAAGCGGCAGGCCATTACCAACCCGGACCGCACGATTTCTTCCATCAAGCGCAAGATGGGTTCCGATTACAAAGTGACGATAGACGGCAAAAGCTATACGCCGCAGGAAATTTCCGCGATGATCCTCATGAAACTGAAAGCGGACGCCGAAGCGTATATCGGATCTCCGGTGACTTCTGCCGTCATCACCGTGCCGGCCTATTTTACCGATTCCCAGCGCCAGGCGACCAAAGACGCCGGTAAAATCGCAGGCCTGGATGTCAAGCGCATCATCAACGAGCCGACGGCGGCAGCGCTTTCCTACGGCATTGACAAGGGCGAGGATCAGAAGGTCATGGTCTACGACCTCGGCGGAGGCACGTTCGATGTTTCCATTATTGAAATGGGAGACGGCGTGCAGGAAGTTCTCGCTACGGCGGGCAACAACCACCTCGGCGGAGACGATTTTGACAAGCGGATCATGGACTGGATGATTTCCGAATTCAAACGGGAAAACGGCATCAATCTTTCCGGGGACCGGATGGCTCTGCAGCGCCTCAAGGAAGCCGCTGAAAAAGGGAAGATCGAACTGTCCAGCATGACCAGCACCCAGATCAACCTGCCGTTTATTACGGCGGATGCGAGCGGCCCGAAGCACCTCAATATGACTTTGACCCGCGCCAAATTTGAGGAATTAACTTCCGATCTGGTCGAAAAGACCGTCGGGCCTGTCAAACAGGCGCTTTCCGACGCAAGCCTGTCTTTTAGTGACATCAGCAAAATTCTGATGGTCGGCGGTTCTTCGAGAATGCCAGCCGTGCAGGAAACCGTAAAGAAGCTTTCCGGGAAAGAGCCGTTCAAGGGCATTAACCCGGACGAGTGCGTCGCCATCGGCGCCGCACTGCAGGCTGGCGTTCTGGGAGGCGAAGTCAAGGGGCTACTGCTGCTGGACGTTACGCCGCTTTCCCTGGGCGTTGAGACCATGGGCGGCGTCATGACGAAAATCATCGACCGCAATACCACGATTCCGACCAAGAAGAGCCAGATTTTCTCAACGGCTGCGGACGGACAGACCCAGGTGGAAATCAATGTCCTTCAGGGCGAGCGTGAGTTTGCCCGCGACAACAAACAGCTGGGAGTGTTCCGCCTGGACGGCATTCCGCCGGCTCCGCGTGGCGTACCGCAGATTGAAGTGACGTTCGATATCGACGCGAACGGCATTGTGAACGTTTCCGCAAAAGATCTGGGGACGGGGAAACAGCAGAAGATCACCATTACTTCGAGCTCCAATATGAGCAAGGATGATATCGACAAAGCGGTCAAGGAAGCGAAGCGGTATGAGGCGGAAGACAAGAAACGCCGCGACGAGATCGACCGCAAGAACGAGGCCGAGAACCTCTGCTACTCTGTAGAAAAGCTGATTAAGGACAACGGATCCAAGATCCCGGATTCCGATAAGACGGATTTGACCGCGAAAGTATCTGCCCTGCGTTCCGCGATTTCTTCGAACAACATGGAGGACGTGAAGGCAAAGAGCGACGATCTTCAGAAGGCCATGTACTCCGTCAGCGAAAGACTGTATAAGAATGCCGCTCCGAAGGGCCAGCCGAATCAGGCGGGGCCGCAGAATCAGACGGGACCACAGCAGAACAACGGCGGAACGGCCGGCGGGCCGAACGGCAATGTGTATAATGCGGAATACCACGACGTTGACGACAAAAACAAAAAGTAATTTCGCACTGTCCGCGGAGCCGGCTGTGGGAACTGGGCGTCAATCCCGCAGCGGACAGGCGTTGATTATAAATTGCGGTTTCAGGGCAGCCCTGCGGCTGCCCTGTACGCATTATCCGGGAGTGATTGTGCTTGGCTGAAAGAAAAGACTATTATGCGGTTCTGGGCGTGCCGAAGAACGCGACCGATGTCGAGATCAAAAAGGCATACCGGGAGCTGGCAAAGAAATACCATCCGGATCTGCACCCGGGGGATAAAACCGCCGAAGCAAAGTTTAAGGAGATCAACGAAGCATACGAAGTTCTTTCCAACAAGAAAAAGCGGGCGCGCTATGATCAGTTCGGCCAGGCGGGAGTCGATCCCAACTTCGGCGGAGGCGCCGGAGGCAGTCCGTTTGCGGGCGATGTAGACTTCGACGATATCTTTAACAGCGTGTTCGGCGGATTTGGGGGGTTCGGCGGTTTTGAAGGCTTCGGCGGCAACAGACGACGCCATGCGAGCCCGAACGTCCCGCGCCGCGGCGGCGACAGCGAGACGACCGTCAGCATCAGTTTTGAAGAGGCTGCAAAAGGCTGCGTCAAGACGGTTTCCTATAATCAGGTTGATGTCTGCCCGGACTGTCACGGGACGGGCGCGAAAGGCGGATCGGCCCGCCGGACCTGCCCGCAGTGCGGAGGCACCGGCCAGGTCCGGATCACCCAGAGGACGCCGTTTGGCGTGGTGCAGACCACCCGTACGTGCGACCGCTGCGGCGGAACGGGCCGGGTGATCGACGAACAGTGTCCCGCCTGCGGAGGGACGGGCCGTATCCGCCGGAGCAGGACGATTGAAATCGATATCCCCGCCGGCATCGACAACGGCCAGGTTCTGAACGTCAGCGGAAAAGGAAATGCGGGGCAGAACGGCGGAGGGAGCGGAGATCTCCATGTTACCGTTTCCGTGCGCCCGCACCCGATTTTCGAGCGAAAGGGATTTGACGTCTGGTGTGAGATGCCGATTACCTTCACGCAGGCCGCGCTGGGCGCTGAAGTGATTGTCCCGACCATTGACGGCCGGGTGGAGTACCAGGTGCATGCCGGCACCCAGCCGGGAGACATCTTCAAGCTGAGAGGAAAGGGAATTCCGCGCCTCGGGCAGCGCGGACGCGGAGATCAGTATGTCCGCATGACCATTGAGGTCCCGAAAAATCTCTCTCCGAAGCAGAAGAGCCTTCTCCTCGAATTTGAAAATGAGGCGGAAGACAGAAATTACCAGAAACGCCGGACTTTTTTCGATAAGATCCGAGACATGTTCGGGGACTGAACCCGGAAATCCTACCTGCGTTTTTTCACTTTTTGAACAGCGGGTTTCAGGATGAGACGGGTTTCCCCCGGATTCAGGGTCAGCAGCTTCGAGGAGATTCTGGGATGTTTGAGGCGGATGCGGACCATATCCCGGAGGGCCTGCCCGCCGTTGTAGCCGTGGATTACCCTGACTTCCGTAACGCTGTCGGGAAGGTTTGACAGCAGATGCTCTAGTCTGTGCTTGGCGTCTTCTACGGTCAGACCGTGCAGATCGACTTCGAGAAGTTCCTGATTTTTTGTAACATGCATTTTTGTTTTCCCCTTTCATAAAGAACAGGAAGCAGTTCCATCATAGTCTGATATCCCGGCAGGTATTTTCCCGCCGGGATTTTTGTTGGCCGGCGTTTTCCGTCCCGAAGGCGGTGTCTGTCTGTACGGAGCCCAGGTTTACAGCCTCTGAAAGGCTGCAGAGAGACTCCCCCAAAAATGCCTGTCTGATGGGATTTTCTAAGAGATTTCGCGTCAGAAAATCCGTTATGCTGAAAACCCGGATTCCGTTCCGCGCAGGTTGTGTTTCTCTATTCGGATATGATATAATACAGGAAACCGGGGGTGGATGCATTGAAAATTCTGGATCTGCGGAATGTATTTACCGACTCAAGGGACGAGCTGATTGAAATCGGAGATCCGCTGATCTATTACGCCGAAGAAAAAGCGGAAGAAGGACACCCGATCCTCTTTCTGCTGGAATATAACCGCTCGACAAGACGCGAAAGGATTGTGGCAAACTATATTCTGACCGATCCCTCCTATGTCCCGCATTTTTTCAGCTTTTCAGGAGACATCGTCATTGTCCTCGAGTCCGGGGGAAGCGAGGCCTGGATTCTACGTGTGGACAAACGGACCGGCGCGGAAAAGAGCATGGCCCGGCTGAACTTTATCGGGAATTTTCTGGACTGCCGGGCGCTGGATGAAGGGCACATGCTGTTTTACGCCGGCCCGAATGAGCGTCACCGGGCGCTCTTCCGGGAATATAAAAAGCTGACGGGCTTTTCCCGTGTCTGCTATCTTTATGACCTGGAGGAAGGAAGATACTATTACGCCCGGGATCCGCGCGTCTGCGGGGCGGATTCTTCCCGCCTTCTGACCTGCGAGTGCCGGGGCGATCCCCAGATCCTGCTTCTCGATCCGCACGGCAGCGAGGAGGAAAAAGAAAAATGCTTCCGCAACATCCGCTGGCTCGGCGACGGAATCTGCGACCGCGTATGGCTCTGCCCGCTGCTTGACTTTGTCGTATCGGTCAAGACGGGAGAACCGCGCGTTCCTCTGGCCCTTATCCTGAACGCAGGAACGGAAGGACTTGTGCGCTATGCCGGGATGAACAGGGAGAATATCTATTTCCGCGCAAGATATTTTCCAACGGGGGATCAGCGGCTGTGCGCCTACCATAAGGCGACAGGGAAAAAGAGTGTAGCTGCCCGCCTTACGCTGGGAGAGGGAGAAGGCCCGGCGTGGTTCAGCATTGATCCCGAGGGAGGACGGGCATACCGCATTGAGGAGCGGGAAGATGACTGCGAGGTGACCGGTGTGCTGAATTCCCCTGTTCATACACGATACCCGAAAGAACTCGGACGTTTTGTCACCTGCGTAAACGACCGTTACATCGTAGCAAAATATATCTTGAAAGACGGGAAAGACGCGTTTGAGTTTAATTCCGTGTTTGATGGGAAAACCGGATGCCAGAAAAGCTATGAGTGCCACTGCGCCGTCCGGGGTGAAACGGTGGTTCTGTACTGAAAAACTCCGCGCCGAAATCGATGGAAAATGCCTGAGTCCATTTAAGAACCTGCTAAGCGCCATTCCGCGCCAAGGCAGAAGCGCGTCAAGGCGCCCTGAAGGGAATTTTTTCCTTTGACAGCCTCTTCCTTTGTGCTTTTTCAAAGAAAAGAGAAAAGAAATAAAGCCGAAAAATGATCTCGGCATAGCAAAAAATAATTCTTGAAGGGCGAATTAATTTCGATGCAGTAGGCCTTAGGCAGGACAAGGGCTGCTGGGAGGAA
>DAITAP010000024.1:14086-16241 GCA_036824225.1 Caproicibacter sp. | reverse complement strand
TGTCCGGGGGGCAGAAGCAGAGGGTGGCCATCGCGAGGGCGCTCGCGACCAACCCGAAAGTCCTGCTCTGCGATGAGGCGACGAGCGCGCTCGATCCGGCGACGACGAAGTCCATTCTTTCGCTGCTCCGGGACATCAACCGGAGGCTGGGGATTACCATTGTCATCATTACGCACCAGATGAGCGTGATAGAGGCGATCTGCAGCCGGGTCGCCATCCTGTCGGAAAGCCGTGTTGCGGAATGCGGATCGGTCGAGGAAGTCTTCTTTCACCCGAAGACCGAGGCTGCCCGCCGGCTGGTCTATCCGGAAGGACGGGTGGATCGCTTTGTCAGCAAACGGCGGATGCGCATCGTCTTCGACGGGAATTCGTCGTTTGAGCCGGTGATATCGAATATGGTCCTCGCGTGCGGGAAACCGGTCAATATCCTGTATGCGGATACGAAGAACATCGGCGGCAGGGCGTTCGGACAGATGATCGTCCAGCTGCCGGAGGAACAGGACATCGCGCGGAAAATGCTGGATTATGTCCGTTCGCGCGGCCTTTCCGCGGAGGAGGTGGGGGAAAATGTGGGATGAGTCGATGCTGAGCATGATGGTTGCCGGGATTGGCGAAACCCTGTATATGGTGCTGATTTCTTCCTTCTTCGCCTATCTCATCGGAATGCCCGTCGGCATTTTGTTGGTCGTTTTTGCACCGGCAGGGGTCCGCCCGCATCCGGTGGCCTATAAGGTGATGGACGTTATCGTCAATCTTGCCCGCTCGATCCCGTTTATCATTCTACTGCTTGCGATTCTTCCGTTTACCCGGATGATCGTGGGGACGACCATCGGATCGACGGCCATGATTGTGCCTCTCGCGCTTTCCGCGGCGCCGTTTGTCGCGCGCCTTGTGGAGTCTTCTCTCAAGGAAGTGGACAGCGGGGTCGTGGAGGCTGCCCAGTCGATGGGCGCCACGGCGTTTCAGATCGTCTGGAAAGTTCTTCTCCCGGAGGCGAAGCCTTCCCTCCTTGTGGGAAGCGCCATCGCGACGACGACGATTCTCGGCTATTCCGCGATGGCGGGCTTTGTCGCCGGCGGCGGCCTCGGGGATATCGCCATCAAATACGGCTATTACCGCTATCAGTATGACGTCATGATCGTGACCCTGGTTCTGAACGTCGCCGTCGTCCAGCTTCTGCAGGGGATTTTTATGAAGGCGGCCAAAAAGAGCGACAAAAGGTAATTTTTGAAAAATAAAATCGAAATTTTGTGCTGGAGGGTAAACTATGAGAAAATTTACTGCACTGATTCTGTCGGCGCTGCTTGTGTCGACGGCCGGATGCGCGTCCGGAGCGCCGGCTACTTCCCAATCTTCGTCCGCTTCCGCCGAAACATCCTCGGAAGCCGAAACATCGGAACCCGCTTCGGAGGCTTCATCGGCTGCTTCGGAAGAGGCAGCGTCCGGAACCAAGACGATTGTCATCGGCGCTTCTCCCACGCCGCACGCGCTGATTCTGAAAGAGGCCGCAAAATACCTCAAGGAGAAAGGCATTACGCTGGAAATCAAGGAATTTTCAGATTATGTGATGCCGAACACCGCGCTCGAGGAAAAACAGCTGGACGCGAATTATTTTCAGCATAAACCGTATCTCGACGATTTCAACAAACAGAAGGGCACGCACATTGTCTCCGCCGGCGCCATCCATTACGAACCGCTCGGCATTTATGCGGGGAAGACCAAGAAGATTTCCGATCTGAAGGAGGGGGCCACGATAGCCGTCCCGAATGACACGACCAACGAGGCGCGCGCGCTTCTTCTCCTTCAGACCCAGGGGATTTTAAAGCTGAAAGAGGGAGCCGGGCTCGCGGCAACGCAAAAGGACATCGCCGAAAATCCCAAGAATCTGAAGTTCAAGGAAATTGAGGCCGCCCAGCTGACCCGTTCCCTGCAGGATGTGGACTTAGCTGTCATCAACGGAAACTACGCCATCTCCGGGGGGCTCAAAGTCGCGGACGCGCTCGCGACGGAGAGCTCGGATTCGGAGGCGGCCAAGACCTACGCGAACATCATCGCGGTCCGGGAGGGCGACGAAAACCGGGAAGACATCAAAGAACTGGTGGAAGTCCTGAAGAGCGAACCGATCAAAAAATATATTGAGGACAACTTTGCGGGG
>DAITAP010000024.1:9940-14076 GCA_036824225.1 Caproicibacter sp. | reverse complement strand
CGTCCCGAGCGACTGATCGCTAGAGTCTTCGAAGGGAAAGCGGGTCTGCCGGGAACGGCGGGAACCCGCTTTCCCTTTTCAATCCGGTGGAAATGTGCTACAATAAGTGCTACAATAAACAGCGCGGGCGGGAATATTGCGAGCCGCAAGGAGATGGTTGTTTGGCAGGCAAAGCCGGGCGGAGCGAAGATCTGAAACGGAAAGGCCTTAAGAATACCAGGCGCCGGGCGGCCATCCTGGATATCCTGGAAAAACAGAAGCAGCCGGCGACGGCGGAGCAGATATTTTTAAAGATGAACCGGTTTGGTGTTTCTACGAGCCTTTCGACGGTGTACCGGGAACTGGACCGGCTGGTGGAAGAGAATATGGCCGTGAAGGTCGAGTTTCCGGAAAGCAGCAAGGCCCTTTTTGAATATAACCGGATGGTCCACAAGCACTATCTGGTATGTCTCGGCTGCAGGAAAATGATCTCCCTTGACTCCTGCCCCTTAAAGGACTATGAAAAGCAGCTGGAAAAACAGACCCATTTCAAGATAACGGATCACAGCCTGAACCTCTACGGATATTGTCCCGAATGTCAGGCAAAAGGCCTTCCTAAAAAAGGCTGAACCCGGGTTTCTTCGTCCGGGGAGAACAAAAACCGCCGCCCGGCTCTTCTGCCGGACGGCGGCTTTTGTTCTCCCTCCGCTTGTCGGTTAAAGCGAGGCGCGGTAGATTTTCAGGACGTCGTCTGCCGTGAGGGGGACATAGGCGTCTTTAAGGCCGTGAGCGGCGGCGTGTTCCGCCATGACCCGGAAGTTTTCCTCCCCGATGCCGATCTCGTGAAGCGAAGAGGGCAGGCCGAGCGAAGACTTAAAGAACTCGGAGGTTTTCTTGATCGCCTGCTCCGCTGTCGACCGGACGGGCTGTTTCGGATCAAGGCCCCAGACGTTGACGCCGTATTCGGCAAATTTTCCGGCGGTGGAGTCGTTTAACACGAATTTCATCCAGTTTGGCGTCAGGATGGCCAGACCGACGCCGTGCGTGATGTCATAAAACGCGCTCAGCTCGTGCTCGATCGAATGGACGCTCCAGTTAATCTGCACGCCGCAGGAAAGCAGGCCGTTAATTGCGAGGCTTGAGGTCCACATCAGGTTGGCCCGCGCCTCGTAGTCGTCCGGATGCCTGAGAGCGGCCGGTCCATAGTGAATGCAGGTGCGCAGCAGGCCTTCCGCGGTCCGCGCCTGCAAAAAAGCCCCTTTTTCATGATTAAAATAGTTTTCGAAAATATGGCTCATGATATCCGCCGTTCCGGCCGCCGTCTGCCGTTTCGGCACGGTAAACGTCAGCTCGGGATCCAGGATGGAGGCTTTCGGCTTGAGCGCCAGCCCCGCGGTTCCCAGCTTTTCGCGGGTTTCCGGGTTTGTGATGACGGCATTGCCGTTCATTTCGGATCCGGTGGCCGCAATCGTGAGGACCGTCACAAGCGGCAGGGCCTTTTTGATAAGTTCCGGGTGGACGACGAGATCCCAGGGGTCGCCCGCATAGCATGCCCCGGCGGCGACCACTTTCGCGCAGTCGATGGAGCTTCCGCCCCCGACGGCGAGGACGACGTCCACGCCGTTTTCCCGGCAGAGGCGGACCCCCTTCCGGACGGATCCGATCTTGGGGTTCGGCTCCACGCCGGGAAGCTCCGCAACGGAAACGGAACTTTTCTTCAAAAGCGAAGACACGGTGTCATAAAGCCCCGTCCGCTTGATGCTTCCGCCGCCGTAGACCAGCAGGGCGCGGGACCCGTACTGCCGGATAATCTGACCCAGCTTTTCAAGCTGGCATTTGCCGAAGTAAATAGTCGTCGGGGTTGTAAAAACAAAATCCTTCATAGCTCTGACATCCTTTCCGTTCCTTATATCCGCTTTTCTCTGTATTATAGCATATGCCGATCCATTCTTCCAGAGAGAGAGAGAGGGGAAGAGATGGGGTCCGGCCGATTTGATATCAGAGGCCTTTCCGGGAAGGGGACCCGGAAACCTTTTTCGGAAGAAAGGAAAACTGCTTTGCGGGGCCGCGCGTATGGTATAATGGGAAAAGGAAACGGGGGAAAGCCATGGACGCAAAAGAAGAGTTCAAAAATATTTACCGGAAATATATCCACCGGGAGGGTTCCGAGGAGCTGCTTCAGTGGCTGGAGGGGACGGATTTTTTTACCGCGCCGGCCAGCACGAAATTCCACTGCGCCTGCCCGGGAGGCCTTGTCAGGCACAGTGTCAGCGTCTATCATGTCATGCGCGAAAAGCATTTCGAACCGGGTGTGGACAGCGAAGAGAGCTTTGCCGTCTGCGCTCTCCTGCACGACGTCTGCAAGGCAGAGTTCTATGTGGCGGGGACGCGGAATTACAGGAACGCGAAAACCGGATCCTGGGAAAAACGCCTCTGCTATACCATTGAGGATCAGTTTCCCTATGGACACGGGGAGAAGTCGGTTTTCCTGATTGAACGCCACATGCGTCTGAAAACTCCGGAGGCCGTCGCGATCCGATGGCATATGGGAGGATTTGACGACGCGGCGAAAGGCGGGTGCCGCGCGATCAGTCAGGCCTATGAGAAATATCCGCTTGCCGTAAAACTCCATCTTTCGGATCTGGAAAGCACATATCTTCGGGAGCGGGGCACTTCCGTTGTGCCGCATCCCTGAAAAAGGCGGAAAAATCCGCGGGCGGGGGGGTTTTTCTAATATTATGGTACCGGAGGCCTTTTCGTGAATAAATCCTCCGGACCCTGCCAACAATATTTTTTAGAAATCTGGAACGGAGATCCAATAGATTTGATGCGGAGCGTGAAACTATGATTGTCCACAGAGGCGATATTTATTACGCCGACCTCAGCCCTGTCGTAGGTTCGGAACAGGGCGGGGTGCGGCCGGTCCTGATTGTCCAGAACGACGTTGGAAACCGGTTCAGCCCGACCGTCATTGCGGCGGCCATCACGAGCCAGAGATCCAAGGCGAACCTGCCGACGCATATTCTCCTGGACGCCGGCACCACGGGACTAGCGAAAGACTCCATTGTTCTGCTCGAGCAGGTGCGCACGCTCGATAAGCACAGGCTGAAGGAACGGATGGGGCGGCTGGACGGAAGAGCCATGTCGATGGTAGACCATGCCCTTTCCATCAGCTTTGGCCTGGCTGTGAGGGAACCGATGCGGCAGGCTACATAAGACCGGAATACTGTCTCATGTAGCGCATATTCCCGGACCGGACGGGCAGAATAAGGGCATCTTTTTTAGAAAGAAGGAAAGACGTCCATGGCGATCACGGCAAAAGAACTGTCAGCCATTGAAGACGAACTGGAAAGCGAGCGGACGCTGGTCGCGAAGATGAGAGCGTACTCCCAGCTTTGCACGGATCAGGAGCTCAAACAGAAGTGCGACGCCGTCGCCCAGAAACACCAGAACCATTTTGATCGGCTGATGGGGTTTCTGAACTAAAAATGGGAAGAAGGGAAAAACGGATGAAAACATCGCAGGACCTTCCCGGTCAGTTAAGCGGGAACCTGTCGACCGGCGTGATGCCGGAAAAAGAAATGATGAACGATGTGTTATCGTCCCAGAAATTCATCACCGACACCTATAACACGTACACCAACGAATGCGCGACGCCCGGTGTGCGGGACGAATTCATGAAAATTCTTTCGGAGGAGCATTCGATTCAGGCGGAAATCTTCGATATGATGAAGCAGCGCGGCTGGTACCAGACCCCTGCCGCGGAACAGCAGAAAATCCAGCAGACAAAACAGAAATATCAGGGAGCCGGAGCGCAGGGCTGAACTTCGGGAGAAAAAAATCGGGAGCGGGCGTTTTTCGTCCGTCCCCGCCTTTTTTTGACCGGCTCCCCCGAAATACCGGTTGATTCTGCCGCCCCAAAATGATACAATTTAGGGACATGGGGCAGGTGGACTGCGTGAGCATCAAAAAATGGCGGGTTTTGCCGTACGACGCCGCGGCCGCGAAACAAATGGCGGATCATCTGGGGATTCCCCCGATTCTGGCGGTTCTTCTGCAGAACCGCGGCATGAAAGACGGGGAACAGGCGGAAAAGTTTCTTGCCGGAAGGAATCCGCTTTCGGATCCCTTTTTACTCCCGGATATGAAAAAAGCGG
>DAITAP010000024.1:0-9930 GCA_036824225.1 Caproicibacter sp. | reverse complement strand
TCTGCGCGCCCTGGACGGATTTGAGAAAATCGCGGTCTACGGCGATTACGACGCGGACGGCGTGACGGCGACAGCCATGCTGTATTCCTATCTCGAGACAAGCGGCGGGAATGTCCTCTACGCCATCCCGGACCGGGAAGGCGAAGGGTACGGCCTGAACTCGGGGGAAGTCGAGTCGCTCCACGAAAAAGGCGTGAAACTGATCGTTACGGTCGACAACGGAATCGCCTCCGGAAAGGAAATCGCGCTTGCTTCTTCCCTCGGGATGGATACCGTCGTGACCGATCACCACCGCCCCCAGAAAACGCTGCCCGGAGCGTGCGCCGTGGTGGACGCGTGGCGCGGGGACGGGCAGTGCCCCTACCGCGATTTTTCCGGAGCGGGCGTCGCGTTCAAGCTGCTTCAGGCGCTGGAAGGCGAGGAGGGAATCCGGACCCTCCTCGAAAATTACGCGGATCTCGCGGCGATCGGCACGCTGGGGGATTCCGTTCCCCTGACGGGCGAGAACCGGGTCCTTGTCCGGGCCGGCGTCCGGCAGATTGCCCGGGGAGATCGTCCGGGCCTTCGCGCCCTGCTGGAAAAAGCGGGCCTGGAAGGCCGGCCCGTCAACGCGGATTCCATCGAGTTCGCCGTGGTGCCGCGGATCAACGCGGCCGGACGCGTCGGTTCGGCGGACCTCGCCGTCCGGCTTCTGACGGAAGAGTCTCCGGAAGAGGCGGAAAACCTGGCGGGGCAGATCTGCCGGGACAACGACGAGCGCCGGAAGATCGAGGCCGATATTCTCGACAAAGTGGGGGAACAGTTTAACCGCAGACCGGAACTTCTCTATGACCGCGTCCTTGTCGCGGCGGGGGAAGGATGGCATCCGGGGGTGATCGGCATCGTGGCCGCCCGGGTGACGGAAAAATACGGCAAGCCGTGTATTATTCTTTCCGTTTCCGGGGACAAGGCGAGGGGTTCCGGCCGAAGCGTCGAGGGCTTTTCGCTGTTCGACGCCGTCTTTTCGTGCCGGGATCTCCTGACCCGGTACGGCGGCCATCCCATGGCGGCCGGTCTGACCCTGCCCAAAGAAAATATCGGCGCGTTCCGAGAGAGAATCAACCGCTACGCTTCTTCCCTTCCCGGGGCGATGCCGGCGCCTGTGCTTCGAATCGACTGCCGCCTAAGGCTAAAAAACCTGAGCCCGGAAATTCCGGAAGCTCTGCGCGCGCTCGAACCGTTTGGGACGGGAAACCCATCCCCCCTCTTCGCCCTCTTCGGGGTGAGGGTGCGGGAAGTGGAGCCGGTCGGCGGCGGGAAGCATCTCCGCGTCACTCTCGAGCAGGACGGGTGCTGCGTCCGGTGTATGCGGTTCAGCACGACAAAGGAGCGGTTCGCGTACCGGCCCGGGGATCGGGTGGACGCTGCGGTTTCCCTGGAATCCGGCCAGTATAACGGGCGCAAGGAACTTTCCGTCGTCATCCGGGAAATGCGCTTTTCCGGCGCCGGGGAAGACGGGTTAATCCGGGGGCGTTCCCTCTATGAGAGGTTCCGCCGGGGGGAGCCGGTATCGAAGGAAGAGGCTCAAAGACTGACGCCCGGCAGGCGGGAGTTCGCCGCCGTGTACCGCGCCGTCCGGGACGGGGCTTTTTGCGATGCGGCGGAAAATCTCCTCGGGCGTCTGCCCGGGAGTCCCGTTCCGCTCGAACGTGTCCTGACGGCGCTGGGGGTTTTCGAGGAATTCGGCCTCATCCGCCGTCAAAAGGCTGCCGGAGCCTGGACGCTCCGCGTGGTCCGGCGGGAAGGAAAGGTCGATTTGTCCAGATCGAGCCTGCTGTCCCGCCTCGAATCTTATCGGAAGGCCGGTGGAAAGAATGGCGTGGCCGCTGCAGACGTTTGACGACCTTGTTTCCCTCATGCGGAAAAGCGAGCTCGAGTACAACCTGGACCTCATCACGCGGGCCTACCGTCTCGCGGAAAGCGCCCACCGGGGCCAGAAGCGCCTTTCCGGCGCGCCGTATATTTCCCATCCCGTCGCCGTCGCCTGTATCCTCGTGCAGCTCGGCATGGATTCGGAATCCGTCGCCGCGGGACTTCTGCACGACGTGGTCGAGGACACGCCCGTCAAGCTTGAGCAGGTGCGCAAGGAGTTCGGCGGGGAGATCGCGGGGCTCACGGACGGCGTGACGAAGCTCGGACGGATCCCGTATTCTTCCCGCGAGGTGCAGCAGGCGGAAAATCTCCGGAAGATGCTTATAGCCATGTCGGAAGACATCCGCGTCATCATCATCAAACTGGCGGACCGCCTGCACAATATGCGGACCATCGAATATATGTCGCCGCAGAAGCAGCGGGACAAGGCCCTCGAAAACATGGAAGTATACGCCCCCATCGCGCACCGGCTTGGAATCCGGACCGTCAAGGAGGAACTCGAGGATCTTTCCCTGAGGACCCTTGATCCCTACGCGTACCGGGAAATCGAGGAAGGGCTGAAGCTTCGGGCAAGCGAGCGGAACGCGTTCATCGAACGCACCAAGAAAAAAATCCGCGACCGCGTTTCCCAGACGATCCCCAACGTGTATCTTGAGGGAAGAGTCAAGAGCATCAACGGCATCTACCGCAAGATGTTTCTGCAGAACCGGTCGATGGATGAAATCTACGATATTTACGCCGTGCGGGTCATCGTCGACACGGTCAAGGAATGCTACAACATCCTCGGGGTCATTCACGACCTGATGAAACCGATCCCCGGCCGTTTCAAGGATTATATCTCGACGCCGAAGCCCAATATGTACCAGTCTCTGCACACCACGGTGATCGGCAAGGAAGGCATTCCGTTTGAAGTGCAGATCCGGACGTGGGAGATGCACCATACCGCGGAATACGGGATCGCGGCGCACTGGAAGTACAAGCTCGGCATTACGGGCAAGGAGGACTCTTTCGAAAAGCGCCTTTCCTGGATCCGTCAGATGCTGGACAACGAAAAGGACAGCGGCGACGCGACCGACCTCGTGCGGATGATCAAGTCGGATCTTGTCCCGGAGGAGGTCTTTGTCTTCACTCCGCGCGGGGATGTCATCAGCCTGCCCGCGGGCGCGACCGTCATCGACTTTGCCTATGCCATCCACAGCGCCGTGGGGAACCGGATGGTGGGCGCCAAGGTGGATAAGCGGATTGTCCCGCTGGATTATCAGGTCCGCACGGGGGAAATCATCGAGATTCTCACTTCGAAGGAAGCGCACGGCCCAAGCCGCGACTGGCTCAAAATTGTGAAAACCAGCGAAGCGCGCAATAAAATCCGCTCCTGGTTCAAGCATGAAAGGCGCGATGAGAATATCGCCGAGGGAAAAGCGGAGCTGGACAAAGAAATCCACAGGAACGGAATTGAACTCGGCGAAGACGAACTGGAAAGTGTCCTTGCCAAACTGGGGCCGAAGCACAACTGCCTGACCGCGGACGATGTTTACGCCGCCGTCGGGTACGGCGGCCTGCCGGTGTGGAAACTCATCCCGAAGATCCGGGAAACCTGGCAGAAAAAACACCGTCTTTCGGCGCCGGCGCCGAGGATGCCCACGCCGCACGCCCCGCGGAAATCCGCGGCCGGCGTCGCCGTGGAAGGAATGGAAAACTGCCTCGTGAAATTCGCGCGCTGCTGCCATCCGCTGCCGGGGGACGAAATCATCGGCTTTGTCACGCGGGGATTCGGCGTGTCCATCCACAAGCGGAACTGCCCCAATGTCCCGAGGGATCTCAGCGCCGCCCCCGAGCCCGAGCGGTGGGTCCGGGTGCGGTGGACCGGAGATCAGCGGGAAGAGTTCAAGGCAACCCTCGAGATTGTCGGCGCGGATCGCCCCGGTCTGCTCGCGGACATCACCCAGCAGCTTTTCAACCTGCACCTGTTTATTCATTCGCTGAACTCGAGGGAAGCGAAGGACGGGAACGCCATTATCTCGGCCACGATTTCCATTCGGAGCATCGAGCAGCTCAAAAGCGTGATCGAAAGGCTTTCGAAGATCAGCGGGATCTTTTCCATCCGGCGTCCCTAGAGTCCCCGGGGTCCTGGAAAACGCGGCTGGATTTTGAATCAAGGAGGGCCTGGTATCTTGAAAGTTCAGAAAATCATCGGCGGCCCTGTGCCGACGAACTGCTATCTTGTGACGGACGAAAAGGCGGGGGTTTCCGCCGTGGTGGATCCGGGATTTGAAAGCGGGGAGCTGGACAGCGCCCTGCGTTCGGCCGGAAAAGTAGAAAAAATCCTGCTTACGCACGGACATTTCGACCATATTTCGGGGGTCCGGAGGGCCGTGGAACTGACCCGGGCAAAAGTGTACCTCTATTCTGACGAGCTTCCCCTGATCTCGGACGCCGTCCAGAACGTGTCCGCCTTATTTTCCGTTCCCGAAGTCCCCCCGTTCCGCGTGGATGTCCTGCTGCACGACGGGGACGAGATTCCGCTCGGAAACCTTAAAATCCGCGTCCTCCACACGCCGGGGCATACGGCGGGCGGGTGCTGCTATCTGACGGACGGCGCCCTGTTTTCCGGGGATACCCTGATGAAGCTGGAATGCGGGCGCACGGATCTCGCGACGGGCAGCGAGGAAGCGATGCGCTCTTCCCTAAAAAGGCTTTCGGCCCTTCCGGGGGATCCGCACGTTTATCCGGGCCATGGCCCGGAATCGACGCTCGATTTTGAGCGCCGGAACAACCCGGAAATGGATTTTGCCGAATGATCACGCTGAAAACGGACGGGCATCCGTTTCGCTACGAAATGGAAAGCCTGTGCCGCGTCTTTTTCCCGTTTTCCGATATCCGTCCCCCGCGGGGGGAAAAAGAGGATCCGGAAATCCGAATCGGCACCGCCCTTCAGAAGGCCGGGAAGGGAATCCGGATCTCCGTCTCCCTGCGGCGGGCCGGCGGAGAGGAAAAACGGCGGGAGGAATCGCTTCCCGGGACGGCGGGACGCGAAGAGCAGGAACGCCGCATGGCGGTCCTGCACTGGAAAATCCTTTCCGATACATTCGGCTACCGGCCCCAGTGGGGGGTGTTGACGGGCGTCCGCCCCGTGAAGCTGCTGGGCCGTCTTGCCGCCCGGATGGGAGAAGAGGAAACGGGCCGGTTTTTTCGGGAAGAACTGCTGGTTTCCCCCGGGAAGACGGCGCTCGCGTTCCGGACATGGAGAAATCAGAAGAAAATTCTCGCGCTGAACCGGCCCGACTGCTTCAGCCTTTATATCGCGATCCCATTCTGCCCGACGCGGTGCGCCTACTGCTCGTTCGTTTCTTCTTCCGTGGAAAAGACCGCCCGGCTGATCCCCCGGTATGTGGATCTGCTCTGCGGGGAAATCCGCAGGACCGGCGAGATATCCCGGAACCTCGGCCTGAAGCTCCAGTCCGTCTATATCGGCGGGGGAACGCCGACCGTCCTGTCTCCGGCCCAGCTTCTGGCGGTCATGGGCGCCGTGAGGGATAGCTTTGACTTCAAGGACTGCCGGGAGTTTACGGTGGAAGCGGGACGCCCGGATACCTTTACGCCGGAGCGCCTCGAAGCGATCCGGAAAGGCGGGGCGACGCGCATCAGCATCAACCCGCAGACCCTGAATGACGAGGTCCTCCGGGCGATAGGGAGAAGGCATACGACCGCGCAGACCCTTTCCGCCTTTTCGCTGGCCCGCCGCTGCGGTTTCCGGAACATCAACATGGACCTCATCGCCGGCCTCCCGAAAGACAGCCCGGAAAGCTTCCGGCGTACGCTGCGGGGCGTGCTGGCGCTTTCCCCGGAGTGCGTTACGGTCCATACGCTGGCGCTCAAGCGCGCGTCGCGTCTGACAAAGGAAAACGCGGAAAGGATTCCGCCTGCCGAAGGGGCCAGGGAGGTAGGCAGAATGCTCGGCGGCGCGGACTCTTCCCTGTCCCGGGCGGGCTATTCCCCTTATTATCTCTACCGGCAGAGCAGAATGGTGGGAAACCTTGAGAACACCGGATGGGCGAAAGCCGGGTTCGAATGTCTCTATAACGTGATGATCATGGAAGAGTGCCAGACCATTCTCGCGTGCGGGGCGGGGGCTGTGACCAAACTCCGGGATCCGTATGCCGACAGGATTGAGCGGATATTCAACTTCAAATACCCATATGAATATATTGGACGGTATCAGGAAATGATGAGTAGAAAAGATCGGGTGAGTGAATTTTATGCAGGCATATCGAACCGATTCCAAAGTTTGCCGGATGAGCGTCAGTGAGATCAACCGCGCGGCGGCGGAAGATCCCCTCCGGTTTGTTCTGAGAGGAGAGCGGTCTTACCGGCGGGACATCGAGAACACCGCCTGCCGCATTGCGTCGGAGCACAGGTGCCGTCTCGTGATGCTCGCCGGTCCTTCGAGCAGCGGCAAGACGACCACCGCCCGCCTCCTCGCGGAGGCGCTTCGAAGGGCCGGGACCGGATCGGTCGATATTTCCCTGGATAATTTTTTCCGGGGCGGGAACGCGGCGCCTTTGCTGCCGGACGGGAGCCGGGATTACGAGGCCCTCGAGGCCATGGACATCGAGGATGTCCGCCGGTGCCTCCGGGGGCTGGTGGAGGACGGACGCTGCAGGATGCCGGTATACGATTTTAAGCGGCATGTGCCGGAGCCGTTCCGGAGGGAAGTCCGCCTTAAAAAGAATGAAGTGGCCATCGTGGAGGGGATCCATGCGCTCGACCCGGCCCTCACGGAGGGGCTTCCGGACTTTGAAGCGCACCGCGTTTACGTGAGCGTGGGGCACAGCGTCACGGACCGGGGAAAAATTCTGTTTTCCCCGGTCGATATCCGGTTTCTCCGCCGGATGGTGAGGGATCATCAGTTCCGGAGGACCCCTCCGGAACAGACGCTCTCGATGTGGGACAATGTGATGGCGGGGGAATATAAGTATATTCAGCCATTCCGCGCGGAAGCGGATACCGAGCTGGATTCCTTCCACGCGTACGAGCTCTGCGTCCTGCGGGATCCGTCGCTGACCCTCCTACATACGGTGCCGGCCCGGACCCCCCGGCGCGCGTATGCCGAGAGGCTCGAAGAAGGGCTCGGCCGCGTGCATTCCATGGACTGCCGCCTTGTCCCGGGCGACTCGATTATCCGGGAATTCATCGGCGGCGGATAGGGCCCTCTTTCGCTTGCTTCCCCGCTTTTCCCATGTTATAATAAACCGACCCTAGGAAGATCGAACGTTAAAGGAGCGTGCTGATATGGGACTTTTGGACGATGTGATTGTAAATGCCAGAACGGCGGCGGATGCCGTCGGGAAAAGGGCAACCCAGCTCGTCGATGTTTCGAAGCTGCGGATCCACGCCGCGGATCTGAACAACGAGATTTCGAAACGGTTTGAATCGCTCGGCCGCGCTGTTTATGAAGCGAAAAAAACCGATAACGACGCTTCGGATCTCATCGCGGAAAGCGCCCGGTCGATCGACGAACTGTATGAGCAGCTGGATGCGGTCAACGCGCAGCTCGCCGCCGCGCGCGAAAAGCTGATCTGCAAAAACTGCGGCCAGGAAAACCCGCAGGGATCCGTCTACTGCAGCCGCTGCGGACACAAACTTTCCGAAGACAAGTAAAAAAACCCGCCGCGGAAGAAAAGGAGGGGACACCGCCTCTCCTTTTCTTTTTGGCATGGGCGCGCCCGGGGCGGCATACGGATTGGACGGCGGGATTTATGTCCGGAAACCTGGTTTTTCTTTCTGAAAAGCGGAAATGGATGTGTTGGGAATGGTACGGCGGAAAAAAGGCGGGATGCGCCGTCAGAGCTTTCTGCACGGCGCTTTGATTCTGATGATCGCGATTGCGCTGGAAAAGGTGATCGGCGCGCTGTTTAAAATCCCGCTGGCGTGGATTCTCACGACGGTGGGGAGCGGCTATTTCGGATTTGCCTATTCGATTTACGCTCCCCTTTTCAGCCTCGCGACGGCGGGATTTCCCATTGCCATTTCGAGACTGGTGTCGGAAAATACCGTCCGGGGGCGGTATCGCGACATCCGCCAGATACACCGCGCTTCCGTCCGCATTTTTCTTACGCTGGGAATCGCCGCGTTTTCCATCATGGTCTTCGGCGCGAGGCCCTATGTCACCTCTGTGGAAAGCAGCAGCCCGGAGAATTTTCTCCCGGCCATCTACGCGCTGGCCCCCGCGGTTTTCTTTACCAGCATGATGTCGATTTACCGCGGGTATTACGAGGGGCTGCGCAATATGTACCCGACGGCGATCTCCGAAGTGATCGAGGCACTCTGCAGGCTGATCTTCGGGCTTGCCGCCGCCTCGCTGATTATCCGCCGCGGCATGGACGAATACGCTTCTTCGGGCACGGTGTTCGGGGCAAAGGCCTCCTCCGCCGCGTATGCCAAGCTTGCGACGCTTCCCTACGCGGCGGCCGGCGCCATTTTCAGCGTCACGCTGGGAGGGCTGTTCGGGTTTCTCTTCCTGTTCTTTTACCACAAGAAGAACGGGGACGGGATTACGGAGGAAATGCTGCGCTACGCCCCGCGCCCCGCGCCGGGGCGCGTGATTACTTCCCGGCTTGTCCGGACGGCCATCCCCATCGCGCTCGGTTCCCTTGCCGTGAACCTTTCGACGCTTGTGGACAGCACGTTTCTTAAAATGCGCATCGGGGATATCATGCAGACGCATCCGGAGGTTCTTCTCAAGATGTACCAGAAGGACCTCACGACGGAAATTGTCCGTTTGAAGCTGGTACCGTCTTTTCTTTTTGGCTGCTTTACGAACGCGAACAACCTTTTCATGCTGGTCCCGGCGCTGACCCAGGCGTTCGGCATCAGCGCGCTGCCGAGCGTCACGGCGGCCTGGGCGGAGGGCAACCCGAAAAAACTTCGTTACAGCATCGAATCGGTCCTGCGCATCGTGGCGCTCATCACCATCCCGTGCGGCCTGGGGCTCTCGGTCATGTCCCAGCCCATCGCGGCGCTCATCTACCCGCACAACAACCCGGAAATCGTCGGGCGCATCCTGTCCATCCTGGGCATCGCGTCTGCCTTCGCCGCGACCAGCACGCCGATCAACAGCATGCTGCAGGCCGTCGGCCGGATGGATCTGCCCGTCAAGCTGATGGTGGTCGGCCTGGTGGTCAAGGTCGTCCTCAATTACACGCTCGTCGGGATTCCCCGTATCAACGTGCTCGGCGCGGGCGCGGGGACGCTTCTCTGCTATCTCATCATAACGGTTTTCGCCCTTTTTTTCCTCTGCCGGATTACGAAGACTTCCCCAAGGCTTCTGCCGATTTTCCTCAAGCCGGCGCTGGCTTCCGCCCTCAGCGTGGGGGCCGGGTGGCTGATCTGGAAAGCGGCCGCGCGTTTTCTCCACGGCGCCCCCGCGACCTGCCTCGCGATTCTTGCCACCGCCGTGCTGTACGTCGTGTGCATCCTCTGGTTCCGCGCCCTCAGCCGGCATGACATCCTGATGCTTCCCCACGGAGAAAAAATTGCGAAAATACTTGAAAAACATAATTGGATAAGGTAAAATAATGGCGTCTTGCATCTATAAATTGCCCCGCGTTTTTAGGGAAAGCGCAGTGATACAGAATTCTCAGCCTTGGCTGTGGAATAATAAAAAAACGGAGGTCAAAATTATGAATAAAACCGAGTTAATCGCTGCTGTTGCCAAAAAGACCGGACAGACGAAAAAAGAGGTCGACACTGCGGTCAACACGCTTCTCAACACCATCGTCGAGACGGTGGCAAAGAATGAGAAAGTGCAGATCGTTGGCTTCGGCACGTTTGAGCTTCACAGCCGCAACGAACGGCAGGGACGCGATCCGAGGACCAACACCCCTATCACCATCCCGGCTTCCAGGGTGCCCGCGTTTAAGGCCGGCAAGGTCTTTAAGGACTCCACGGCGCGGGAAAGATGATTTTTGCCCGCCCTCTGTTCGACTTTTTTTCTCTTTCTCTCTCTGCCTGGGCGGTGAC
>DAITAP010000023.1:0-16284 GCA_036824225.1 Caproicibacter sp. | reverse complement strand
CTATTATAACATATTAAGGGCTTTGGTTCAATGAAAAAATAATCCCCTCCGTACGGACTGGGGTAGAAACGGGCAAAAAAGATCCCCACGCGGACGTGGGGAAGTTAAATGCTTGCCAACAGGGTTTACCGAGGCGCAACAACCAGCCGCATTGCCGTGCGCTCTTCTCCGTCAATTGTCACACTGGCGAAAGCCGGGGTGCATACCGCGTCGATGCCGGACGGCGCGAGATATCCCCGCGCTATGGCGATTGCCTTGACAGCCTGATTGGTTGCACCTGCCCCGATTGCCTGAAGCTCAACTGCGCCGGATTCACGGATCACTCCTGCGACTGCGCCGGCAACCGAGTTGGGCGCTGACTTAGACGATACTTTAAGTATTTCCATAATTGCTCCTCCAGCCTTTTTTTATTGATACTATCATAAGACGATTGGAAGAGTTTTGCAATAGTATTTGATAAAATAAAGTTGCTATTTATAAATTAACTGTCGAAAAAACACAACAGAACCCAGGTCTCCCCATCCGTTCCTCCCGTCCTGCCCGATGATCCGCTGAAATTTGGGAAGGCGGGAGAAAGCGTTTCCCTTTTTAAGGAAAGGCGCTCACCGTATCTGACTTTCTCAACCGGATGGGAATCGGGGGGGCACCCGCGCCGTTTTTTTTTTAAAATCCTGCAGGATTTCCCTTTTGGGGACGGCTTTGTGCTATTCTTAAATCCGAAGATACGCTAAAACCAGGAAAAGCGGGCGGAAAGGCTGCGGGTAGGATAACCCACGTTTTTTCAAAACGAGGGGCGGATCCCGAAGCTTTCCTCTGAATCGCATCAAAAGGAAAACCGTAAGGAAGGGATTCTGTTTGCAGACGAGATTTCAGAAGCGTCCAGCTCTGTGGTATTTTGGGCTGACAATGGTTTTCAGCCTTCTGTTGCTGGTTCCTCATTTGTTGCTGGGGGCCATTCTGACTCCGTCCCTGGCCCTAAATCAGTTTGGGCCCGCCGTCGGGCTTTTCGCGTTCAGCCTTTTTCCAGGTTCTCCGGTTTCCATCCGGGATGTTTTGACCCGCTTTCATAGAAAAGGACTTTTCTTCTGGGGAGTCACGGCTGTCCTGTCCATGGCTCTCCTCGTGTTTGCCTGCAGCAGACTTCTTTTCTTCTGGGGGCTGCCGTTCTCGCGCTGGAAAGGAAACGCCGGTTTCTACTGCGCGGAAATCCTTGCCATGTTCTTTGGCTGCGTCGGAGAGGAACTTGGATGGAGAGGATTTCTTCTTCCGGAATTATGTAAAAAATATCCGCTGCTTCCGAGCGCGTGCCTGACCGGGTTATTCTGGGGAGTCTGGCACCTCAATTTCAGCGGGGGAGGGATCGGCTTTCTGCTGTTTACAGTCAGTATGATGATGAACTCCATTTTCCTTGCGTGGCTGTTCCAGAAAAGCGGCGAAAACCTGTATGTGGCAGTTTTGGCGCACTTGAGTTTTAATCTGTCTTCCCATCTGCTTTTATGGAACAGACTCGGGTTCCAGGCGTATATTCTGGAGATCGCTCTTTTTGGAATCCTGGATCTTGTGCTTTTAAACTTTGACCGGAACCTGTTTTTTAAGCGGCCGCAAAAGCCGGATCCTGTTTAGGAAACCTTCCTTTTTTATCGACGGAAGCGCGGGATCCCTATGGTTCCTGCGGCGTTTCCACGGGGCTTCCCTTTTCAAAATCAGGGACTGGCAGCAAAAAAAGAGGCCGGCACCTTCTTTTAAGAAAAAAGGTGCCGGCCTCCAGGGGAAGAGCTGCGCTGCAGGAGTCAGGCTTCCGAATTCTAATCGAAAACGGCTTTACAGGATCTGGATTCTTTCAACGGAAAGCGTTTTTCCCGTCTTATCGTCAATATGAAAAATAGCCCCGTCGATGCAGCAGTCGCCGTCTGCGAGATCAAACCGGACAGGCATTTTGGTCCTCATTTTCCTTATGACCAGTTCCGGTTTCACGCCGAGAACGGAGTTTACGGGGCCGGTCATACCGAGGTCAGAGAGATAGCCCGTGCCGCGGGGAAGCACGCATTCGTCGGCAGTCTGCACATGGGTATGCGTGCCGAATACGGCGGAAACGCGGCCGTCCAGATACCAGGCAAACGAGCGCTTTTCACCGGTTGCCTCGGCGTGAAAATCTACGACGGTGATTTTCGGCGTTCCCCCCGCGAGAATGCGGTCAGCGGCGTCAAACGGGGATTCCATGCTTTCCATATAGACGACGCCCATCAGATTGATGACGCCGACTTGCACGCGGCCCATGTCGACGACGCAGTACCCACGGCCGGGAGCGGCGGGCGGATAGTTGGCGGGCCGCAGAAGGGATTCACAGGAATCGTAAAGATCATAGCTTTCCTTCCTGCGGAAAGCGTGGTTGCCGGAAGTCACGACATCTGCGCCGCTGTCCAGGATGGACTCGACGGATACGGGAGTCAGTCCGTTCCCGTCGGCGGAGTTTTCACCATTTACGATCACAAGATCAATGTTTTTGAATTTTTTGAAATACGGCAGATGCCTGCGGAGAAAACGACAGCCGATGCTGCCGACCACATCCCCGATTGCAAAGATATTCATGAAATTTAACCTTTCTTCCCGTTTCTTCAAAAAAGGGAACAGGTTTCTCCTGCTCCCTCATTGTTTCCGAATTTATTTGGCGTATTCGATTGCGCGGCTTTCGCGGATAATGTTGACCTTGATCTGTCCCGGATATTCCAGTTCGCTTTCAATTTTCTTGCAGATATTTCTGGCGAGGAGCACCATATCGTCGTCACTGACCGCTTCCGGTTTGACCATGATGCGGATTTCGCGTCCGGCCTGTATCGCGTAGCAGTGTTCGACGCCTTCAAAGGAAGAGGCTACCTCTTCCAGCTTTTCCAGCCGCTTTATATAGTTTTCGAGGTTTTCACGGCGTGCCCCGGGCCTTGCGGCGCTGATGGCATCGGCGGCCTGCACCAGGCAGGCCGCGATGGTTTTGGCCTCCACATCTCCGTGGTGCGCCTGGATGGCATGCACGACCGCTTCGCTTTCATGGTATTTGCGGGCGACCTCAACGCCGATTTCCACATGAGATCCCTCGACTTCGTGGTCCAGCGCTTTTCCGATATCATGAAGCAGGCCGGCTCTGCGCGCGACGGTAGGATCGACCCCGAGTTCGGAAGCCATCATGCCGGCGAGATACGAAACCTCCAGAGAGTGGCTTAAAACGTTCTGACCGTAGCTGGTGCGGTATTTTAAGCGTCCGAGCAGTTTCACAAGTTCGGGGTGGATTCCGTTTACGCCTGCTTCCAGTACGGCCCGTTCGCCTTCCTGTTTAATGGCTGTGTCCACCTCGCGGCGGGCTTTTTCAATCGTCTCTTCAATCCTTGCCGGATGGATTCTGCCGTCCGCAATCAAGTGCTCGAGCGCGATGCGCGCGACTTCGCGGCGCACCGGCTCGAAACAGGACAGCGTAATGGTTTCCGGAGTGTCATCGATAATAAGATCGACGCCGGTCATGGTCTCGATGGCGCGGATGTTCCGGCCTTCCCTTCCGATAATGCGTCCTTTCATCTCGTCGTTGGGTAGAGGCACAACCGAGATTGTCGCCTCGGCCACATGGTCGGCCGCGCAGCGCTGAATGGCCGTTGAGATAATCTCCCGCGCGGTTTTGTCCGCCTCTTCCCGGGTCTGCTGCTCAACTTCCATTATTTTAACGGCCTTTTCATGAGTCAGTTCGTTATCCAGGTTATTGAGCAGATAGGATTTCGCCTGATCGGCCGTAAATCCTGAAATGCGTTCCAGCATGTCGAACTGGCTTTTCTTGAAAGCCTCCGCCTCGGAAAGCCGTATGTCAGCCTGTTTGTTTTTGTTGTTCAGGATCTCGTCCTTAGCTTCCAGACCCTCCATCTTTTTATCGAGAGTCTCTTCCTTCTGCTGGATTCGGCGTTCCTGGCGCTGGACTTCTTTCCTGCGTTCGTTTAATTCACGTTCTGCCTCGGCACGCTGCCGGTGGATTTCGTCTTTTCCTTCAAGAATGGCTTCCTTTTTTTTTGCTTCCGACGTCTTGATGGCGTCGCTGATAATCCGCTTCGCTTCCTGCTCCGCAGATCCTATGGTATATTCAGCGCTTTTTTTCCGGTGGGCGACTCCTGCCAAGAAGGCAATGATCGCCGCAACCGCTGCGCACAGTGCCGCAATGAAAATGCAGGTGACCAGTTTTACAGTCAAATATGGGGCACCTCCCTGTTTTTAAAAATTAAGAACCCGCTCCTCCTTCGCGCGGGCGACGGCCGCCGGGGATTTAGCCCGGCGGCGGACGGAAAAACCTGCCGGCTGCCAGGCGTGGTGCTTTTCCGCCCGGCCTCCGGTTTCAAACGCGACAATTTAAAAATCCGTAACGATTTAAAAGAAAGTTCAAATTAAAAAGGACGTTTTCCCCGTTCCATGCAATAATGAAGCCCTTAGAATTAATTGTATAACTTTTTATGATGGAATGTCAAGGAAATTGAACGCCTTCCGGGGAAGAGGACGAAAAAAGAAAACGTTTTTTCCTGCGGGGGGTGAGGGCGAACGGGCGCCGCAGAACCGGAAAGGCGGCGGCCGGCACAGCGTGGGTGCCCGGCCGCCGCCTTTTAAAATTCCGTCAGGAAAGATTTTCTGTGCCTGCCGCCGCACGGTTGTGCAGATGGTAATACAGGAAAGCCAGCAGAACGACAAGAATGCAGAATGCCGCGTAGAAGAGGAACAGCCGGCTCTGCAGACCTCCCATCAGAATAAACAGCGAACCGAGCGTGGCGAGCAGAGGAACCACAATCCCGCGAAATATGCTGCGGATCTGACCTTCGCGGTAAAGGGCGAATACCTTGTAGTAGAGGATGATGTAAAAAAGATAGCTCATGATAATGGCAATTTCGGATATGTCGGAATTCGGCAGAAGATTATATTTGACGGTAAGGAAATGGATGGCTGCCCAGATGAGTGTCAGCACATAGCAGAAAACGGCAGAACAGGCCGGCATGCCGCGCTTTTTGTCAAGGCTGGAAAGAGACCCCGAGAGCGGGAACATGCCCTTTCCGCGGAGGGCCATGGCGTAGGGCAGGCGGATATAGCCGAGGATTACGCCGTTTACCGTCCCCATGACGGAAAGAATGACGAAAACCAGGATGAGTTTTCCGCCGAATCCCCCAAAAAGACGCTGGGCTGCTTCATAGACGTGGGCGTCCTGCAGCCTCAGGACTTCTTTCGTCCCCAAAAGACTGGTGACACCGATAAAATAGGCGACATAAGTCAGCAGAATGAAAATAGGGGCAAGAACCAGCGCTCTCGGCAGGTTTTTTTTCGAATTGCGGATCTCCGGAGCGATGGAGGTCGAAATAACCCATCCGTCAAACGAAAAGGCAATCGGCCCTATCGCTGCCAGCCACGAGGCTCCCTTTACCGCCTGGGGCGACATTTGCCGCAGCCCTTCTGCGGGGTTGCCGAAGATCAGCCCGAAAACGGCGATGGCAAAAAGGGGAAACAGCTTGGCGACCGTCGTAAAATTCTGGAAGGCCCCGCCGCCTTTCGCCGTCACCGTGTTGAACACGTAGTCCGCCGTGAAGAAGAGAAAGCCTATCAGCATCTGATTTTCGAGGCTTCCGTTAAGGCCGAACAGCAGGCAGATATAGATGCCCACCACCCAGGAAACGACCACGGCGATGGTTGGGTAGTAGATGAAAATCTGGAACCAGCCCATCCCGCAGGCAAGTTTCCGGTTCGTAAATTCCTCCATATAGGTGATGAGGCCTCCCGGACGGTCGGTGCGGGAAGCAAGTTCGCCGAAACACAGGCCCCCGAAAATAATACTGGTTGCCGCCAGGCAGAAGACTACAACGCCCAGGACAACGCTTCCGCCCGTCGCGACGAGAATGTTGTCGCTTTTAAAGAAAATCCCGGAACCGATGCAGATGCCGATGATCATCGAGATAGCCGTCGGAAGGCCGTAGTTCCTTTTCAGTTTTTCTTTTTCCATCAAAAACCTCTCCGCTCATGTTTCCCGCCCGAGCCCGTTACCCGACCATGCTGTGAAACAGCTTTTCCGCGCCGGCCGTGTTGTCCTCCACGCAGACCAGTACATACCGGCCGCTCTGCACGATGACCCGGTTTTTCAGCGCGGTGTACTGCGCGGGGTTCAGGTTTTTAAAGCCGTCCGCCCGCGTGGCGATATGCGCCGCGACCGCCTGCTCGAGAAGTCCATATTTCGAGCTGTCGGTCAGGAGAAAACAGGCCAGTTCCGCTGCACTATCCGACGATCTGCTCATATAGACCGAACTTTTTTCCACCACGCCGTCCGGAATGGTGTAATGCTTTGCCAGTTGGCTGTCCTCTACCCTTGCCAGGTCGGTGTATTTCAGTTCCGAAATGATGCTGCCCGTCACCTGATCGGGGGTATATCGGGCATAATTTTCACGCATCCGGCCGATAAAGAAAAAGCCGCTCCAGAACAGCAGGGCGGCAAAAAGAAGGGACAGGATCGAAAGAACCAGCCATTTGTTTCGTTCCATCCGCCCGCCTTCTTCCAGTCCTTTCATTCCGCAGAGACAGGAAACAAAAAATAAAATTCATTTCATTCTAACTTATATCCCTTTGGGTATAATTATTCTGTAGAACGAAATGAAAAATTTAACAGCCGGAGTGACAAAAAACTGCAGAAATCTGGCAATTATTCGCTCTTGCCCGGACATTTTTCATCAGAGCTTTTTCCGCTTTACATTCGCTTTACATAATTGTGATATTTTTATTACATCCGGCGCCCGATCTGCGCCGGTATTCCACATTTTCCACCGTGTTTTCCACCAAAACACAGGGATCGGACCTGCCTGCGGGGCAGTTTTCCACAGCTTCCCGGTCAATCTGTTGAAAACCGGATGTGGAATTTCACGGCCTCCCTCCGGTTTACATAAAACACGCATATTCATGCGGAATCCCGCCGGTATTTTCGGGCTTGACAGAGCGGCGTGCGCCAGCGTATAATAATCCATGTTTATTTTGCCGGCTTACTATTAGCCGTACAACCATCAGAAGGAAAGGAGGGGGCGTCTTGGCGTGCGAGCGCGGGAGCATCGAATGGATGTTCCACATGTTTGAGCGGCAGTGTCACAATCATATCAGGCAGGAACTTGACAGCCGCGGGTTCGGCATGGCGAGCCACCCGCGGATCCTGCTCGCTTTGAAGCACCATCCCGGCCATACGGCATCGCAGAAGGAACTTGCGGATTCCACGGGCATCAGCCCGCCGACGGCGGCCGTTTCCATCCGGCGGATGCAGAATGCCGGTCTGCTGAAGCGGGTCGAGGACAAGAGGGATCGCCGCCGCAATCGGATAACGTTCACCGAGAAGGGCCTCCAGGCGGTGTCGGAATGCCAGGCGGTGTTCGAACGGACTGACCGCGCCCTCTTTTCCGGCTTTTCAAAAGAGGAAATCCGGCTTTTGAGGGATTTTTACCGGCGCATGATAGAAAATCTCAAATCCCTCGATTCGCATCCGCCGGATTCCGCGAAAAGGAGCAGCATCAGATGATACGAAAACTCTACCCTTATTTTCAGAAATACAAAAACTACCTGTTCTTTTCTTTTGCCCTGCTGACCGTCGATGTCGTGGGGGATTTACTGATCCCGTACCTGATGTCGCTGATTGTCGACGTTGGGATTCCGAATAGGGACGTAAGATATATTGTCCTCATCGGTCTTTTGATGGTGGGGCTTGCGGGGATAAACATTGTGCTGGGCACCACCAATATGAAGCTTTCTGCGGAGGCGAGCCAGGGCTTTGCTGCCGATCTCCGGAAAGCGCTTTTCAACCATGTGCAGTCCTTTTCGTTTTCCAACCTGGACCGCTTTTCGCCGGCGTCGCTCGTGACACGGCTTACGAGCGACGTGACGCAGCTGCAGATGACCGTCATGATGGGGCTCCGCGTCTTTATGCGTTCCCCGCTGATGCTCATCTGCGCTCTCATCTTCGCCATGAGGATTAACCTTCGCCTTTCCCTGATTGTCCTGGTGGCGCTGCCCCTGCTGGTCGTGGGAACTCTGCTGATTATGCGCACGGCGGAGAAGCTTTTTACCTCCGTGCAGAGAAAGCTCGACAGGCTGAACGGGACCATCCAGGAAAACCTCGTTGCGATCCGCGTGGTCAAGGCTTTTGTGCGCGCCGAACACGAAAAGAAGAAATTCCGGAAAGCAAACGATAGCCTGATGGAAACCGCCATGCGCGCGGGCAACCTCGTAAGCCTTACCATGCCTCTGATGATGCTGATCCTCAACGCGGCGACCCTTGCGGTCATCTGGCGGGGGGGCCATCTCGTCTATGCCGGGGAAATGGGTGCCGGGAAGCTTATCAGCTTTATCGGCTATCTGTTTCTCATCCTGATGAGCTTTATGATGTTTTCCATGATATTTATCCTCCTTGCGCGCGCCGAAGCGAGCGGAAAACGCATTGTCGAGGTGCTGGACAGCAGGCCGGAAATCACCGATAAGCCGGGATCCCGGAGCGATCCGCTCCGCCACAGGGTCACGGAGGGCAGGATAGAATTCAGGAATGTCGGTTTCCGCTATGGAGGGTCCGACGGCGGCAAGGACGTGCTTTCCGATATCAGCTTTACCGTGGAGCCGGGGCGCGTCGTCGCCATCATCGGAGGCACGGGATCCGGAAAGACGACGCTGGTAAGCCTGATTCCCCGCCTTTACGACGTCACATCGGGACAGGTGCTGGTAGACGGCGTCGGCGTGAGGGATTATGACCTCAAAACCCTTCGGAGCGGCATCGGCATGGTTCTTCAGAAGAACGTGCTGTTTTCCGGCACGATCCGCGACAACCTCCTCTGGGGCAGTCCCTCGGCGGGCGAAGATGAAATCCGGGAGGCTGCGGACGCCGCCCAGGCCCAGGAATTTATCGAAAGCTTTCCCGAGGGTTATGATACCGAGCTCGGCGAAGGAGGAGTGAACGTTTCCGGCGGACAGAAGCAGCGCCTCTGCATTGCGCGGGCCCTTCTGAAGCATCCGCCCATTCTTATCCTGGATGACAGCACAAGCGCCGTGGATACGGCGACGGAGGCGAAAATCCGCAGAGCGCTCCAGAAGGACCGCCGGAAGATGACCGTCCTGATTATTGCCCAGCGCATCAGCTCCGTAAGGGATGCGGACACCATTCTGGTGCTGGACGGCGGGAAAATCAACGGTATGGGCACCCATGAGGAACTTTACCGCGGCAATAAAATCTACCGGGAAATCTGTGTCTCGCAGCAGGAAGGGGTTGTTTCCTAATGGCGGCTCAAAAGACAGTGCGCATGCCGGGTCCTTCCAGGGCGCCCATCGGGTTTCAGAAACCGAAAAATCTCAAGGGGACCATCCTGCGGATCCTCGGATATCTTAGCCGCAGCAAACTGCAGGTAGGTGGAGTTGTCCTGATGCTCCTTCTGAGCACGGGGAGCAGCCTTGCCTGGTCCTATTTCCTCAAGCCGCTGATTGACGACTACATTGTTCCGGGAAATTTCAAGGGCCTTGCTGGGGCCCTCGGCCTGCTCGCGCTGATTTTTCTTGTCGGTGTCCTTGCTTCCTACGGTCAGATGCGTCTGACCGTAGGGCTTTCCCAGCGCACGATCAACATCATGCGCCGGGATCTGTTCGACAGGATGCAGGAACTGGATCTGAAATATTTTGACACCCATACGCACGGGGAACTGATGAGCCGGTTCACCAATGATTTTGACAATGTGCAGATGATGCTCGAGCAGAGCCTTCTGCAGCTGGCTTCCAGCGCGCTGACTTTCGTCGGCAGCATTGTGATGATGCTGATATTGAGCGCGCCCCTGTTCATTGTCACGGGGCTGGTGCTGATCCTGATGATCTTCATCAGCAATAAAATTGCGAGAAAAAGTAGCTTCTATTTTAAGAAGCAGCAGAAAGTTCTCGGCAGTCTGGACGGATATATCGAGGAAAATATCAGCGGCCTCCGCGAAGTGAAGGTCTTTAACCACGAAAATCAGGAAAAGGCGGAATTTAACCGGATTAATGAAGAATTCCGCACGGTAGCTACAGGGGCGAATTTTCTCGCGGGCGCGGTGATGCCCATCATGGGCAACCTCAACAATATTGCCTACACTGTTGCGGCCGTAGCCGGCGGGCTTTTCACTCTGGGCGGGCTGTTTGACATCGGTTCCCTCGCCGCGTTCCTGCAGTATTCCAGGCAGATGGGACAGCCTATCATGATGATGACAAGCCAGCTTAACAATGTGCTCGCAGCCATGGCCGGCGCGGAGCGCATCTTCGACATGATGGATCAGCCGCCGGAAACGAACGACGGACGCGTGACCCTCGAGCGGATTGACAGCCTAGACAAATGGGCATGGAAGCAGCCGGACGGCACGGCGACCCCTCTGCGAGGCGACGTCCGGTTCCATGACGTCGACTTTTCTTATGAGCCGGGGAAACCGGTTTTAAGGCAGGTCAGCCTCTACGCCAAGCCGGGGCAGATGATTGCATTTGTCGGTTCGACGGGGGCTGGCAAGACGACCATCACCAACCTTATCAACCGGTTTTACGACGTCAGTTCCGGATCCATCACCTATGACGGCATCGACGTGCGCGAAATCCGGAAGGAAAGCCTGCGCCGGTCGCTTGGCATGGTGCTGCAGGACACGCACCTTTTTACCGGGACAGTAATCGACAATATCCGGTACGGCCGCCTGGATGCCTCGGATGAGGACTGCGTGAAAGCGGCAGAGCGCGCCTGCGCCGATTCGTTTATCGCGCGTCTCCCGGACGGGTATCAGACCGTCATAAGCGGCGACGGCGCGAACCTTTCCCAGGGGCAGCGCCAGCTTATCGCGATCGCCCGGGCATGCGTGGCCGATCCCCCGGTCATGATCCTCGACGAAGCGACCAGTTCCATCGACACGCGCACCGAGCGCCTCATCGAAAGGGGAATGCAGGCGCTGATGAAAGGCCGAACCGTCTTTGTGATAGCCCACCGCCTTTCCACTGTCCGCAACGCGGACGCCATTCTCGTCATTGAGCACGGACAGATTATCGAGCGCGGAAATCACGAGCAGCTTCTCGCGATGAAAGGACGCTACTATCAGCTCTATACCGGAAAGTACCAGCTTGCCTGATCTTTCCTGCCGCTTGATTTTTATAAGGAACTCCGGAGGAAAAGGGACTTTGCTGCCCTGCACCTCTCTCTGCGGGGAGGAGTTCCGGAAAGGGGAGAAAAATGCCATGGACGCCGCAGAAAGGCGAAAACTGATTCAGGACCTGCTCGAAAAAAGCGAAAAACCGGTCAGCGCGGGCCTGCTTGCAAAAAGACTGCGGGTCAGCCGGCAGGCCATTGTCGGAGACGTGGCGCTTCTCCGCGCGGGGGGATCCCTCATCGCGGCGACGCCTCGCGGATACGTGATGCAGAGGAAACAGTTCCGGCCGGGCGATACGCTGCACACCATCGCCTGCCGGCATACGGCGGCGGGCATCGCCGACGAGCTTTACACCGTTGTCGACAACGGCTGCGGGATCCTCGACGTGACGGTGGAACACGCTGTCTACGGGCAGATTTCCGGTCAGCTCCAGATCTTTTCGCGGCTTGATGCGGACGACTTTCTCCGTAAGCTTTCGAGGAGCGGATCTCAGCCTTTGTGCAGCCTGACGGGCGGGGTGCACCTGCACACAATCTCGTGCCCGTCGGAGGAAGCGTATCGGCGGGTCCTTTCCCAGCTGAAAGCGAAAAAGATCCTTTATCAGAAAGGATCGGATTCCGGGCCTTGACAATCCCTCCCTTCCCTGATATTCTTATGTCATGACACATGTAAAGACATATAGCATGACAGAGGAAGGGGCTTTTTTATGCTTTCGAAAAACAGGGTTCAGACCGTCGTTGTGACCGCGTTGCTTTGCTCTCTCGGGATCGCGATTCCGATTTTCTTCCCGAAAATCGTGATAGGGCCGGCGTCTTTCACGCTTGCGAGTCATGTTCCGATTTTTATCGCGATGTTCCTTTCGCCTTCCATTGCCGTGGCGGTGTCGCTGGGGACTGCGCTGGGCTTTTTCTTCTCGGGGCTTCCGGCGGTTATAACGCTGCGCGCGCTGACGCATGTGATTTTCGCATCGATCGGTGCTGAAATCCTGAAAAAGAAGCCGGAAATTCTGAACTCGGCGGCGGAATCCACCTGGTTCGGCCTTTTCCTGGCGGTTCTCCATGAAGTGCCCGAGGTTCTGGTTGTCACGTTCTTCTATTTCGGAGGCCAGATGGAGGAAGGGTATTATACGGGCGGATATATGATGTCCGTGCTGCTCCTTGTTGGATTGGGGGGCGTCGCGCACAGCATGGTGGATTACTCGATTTCCCTTGCCGTCTGGAAAGGGCTTTCCAGGGCGATCGCGGCAGTGCCTGCCTTTTCCGCCGTTCGGACGGGGGAGAAAAACGGCGTCCGTGAGACAAGGCGGAAATAAGTTTCCTCTTTCCGGGGAAGAACCGCTTTTTTTCAAAATTTTCCCTTCCCTGCCGGTTTCGCCCGCGGAGTGGGCCCCAGAGAGAAACTTATCAATCTGGCAGTGAAAAAAGACGATTCTATGGCTTCCGTCTTTGTCTTTGGGTTCCCATCCTTATGGAACAGATAGCTTCCCATAGGACGGCTGCATCTTTAGGTCCATTATCTTACTGCCTGCCAAAGCGGAAAAAAAAGCGCCCTTTTTTTCAAAGGGCGCCTTTTTTCCGCGGCTTTTCGGATCTCTTTAGTCTTCTCTGATTTTCTGAATGTCATAGGGAGTGCGCTGGTAGACAAAGTAATTGAGCCAGTTAGAAAACATCAGGAATGCATGACTGCGCCATGTAAAAAGGGGTTCCCGCGAAGGGTCGTCTGCCGGAAAGTAGTTTTCGGGCACCCGGGGGTGAAGCCCTTTTTCGCGATCGCGCAGGTATTCTTTTTTGAGGGTTTCCCGGTCGTATTCCTCGTGTCCGGTTACAAAAAACTGCCTTCCGTTTTTTGAGGCGATAATATGGACGCCCGCCTCGTCCGATTCCGTCAGGATTTCAAGTTCCGGATGCTTCTGGATGTCCTGGCGCCGGATTTCCGTGTAACGGGAGTGGGGAGCCCAGAAATTGTCGTCGAATCCCCGCACAAGCGGGTGGAGCGGCCGCAGCACGCGGTGCTGAAAAATGCCGGAGATTTTGTGCGGCAGAGGATATTTCGGGATCCCATAGTGATAGTACAACCCGGCCTGCGCCCCCCAGCAGATATGGAGAGTCGAGGTGACGTTTTTGCGGCTCCAGGCGAAAATGCGGCAAAGTTCAGGCCAGTAGTCCACTTCTTCAAATTTGAGCCGTTCGACGGGCGCACCCGTGACAATCATCCCGTCGAATTTCTGACCGCTGATCTCATCAAACGTCTTGTAGAATTCCGCAAGATATTCGGCTGATGTGTTTTTGGATCGGTGCGTCGCCGTGTGAAGCAGAACCACATCTACCTGAAGAGGAGTGTTGCTTAAAAGACGCAATAGCTGCGTCTCCGTTTCCTCCTTGGTCGGCATCAGGTTCAGAATGGCTATTTTAAGAGGCCGGATATCCTGCGTCGCGGCACGTTCATGGGTCATGACAAAAATGTTTTCCTGCTCGAGAGTCCGGATGGCGGGCAGGGAAGACGGAACTTTAATCGGCACGGGTACTCCCTCCCGAAAGAAACGAAAAGACGTGTTTATCCTTAAAAAGCAAAAAAAATGCTTGACAACCGTCCAGCATTATAATACAATAATATACTGCATCATCATGGAATCGGGTGCTTATGTTGAGTTTGTATTTATCATATCACAGGAATTGTCAAAACGCAAGAGTCTCTTTCTTTATTCTTCCATGATGAAAAAGCCGCCGGCCCGGCCGATGCAGTTTCCATGAGGCGGGCTGGCATGCGGGGCCGGATGCGGAACTGTGGAATTTTGAAATCTTAAGAATGGAGTGATTGAGCCGATGGTGAATGTCAAACCGGTGAAGGTCGGCAAGAATACCCGGATGAGCTTCGCCCGGATCGACGAGGTCCTGGACATGCCCAACCTGATAGAGATCCAGAAAAAATCCTATCAGTGGTTCCTGGACGAAGGCCTCAAGGAAGTATTCCGGGAAGTATCGGGGATTACCGACTACACTGGCAACCTCGTGCTGGACTTTGTCGATTACAAGCTGGACACCGACAAGCCGAACTACAGCGTCGAGGAATGCAAGGTACGCGACGCCACCTATTCGGCGCCGCTGCGAGTGACGGCCCGCCTGCTCAATAAGGAAAGCGGCGAGATCAAGGAATCGGAAGTCTTTATGGGCGACTTTCCCCTGATGACTGACAGCGGCACATTCATTATGAACGGCGCGGAACGCGTGATAGTGTCCCAGGTTGTGCGTTCCCCGGGCGTTTATTATAAGATGAACTACGATAAAACCGGGAAAAAACTTTACAGCACTACGGTGATACCAAACCGCGGCGCGTGGCTGGAATATGAAACCGATTCCAACGATGTGTTTTATGTGCGCATCGATAAAACCCGGAAGATCCCGGTCACGGTGTTTATCCGGGCTCTCGGGCTTGGGACAGATCAGCAGATTATTGACTTTTTCGGCAACGATGACCGGATGAACGCGACCATCGAAAAAGATCCCTGCAAGAACATGGAGGAAGCCCTTTTCGAGATTTACCGGAAACTCAGGCCCAGCGAGCCGCCCACCATCGAGAGTGCCCAGGCTCACCTCAACGGGTTGTTCTTTGATTCCCGGCGCTATGATCTTTCCCGCGTCGGCCGGTATAAATACAACAAGAAGCTGAATCTCGCGGGACGTCTTTCCGGGCAGGTTCTTTCCCTGCCCGTGGCGGATCCCACGACGGGCGAACTGATGGCTGAGGCCGGAACGACGGTCTCCCGGAGCCTCGCGGAGCAGATGGACGACGCGGGGGTAACTTCCGTGACGGTCAAGCTCGGCGATCACGACGTCCGGATCGTTTCGAACGGCATGGTCGACATTTCAAAATACGTCGACTTCGACGCGAAGGCCGAATGCGGCGTCCGTGAACGCGTGCGCTACAGCGTCCTCAAGGAAATTCTCGCCGCCTGCAAGACGGACGACGAGCGGAAGGAAAAAATCCGCGAGAGGATCGACGATCTGGTACCGCACCATATTGTGGTCGATGATATCATGGCATCCATCAACTACCTTAACTGCCTTGCGATGGGGCTTGGAAACGTGGACGACATCGACCACCTCGGCAACCGGAGGATCCGTTCCGTGGGCGAGCTGCTGCAGAACCAGTTCCGCATCGGCTTTTCCCGCCTGGAGCGGGTAATCCGGGAACGCATGACCCTCCAGGCGCAGGATCTGGAAACGCTGACGCCCCACTCGCTGATCAATATCCGCCCTGTTGTGGCGGCAATCCGGGAATTTTTCGGATCTTCGCCCCTTTCCCAGTTTATGGACCAGACCAACCCGCTTGCGGAGCTGACGCACAAGCGCCGCCTCTCCGCGCTGGGTCCGGGCGGGCTTTCGAGAGATCGCGCGGGGTTCGAGGTCCGGGACGTGCATTATACCCATTACGGGCGCATGTGTCCTATCGAGACGCCGGAAGGACCGAATATCGGCCTTATCTCCTACCTAGCGACTTTCGCGCGCATCAACGAGTACGGCTTTATCGAGGCCCCGTTTCGCCGTGTGGACAAAAAGACGGGCGTGGTCACGAAAAACGTCGTTTATATGACGGCGGACGTGGAAGACAATTATATCTGCGCGCAGGCGAACGAACCGCTTGACAAAGAGGGCCGTTTTCTGCATCCGAAAGTCAACGGCCGCTACCGCGACGAATACGTGGAAGTGGAGCGCGAGCGGGTAGACTTCATGGACGTGTCGCCCCGGATGGTTGTTTCCGTCGCGACGGCGATGATCCCGTTCCTCGAGAACGACGACGCAAACCGCGCGCTGATGGGATCCAACATGCAGCGGCAGGCAGTGCCTCTTCTGAAAACGGAGGCCCCCATCGTCGGCACGGGCATGGAATACAAGGCCGGCGTGGATTCCGGGGTATGCATTCTCGCAAAACATTCCGGCATCGTGCACAGTGTTTCCGCGGACGAAATCCGCATCGCCACGGACAGCGGCGAGATTGACACGTACCATATTACCAAATTTATGCGTTCCAACCAGGGAACATGCATCAACCAGAAACCCATCGTCGATTTGAACCAGCGCGTTTCCGCCGGCGAGGTGATCGCCGACGGCCCGGCGACGAAGGACGG
>DAITAP010000022.1:9921-16744 GCA_036824225.1 Caproicibacter sp. | reverse complement strand
GTTCCTGGACAAAAAACAATGTCAATTTTCAGACAGATTCCCTTAGCATTAACAATACGCCTACCATCCCTATATGTCAACCGATTACATGTGTATTTTTTATATTTTTCCTATATATTTTTCTGTTTTACTATATAGTTATGTAAAGCAATATGGAAATTACGGAAATTACGGTATTTCTTCTATCGAACCCGCGTGGAATCCCGTTTTATTAATGTAACCGGTAAAATAATCTGGGAAGGGACAATCTCCCCCTTCAGGCTTTTATCGATACAGTCGATGGCAATTTCCGACATCTCTCGGATGGGCTGGTGGATCGTAGTGATTGTCGGCGTCGTCAGCTTTGAGATGGATACGTCGTCAAACCCCACAAGGCAGAGATCCTTGGGAATCTCAATTCCCATGGTTTTGCATACCTGTATCACTTGTGCGGCAATCAAATCGCTGCTGGCAAAAACGCCGTCTACGCCGGGATTGCTCTTCAGGGATTTTTCTATAAATCCGTAATAATCCATAGTTCCATAAGCGGATTGGTCCGTCAGCAGCACCCTGTTTTCTATTTTCCGGCGGCTGCATACATCCGTGAATCCCTGCGCTCTTCTGTCCGCCGGCATGTTTTTTCCGGCAATGCCGCCGAAATGGAGAATTTTCCGGCAACCGCAGGCAATCAGATGCTCCGCCGCGATGCAGCCGCCCTTATAGTGTCGCATTGCACGCTGATTGCGTTGCTGTAATCCTCTTTTTCCAGATTTAAAATGGGGATGTTCAGCGACGCAAACTTGCTGGCGTCGAGATATTTGCTACAAAGTATTATGCCTGCAACGCGGTTGGAAATACACATCTCGATATATTCCATTTCCTTTTCCGGCTGATCCTTGGAATTGCACAGAAGAATTTTGTATCCCTTCTGCGCCGCGGCGGATTCCAGATGACTGATCAGCTTTGAGAAAAAAGGATGGGAAATGTGCGGAACGATCACCCCGATCGAGGTATTATGCTGCTTGGAGAGAGCTCTGGCTAGTTCGTTGGGGCGGTAGTTCATCTCTTTCATAACCTCGCATACTTTATCCCGCGTTTTTTTGCTGATATACCCCCTGTTGTTGATGACCCGAGACACGGTAGTGGTCGTGACCCCCGCCTTTTGCGCAATATCCTTTAACGTAAACATTTTTTCTCCTCTTTCGTTGATACAGAAAATGATGATAGAACGGAAAGCCTGTGCCAGGTAACCGCTAACCTTTTTCAGGCGCGAATCCGTTGGATTTGTACCTGAAAAGCGTCCAAAAGCCACGTTCGGAGGAAAAAGCTCTGCAGAATTTTGTCTTTCCCGGTTGAAAGACCGCCCTGCCATATTCCGCCGGTTATGGAGCCGGAACCCTTCAAATAGTATTATAGCAGAAAAAAGAACGATTTTTCAACAAAATTACAGCGGATATCCTTTGGTCAAAGTAAATATTATATAAATCTTTTCATTTTTATTGTTCGGATCACTATTGACTTTTTTTGCGGACTCCTCTATTTTATTATATGACAAGCGGTTGATATATTAAGAATATTTAGGAGTATTGATGATGAAAAAACTTGAGAACAAAATCATGCTGATTACGTATGCGAATTCCTTTGGGAAAAATATAAACGAGTTGCATGAGCTGCTGGGCCGGTATGCAGGCGGAGCCGTGGGAGGCATCCATCTTCTGCCGTTCTTTCCCTCTTCCTGCGACCGCGGATTTGCGCCGATTACCTACCGCGAGGTGGACCCCGCGTTCGGAACGTGGCAGGACGTCGCCGGGCTGGCCGGGGATTACTATTTGATGGTGGATTATATGATCAACCATATTTCCGCCCGCAGCGAATACTACAGGGATTTTCTCCTGAAAAAGGACGCATCGGAATACAAGGACCTTTTTATCCGCTATAAGGATTTTTGGAGCGGCGGGGAGCCTTCTCAGAAACAGATCGACAAGATCTACAAGAGAAAGCCGCGGGCTCCTTATGTGCAGGCGGTCTTCGCGGACGGCACCACGGAAAAAATATGGTGCACGTTCGACAAGGAGCAGATCGACATCAACTGCTTCTCGCCGATCGCGAAGCGTTTTATCCGCGAAAACCTCACTTTTCTGGCCGAACGGGGAGCGGCGGTCATTCGCCTGGACGCTTTCGCGTACGCCACGAAAAAGGAAAATACGAACTGCTTTTTCGTGGAGCCGGACGTGTGGGACCTTCTGAATGAGGCGGCCGGCATCCTCAAGCCGTACGGCGTGCTGGTGCTGCCTGAAATCCACGAGCATTATTCCATACAGCTGAAAATAGCCGATAGGGACTATTATGTGTACGATTTCGCCCTGCCGATGCTGCTGATCAATGCACTGTATTTCGGTCGATCGGGGTATTTAAAGCACTGGCTTTCGATCTGCCCGCGCAGACAATTCACCACGCTGGACACACATGACGGCATCGGCGTGGTGGATGTGAAGGGACTTCTTCCGGATGAGGAAATCGAGCGCACGCGGGAAGGAATCTTTAAATTCGGCGCCAACGTGAAAAAAGTCTACAGCACCGCCCTGTATAAAAATCTTGACATCTATCAGGTGAACTGCACCTATTATTCCGCCCTCGGCGAAGACGATACCGCCTATCTCATCGCGCGCGCGGTGCAGTTCTTTGCCCCGGGCATTCCGCAGGTGTACTATGTTGGCATGCTGGCGGGCAGAAACGACTTGAAGCTTTTGGAGGAGACGAAGGTCGGCAGAGACATCAATCGTCATTTCTATACGGCGGAGGAAGTGGCCGGGGAAGTAAAACGCCCGGTCGTCTCGAAGCTTCTGAAGCTGATGAGATTCCGAAACAGTTGCGGAGCCTTCGGCGGTTCCTTCCAGCTTTTGCCCTGTTCCGACGAAGAACTCTGGATCCGCCGGGAATGCGGCGGGGAAAAGGCCGAACTGAAGGTGAATTTCCGGAAAAAGTCTTTCCTCATCACGGCGGGCAGGGGCGGCACGCTGCTGCCGGTGGAAAGCTGCGGCTGCTAACCGTTTTCCGTTTCAGCCTGTTCCGTTTCTATAGTGCTTTCGGCATTCTGCCGCGTAAGTTCTTCTGCACGCAGAGAATGAAGCTTCCGGCCGCAGGGTCTGAAACTGCGACCGGAAGCTTTTCCTTTGGTTGAAGAAAAATCGGCAAGATACCGGAACTGCTCTTGTAAAAGTCAGGGAGATATTCCATTGCGGGTCGTTCGCCGCGATGGGTACACCGGTTCAGATGGCCTCCAGGGCATTGCGGTCGCCGAGCGTCGGAAACGTATGGTTCGGCTCGGCCTGGTTACCCTAGGTCGTCCTGTAGCGGTAAATAGTGCCCTTCCGACCGCCAGCTAAGGCACTGGATCGTGACCTTGAGCGCACTCTCGAACCGGATGGGATAGAGTATATGGAACCGATACATGCTGTGCCGGTTGCCGGCGGCGTTGGTGGCGCGCGGGTGATCGCCGAGCGTTATAAGGTACTGATAGCTAAAGAACGACGCGGAAAATTTTCGTTGAAGCTTCAGGTGCCTCCGATGTAATCCTCCGTGCCGGTCCTGCAGTAGGAAGGGAATTGCCCATCGCCATCGATATACGGTCTTGACCTCGCCTTCGCCCCATCAGCAGTCGTTGTTCTGCTTCAAGCAGAGCTGCGTGCAACATAATGCCCGCAGCCTTCAATACCGTCGAGGATGACATAGTTGTCACCTTATCCGACGGGATCGGTCCGGTTGAAACGGGCATGGAAATATGTCTTGTTACCCGCGACGGCGCCTTCCTCCATGCTAACGGCGTAGAAAAAGCCTTCAAGGCCTTCATGCAGCCGGTTCTCCAATAAAAAAAGGAATCCTGCCCTTCAACAGAACCCCTTCCTTATGATTTAGAGAGATGCGGTTGATATAGATCTGGAAAAAAAGATTGCCTCGACGGGGAAATGAAACACTCAGGAGAAAACGGTACGCAGTGGACGATGGGATCGCTAATAATTCCAACAGCATATAGAATACTCTGTTTTAAGAGAAAAGCCGGAAACAGATTCGGAAATTACCCGGCATTCTTTCCCCGCCTGACGCCTTTCGAGCTTCAATTTTCATTTTTGATAACGCCGCACCCGCAGCTCCGCTCCCGCTTCCCGCGCGATTTTCCGGCATGCTTCGATATCCGTCTCGGGAAGAAAGTCCACAACCGTGAATACCACCCTGGGAACTTGATCCACGCACTTCCTGGCAAAATCCAGCAGCCCGCGGAAAGCCGCCTCTCCATACGCGGGACGGCAGAGTTTCGTGTATTCCTGAGCGTTTTTTGCGTTGAGACTGATGGAAACCGTATCGATAAGGCCGTGCAGTTTCGGGGTAATATCTTTCCCGTATGCAAGGTTTGCGAGCCCGTTTGTGTTGAGTCGGATCGGGATTCTGGACTTTTCCCGCACATGGCGCGCCGACTGAAGCAGCACGCCGAGCGCGAGCGTAGGCTCCCCAAATCCGCAGTATACAAGTTCCGAATAATCCCGAAGATTGAGGGAATCGAGGCTGCGGTTCACCATTTCCGCGGTGGGATCCTCCGGAAGGCGAAGATTGTAACCAGCTATCCCCCGCTTTCCCTGCCTGAGGCAAAACGTACAGTTGTTATTGCACCGATTGGTTAGGTTTAGATAAAGCTTATCGGCAATGCGGTAACAAATTGTCATATTATCAGGAAGCCTCCGTTTCTTTTCTGATTTTTTCCCTGCTTCAGTGCTTTTTTTCCGTCGGGTCCTGATGAAGAAAAGCGCAGAAATTTTCTTCTGTGTCCGCCGGCATGTCTTTTCCGTACAGGAACCCCGCGGGGCCGTGGCAGATTGACTGCCTATTTCTGACGATAATCAAAGACCCGTTGACTCTTTTTTTCGCTTCTGGGAAGTTCACCTAACTCGACGGCCTCCGTCAGAATCCGGATACCGATCTGGTTTTTAAAGGCGGCGGTTACCTCCCTCTCGACCGCTTCTTTCCCGGCGCCGGGCTTTTTTTCAACTTTCAGCCGCAGCACGTCCCGTCCGTTCTCGTGACGGATATGGATCTGGTATTCGCTGCTGACTCCCCGGCAGCTTTTCAGCACATCCTCCACCTGTCCGGGATAGATATTGACGCCCTTTACCTTTATCATATCGTCCGTCCGTCCCATAATGCGGCCGATCCTCGGATATTTCCTGCCGCAGGGACATTTACCCGGAATAAACCGGGTGATGTCGTGGGTTCTGTAGCGGACCAGCGGCGCCGCCTGCTTTTTCAGGGTTGTAATGACAAGTTCGCCCCATTTTCCGTCGGGGACTCGTTTCCCAGTCGTGCTGTCGATAATCTCAAAATACAGAAAATCGTCAAAATAATGGATTCCCTGATGATAGGAACAGTCGATACCGATCCCCGGTCCATACACTTCCGTCAGCCCGTAGATATCAAAAAGCTCGATTCCGAGTTTATCCTGAATCCGCTTTTTCATCAGTTCCCCCCAGCGTTCCGATCCGATAATCCCCTTTTTAAGGTGAAGTTTCCCGAGGATCCCTCGTTTCTCCGCTTCTTCCGCGATCAGGAGGGCATAGGAAGAAGTCGAGCAGAGGACTGTGCTTTTCAGGTCGATCATCATCCGGAACTGCTTATCCGTGTTTCCGGGTCCCATGGGAACCGCCATGGCACCCAGACGCTCGGCGCCAGCCTGGAATCCGATCCCGGCCGTCCACAGGCCGTACCCGGGGGTAATCTGGACGACGTCTCGGTTTGTTACACCCGCTATCCGGTAACAGCGGGCAAACATCTCAGCCCAGTCGTCCACATCTTGTCTCGTGTAGGGAATGATAACCGGATCACCCGTCGTCCCGGAGGAAGAATGAATGCGGACGACTTCTTCATCCGGTACAGCCTGAAGCCCCAGCGGATACGCTTCCCTTAAATCGTTCTTATCGGTAAAAGGAAGTTTTTCAAAATCTTCCGGAGTCCGGATATCCCCCCGTTCGACGCCGTACCGCGCGAAAATTTTTCTGTAAAATGGGCTGCAGTGGAATACCCGGTCCAGCAGTTTCTGAATTTCAGCAAATTTTTCTTCCGTCATTTCATGGACCCCCCTGTCTTATTGGATCTATTTAGAAGCGTAACTTCTGCCGGCATGGTATCCGAGCTGAAAAGCCTGGCTGTTTAATTCCCGGTACTTTTTTGGCACGCTGCGGGTAACAGCGGAAAGGAAAAGATCCTTCGGGATTGGCAGAAACCCCGCGCCCGCGGCGGCTCCGAGCAGGACGACATTGCAGGACCTCACGGAACCCGCCTGTTCCGCGAGTTTCATCCCGTCAAGGACCAGCATCCGCCCCGCACGTTTCCGGATGGCAGTGCGCATCGCGGGCGCGTCATATTTCTCCAGCCCAAGCGCCGCAGGCACCGGCATGATCGACAGATCGTTGAGAAGCACGTTTCCCCCCGGACGCAGTTTTTCAAGGTTTCTTGCCGTCTCGCAAAGCTCAAACCCGATTATCAGATCGCCTTGCCCGTCGGGCACGGCAGGGCTCAGATGCCGTTTTCCTATCCGGACGTTGCTTATCACGGATCCGCCCCGCTGTGCCATTCCGATGGTTTCGGCCGCTCTTACTTCCAGACCTGCTGCCATCGCAGCGGCGCCAATCAGGCGGGAGGCGAGCACCTGTCCCTGTCCGCCGACTCCGGCTATCAAGATATTGAATTCATCCATTTTCATTCTTCCTCCCGCCCGCCGGCTTCCGCGGCTCGGATTTGGAAATTGCGCCAAACGGGCACACTTCTGCGCAAAGTCCGCATCCGTAGCACTGTTCCT
>DAITAP010000022.1:0-9911 GCA_036824225.1 Caproicibacter sp. | reverse complement strand
CCTCGTCAATAACGGCTTTTCCGTCTTTTCCCGCCGTCAGGGCGGGGCATCCGATTTCCCTGACGCAGCGGCCGCAAGCTCTGCATGCTTCGGCGTCCACCGAATAGATGCACGTCCGTTTAAAAAGGGCAATGCATGGGGCTTCAAAAATCACCGCCGACACGCCCTTTCTTCCTACCGCTTCTCGGATCGTTTCGATCGCTTTTTTCTGGTCAAACGGGTTTACCCTTCTTACAAACGGAACGCCGATTCCTTCGAGGGTCCTGTCGATCCGGACGCGCGGAGAATGCCCTCCCATCATGGTTTCGCCGGTCCCCGGATGGGGCTGATGGCCCGTCATGGCCGTCGTGCTGTTGTCAAGCACCACGACAACAAGGTCCGCGGCGTTATAGAGGGCGTTAATCACGCCCGGGATACCCGTGTGAAAAAATGTCGAATCCCCGATAAAGGCAAACACGGGAACATCCGGCGATATTCTCCGAATCCCCTGGGCCACGGTGATGGACGCCCCCATACAGAGACAGGTATCCACCATGTCGAGAGGAGCCGCGTTTCCGAGGGTATAGCAACCGATATCACCAGTGAAAACGGCTTTTCTGCCTTTCATCGCCTGCTTGACCGCGTAGAAAGACGCACGGTGGGGACACCCGGCGCAGAGGACGGGCGGACGCACCGGAAGTTTTTCTGTCGCTTTTATGGGCTCGGCCACAGGCCTCATTCCGCAAAACGCGAGAAGTGCCTTTTCCGCTGTGGCATAGGAAAGTTCCCCGCAGCGGGGTATGTCGCCCGTCATTTTGCCGTATATCGGCACCCTGTCTGTCTTTGCGGATACCGTAAGGAGCGCCTCCTCGACGACGGGGTCCAGTTCCTCAAGAACCAGGACTTTTTTTAGCCCTTTCAGAAAACCCGCGGCCTTCCGCTCCGGAAAAGGATACGCTGTGCCGACCTTGAAAAGGCGGACGGGGAGTTGCCGGTCCCGGATGACGTCGGCGGCATACGCAAAAGCTATCCCGGAAGCCGCGACGCCGAGTTCTCCGTCCCCTTCCACGGAGTTAAACGGACAGGCATCAAAGTATCGGGAAATCTTCCCCTGCAGCGTTTCAAGTTCTTTGTGCTTCCGATAGGAAAGGCCGGGAAATATCACCCATCTGGAATCTTTGACAAACCCTTCGGCGCCGGGACGTGTTTCCTTTTCCCGAACATCAATGGTGCTCCTGGCATGACATATCCGAGTCGTAGGGCGCACAAAAACCGGAAGGCCCGCCTTCTCCGACAGATCAAACGCATACGGCATCATGTTGTACGCTTCTTCCGGAGAAACTGGATCCAGAACCGGCAGATTGGAAAATTCCGCGAAATGCCGGGTATCCTGCTCGGTCTGAGAAGAATTCGGTCCCGGGTCATCGGCCACCAGAACGACCATGCCGCCTTTCACACCGACATAACTTAGGCTCATCAGCGGATCCGACGCCACGTTTAACCCGACCTGCTTCATCGTCACCATCACCCGCGCCCCGGAATACGCGGCACCGGCGGCGACTTCCATTGCCACTTTTTCATTTACCGACCACTCGACATAGATACTGCCGTCATTATGCGCGGCGACCGTTTCCAGCACTTCCGTGGACGGCGTGCCGGGATATCCGCTCACCAGTCGCACACCCGCGTCCACAGCGCCCAGGGCGATCGCTTCGTTTCCCATCAGAAGCTTTTTCACAATATTTCACCAACTTCAAAAAAATATAAAAAAAGCCTGTTCCTGTTTTCAAAACAAGGACAGACTTTAATCTGCGGTGCCACCTCGCTTGAGCCGATCCCGCAAAAGGATCAGACCCCGCTTACCGGGATGCCTGACACATCCCCCGCTCTCTAACGCCAGCGCCGCGTCGGACATTACTCGCGGGATTTACCCGCTTTCTTTCCGCCTTCAGGAGCCCAACCGAACCAGCTCGTGTTTGCCGGGTTTTCATCCAAGTGCCCGGCTCTCTTTCAAACCGTTTGCTGATCTTTTTCTCCTTCTTCAGTTTCAAATCTATTTTATTGTTGATTTGTATCTTACCACTTCAGGCCGCTTCTGTCAAATTTCAATCCACACTCCCGCGCGGGGAGCGACACAAAACCGGACGCAATTGCTTTTCCGTCCACTCTATTTCAATCCACGCTCCCACGCGGGGAGCGACGCGTCGAGCGCGTCAAAAGTCGTTACTGTTTTAGCATTTCAATCCACGCTCTCACGCGGGGAGCGACTTCAAGCGACGTATAAAACGGTCTTGGCCGTCTGCATTTCAATCCACGCTCTCACGCGGGGAGCGACGGTAAATATATCCAAAATATAGCTTATTTAATCAACATAATAGTGATAATTTACAATATTTTAGATATATTTCTCTTTTCCATCAATAATATTATCTAATATGGAATTATACGTAAGTTTTTCAGGTGCGAAGGTACCGGGATTTTCATGTGAGCTTGGGGTTCGCACTGATCAATTCCGCCACTCTTTTCCTTCCATCTCCCTTCTAAATATTTAGTCCATTATATCCCTATTATTTTAAAAAGCAAGACATTCTACCTTTCTTTTTAAACCATATTGTCAGATTGATTCAGAAATTTTCAAAAACTGCTTGTTAATTTTATTCAAGAATTTATGAAAGGCATCTCCAGAGGGATTGCCGACACCTTGGGAAGAAGGGCAAAAGCTGAGCAGCCTTCGGGTTGCTCCTTTTTCACGATCTCTTTGAAGTAGGCTCTATTCAAAGTGAACTATATTGCCTGCTGCTTTTATGACAGCATCGGCTTTCAACGACGACCAATTACGCAGTTGTATCACACGGCTAGGACAGCTCCCCGTTCACGCTTAGTTCGCAGCGTTAACGCTGCGTTTAATTCCTGCATCCCCTCTGGAGACTTCGTTGCAAGCAGCCGATAATTTCTCCGGCAGTCTTTCCGCACTTCTTTTTTCGCCGGCTGCGGAGAAAAACGCATTGATATGAAATCCGGGCCGTGATATGATGGAAATAAAATCATCCGGTTTTCATTTTGGATGAAGAGAAAGGAGAAAACCCTTTTTGAACCCCATTGTTGAGAACCTGGTAAGCCGAAAATCCGTCCGTGCGTTTGAGGATAAGCCAATCCCCGAAGACATAAAAAAAGAAATCCTGCTGGCGGCGTTTCATGCGCCGACGGCAGGCAACCAGCAGCTTTATACTATTTTGGATATTACGGATCAGTCCCTGAAGGATCGTCTGTCCGTCTCCTGCGATCACCAGCCGTTTATCGCAAGGGCCCCAATGGTGTTGATTTTCTGTGCGGACGTGCAGAAATGGTACGATATTTTTGTGGATTCCAACTGTAATCCAAGGGAGCCCGGCAAAGGGGATCTGATGCTTGCGGTCGAAGACGCGGCAATCGCCGCCCAGAATTCAGTGACCGCCGCCTGGGGGCTGGGAGTCGGCTCCTGTTATATTGGGGACATCATGGAGCACCGGGAAGAGCAACAAAAGCTTCTGCACCTGCCCCGGTACGTATTTCCGGCTGTCATGCTGGTATTCGGCTATCCGACAAGGCAGCAGTCGGAGAGACAGAAGCCCCGCCGTTTCCATTTTAGCTACATCGTCCATCAAAATGGTTACCACCGGATGGAGGGGTCGCGGCTCAGGCAGATGCTTCAAAACCGGATCGGCAGTTTATCTTATGAAGCTTGGTGCCGGGCTTTTTATTTACGGAAATATCATACCGGCTTTTCCGAAGATATGAACCGTTCCGTACGGGAATATCTCGAGAATTTTAAACATGGCGGATCTTCCGATGCCGGTAAAACGGGCTGAGAAAGCGTTCTGCTGCGGATTTCGGGAAGAAAGATGAGATTACGATGTTTTCCCGGGAAACGGTCTCGGGGGTTCGCGGATATCGGATCCTCGGATGAAAGGAAAAGGACGGATCCCGCTTTTTGCGGCGGGAGCCGTCCTTTTCCTGAAACTGTTTATGTATGCCGGCTGCTCCGAAAACACAGCCGCACGCAGAATATTTTCGTCTGTCTGCTTTCCTTAGGAAATCCGTGACCACTACGCGAGGTTGCGGATTTCCTCCCGGAGTTCATCCATGGCTGTTTCGGCTTTTTCCATGCACTCGTGATCTTCGCGCTCTTCCGCGCGCCGATAGCAAAGCTTATAGACTTTCAGTTTGCTTTCCAGCAGCGTCTTTTCCTTTGAGTTCATTCCGCACCTCCAAAGTTTTATTATTTCCATTATAACACAAAATCAGGCAATTATGTTCAGTTTCCGGAAGATTGCGATGCGAAAGCAGCATATCCGCGGCCCAAAAGGCCGTTTTCCTGGGAAACGGATTTTTCCTTTCTCGGGTAGGGATATAAGGGAGAACGGTCCTGGTGATCCAGGATGGCCTTGTTCCGCACATAGCCGTCCCGGATATCCACCGCGTTTTCAAGTACCGGATTGTGTTTTTGAAAAATAAAATCGGAAAGGTAAGGGAGCAGAGCGGAGGAAATTTCCCAGGAAGCGCTGTCCCACAGCAGAGAAGGAGTATGGTCGACCGCATAGTAAAGAATATTTCCTATCTTTCGGAAAGGATGGGAAAATTCGGAAGGCTTTGCGAATTGAAATCCCATCCCCTCATCGCAACTGACATCAATGATAAGGCATTCCTTCTGAAATTTTTCAATATCCCTGCTTCGGATAAAGATTTCGGGGTGATCCGGGATCTGCAGGACTCCGTTCACGAGAATATCTGCGCCCGAGAGGAAACGGATAAGTGGTATGGTTTTCCCGTCCGGAAATTCTACGGCAAACCCGCCCCTCCCCTTCCGGACATACCGGAGATACCGCACCCCCGGAATCCGGTTCGCGACAAGATGAGTGGGACGTTTTGTAAGAACCGTCAGGTTTATGACGCCGTGGTTTTTAAGAGCCAGCACGGCACCTCGGCTGACAGACCCGAACCCCAGCACGACCGCACTCAGCGGCACGCCGAAATTTCCATCCACGCCGCGCAGTTCAAGAGCGTGCTGGACGCCGCAGTAGCCAGCCATCTCGTTATTCCGCTGAAAAACGTGAATCTTTCCTCTTTCTCCTTTATGGTACATGTTTTCCCACGCCACAAGCGTCAGACGGCGTTCGATCGCAATCTGGGCAACATTGCTCTGCTGAACGCTGTGGATCCAGCCCCATACGGCCGTGCCTTTCCTGCATTCTTCCAGATCCTTCGCCACAGGCTTTGGAAGGATGACGGCGTCCGCACGTCGGAGAAGTTCCCGGCGCTCCCTTGGCTCGTTTCCCGTCATTGCGGCAATGCAGCTGTCCGGAACACCGAAAGGTTTGCCGTAACCTTTTTCAAAATACAGGCAGCGGCGCACATTTTTCGGTATCCTGCCGATTTGGCCCGGATGAATGGCGACCCTTTTCTCGTTTTCTTTTCTCGAAGTCCCTATTACAGCAGCGTTCATCAGAGATGCTCCTTTCTTTCCCCGGCGTCCGCCTGCCGGATTTCACGTATTTTCGGCTCCGTTTCTTACCCGGTTTTCGCGTCAGACCGGGTATCTTCCTGATTTACCATCAGTCTATACTGATTTTCATCAGGTCATTCTAAATAAAAAGGTTATTTTTACTATTATAATTCTTTTTTCTATATATGTCAAATCAGCCCAAAAAAGCATTTCCCATTCCGAGGGATGGAGCAGCGGCACGTCGGTATCTCTGTCGTGCCCATGTCCTCTTTTTCTCGGCGGTCTGCCGGGTTGGGAAGGGCGATCGGAAGAATCCCGCTGCTGGATGAATTTTTCCAAACTTTTCTGCCATACTGATTTCTGGAGGTGAAAGAATTTGGATTATTCAGGTTTCCCAGGATTTCCATTTCCGTCTATACTGGACGCCGGGGAGGAGCGGGTCAGAAACTATTTTTTCTCGCTTCCGGACGAGGAACAGCTGGAACTGCTGGACGGATGCCTTTCCTATCACAGCTTTTTTCTGCGTGTCGCACGGAAAATGCGGCTGGCGGATTTTTCCGAAATCCCTCCGGGAAGAGTGTAAAAAGGTCCTGCCGGAAACAAAAGGACCCGTCTACGCCGGTTTCCCCGGGAACGCGGGCGGACGCCCGGAGAGACAGTCCGTTCCCCAGGCGGTCGGCAGAGAGCCGTGGTGCCGCTAAAAAAGCGCGCCGGGCAAATCAAGGGGGTGTCCCGCTTCCCCTGATCTGCTCGGCGCGCACACTTTTCCTGGGTGCCGCCCCGCTCTTCTGTCTTTCTTTCAAAACCGCTGTCCGCGCTTTCTACGTCTTTTCAGGATTTCCTTTAAAGTCATTTTCTTCTCGGGGATCCCTTTTCTATTCTATCTTTTCCCCATAAATGCCCTGGACGCTCACTTCCCCGGAGAAAACCGTTTCCATCCTGCCGTCCGGCAGGCGCACCAGAAGTTCTCCCTGCGGCGTAACGTCTTTCGCGAGGCCGGATATTCTTTTTCCCCCGCGCAGAAAACATACTTTCCGCCCGAGTGTCACGCAGCAGCCGCGGTATTCTTTAAGAAACGCCGGGGTCAGCCCGGAAGCGTTTTCCCTTAAAAGAGTTTCGAGCTCTCGGAGGGTTTCCTGAAGCAGGGAGACGCGGCGGATGGGTTTTCCTGTTTCCATCAGAAAGGAGGTCGCTTTCTTTTCGAGATCCGGAGGGAAAGAAGCGTTATTTACGTTCACGCCAATCCCCACAACCATAAATTCAACCCGATCTATTTCCGCACTCATCTCGGCGAGAATTCCGCAGACTTTTCTGGATCCGATTATGATGTCGTTCGGCCACTTGATGAGCGTCCGGACGCCGGAAAGGGAGCGTGAAGCCTTTAAAACGGAAAGCCCTGCCAGGAGAGTAATCATGGAAGGGCTTAACGGGATGGAACCCGAGCGCAGGAGGACTGTAAACCATAGCCCTTTTCCGGGCGGGGAATCCCATTTCCGCCCGAGGCGCCCCCGGCCGCCCGTCTGCTGTTCCGCGACAAACAGACTGCCGTCCGGAGCACCTTGAAGGGCCATTCGCTTTGCTTCCTCATTCGTGGAATCAATGCTGCGGTAGCAAAACATATGACGTCCTAAAAATTTCGTCCCGAGTCCGGCAGAAATTTCCTCCGGCGTGAAAAGGTCCGGGCTGGAAACCAGGCGGTACCCGCGGTTTGTTGAAGACTCGATTTGATACCCTTCCGCGCGGAGACTGGCAACAGCCTTCCAGACCGCCGTCCGGGATACGCCAAGTTCCGTACCGAGATCCTTTCCGGAAACATATCCTTTTTCTCCCCGCAGGCGGCAGAGGATTTTTTCTTTTCCTGTCAACAGCATCACGCTTCTTTTTTATTTTTTATTAGACTGTTTTTATCTGTCTCCCTGTCTTCTTTGAGAATTATAGGCGAAAATTCCGATTCCTGCAAGCAGCCAAGGGGTTTTCCCTCCGGATGCCGGGAAAACGCCTGATTCCGCGGCGTCGGTATATTGGGGAGTCGTTCTCCGTATTCTTGTCAGAGAAGAAGGCGAGCCCCGCGCTTCGACATACTCCCCTGCCTTGTTTTCGCGATCCGGGCGAACTCTAAAATCCATGGACCGGCGGACCTGGCAGCTTATTCCGGACGAAAGGGGTGTCTTAAGCCCGCACCAGTTGAAGCGCAGGCGCTTTCTGTGATATACTGGAGAAGAAAATCAGCCGCGCGACAATCCACGGCGATACAATCTGTCATTTTGGGAAAGCGGGGTGCTGCAATGGACGTACGGCCCGGGGATATTCTCGTGATGAAAAAAAACCATCCATGCGGCGGCAACAGGTTTCTGGTGCTGCGCTCAGGGATGGACTTTAAAATACGGTGTGTAAAATGCGGACATGAAGTAATGGTGCCCCGCCTAAAATGTGAGAAGCACATAAAAAAGATTCTCCGCGGAAAACCGGAAGGAGAATCCTAGCCTCCCTTCCATACCTCAAGCAAATTTTTGGAAGGAAGAATAAAAATGGATGAAAATATCGCCGTTTTTGAAAAACGGTATGAAGAACTCGGACACAGGCTCTGCGATCCGGCAGTTGCCGCCGATCCGCAGAAATGCGGAAGGCTGACAAAAGAGTATCGTGAAATCGAACCGGTTGTCCTTACTTACCGGAAGCTTCAGAAAACGCGCGCGGAAAAAGCGGAAGCAAAAGATATTCTCGGAGAAGGCGGGGACCGGGAACTCCGGGAAATTGCGGAGGAACAGCTGAAGTCCGCGCAGACCGAGGAAGGACTCCTTTCGGAAGAACTTAAAAAGCTGCTTCTTCCGAAAGATCCAAATGACGATCGCAACGTTATCGTCGAAATTCGTGCCGGCGCAGGCGGAGAGGAAGCCGCTTTGTTTTCCGCCGTACTGTTCCGCATGTACAGCCTTTACGCGCAGCACAGGGGCTGGAAAACCGAGATTCTGAACTCCAACGAAACCGAGCTCGGGGGTCTTAAGGAAATCAGCTTTATGGTAACCGGAAAGGGAGCCTTTTCCCGCCTCAAATACGAAAGCGGCGTCCACCGCGTCCAGCGGGTGCCCGAAACGGAACAGCAGGGCAGAATCCACACTTCGACCGCGACCGTCGCCGTTCTGCCGGAAGTCGATGAAGTTGAGATCAAGATAAACCCGGACGACCTTAAAATCGACACATTCCGCTCAAGCGGGGCGGGCGGACAGCACATCAACAAAACTTCCTCGGCCATCCGGATCACGCATCTGCCTACGGGCATGGTGGTGGAGTGCCAGGACGAACGAAGCCAGTATGAGAATAAGGACCGCGCGCTTAAGATCCTTCGTTCGCGCCTTTATGAGAAAAAGGAACGCGAGCGGAATGAGAAAATCGCGGCGGAACGCCGTTCCCAGGTCGGGACGGGGGATCGGTCGGAGCGGATCCGCACCTATAACTATCCCCAGGGCCGCGTGACGGACCACCGGATCGGCCTCACGATCCATAAGCTTAACAGCGTGCTGGATGGAGAGCTCGACGGGATGATCGACGCGCTGGCGGAAGCCGACAGGGCAAAAAAGTTCGCGGCCTCCGAAGCCTCAGAAAACAAGAAATAATTTTAGGAAAGAGAGAGACATATGCAGACCCTGCTGCTGGACGCGGCAAAACCGGGGGCGGTGGAAACCGCCGCAAGAATCATTCGGGAAGGCGGACTTGTCGGAATGCCGACGGAGACCGTTTACGGACTCGCGGCCAACGCCCTGGACGCAAAAGCCGTCGCGAAAATATTCCGGGCCAAAGGGAGGCCCCAGGATAATCCCCTTATCGTTCATATTTCCTCGTTCGGGCAGATTAACGAACTGACGGAATCCGTCCCGGAAAAGGCCGTAAAGCTGGCAAAGGCGTACTGGCCGGGCCCGATGACAATGATCCTTCGAAAGTCGGAACGCGTGCCGGACATCGTCAGCGCGGGCCTTCCCACCGTCGGGATCCGATTCCCCTCCCATCCGGTAGCCCGGGCTCTCATCACGGCCGCGGGCGTTCCCATCGCGGCGCCGTCCGCAAACCGATCCGGCCTTCCCAGCACAACGACCGCCGCGCATGTCATGCGCGACATGGCCGGAAGAATCGACGCCGTTCTGGACGGGGGATCCTGCGGGGTGGGAGTGGAATCCACCATTGTGCTCCTTACTTCGAATCCTCCCCGCCTTTTAAGGCCCGGCGGCATCACGCTCGGACAGCTGCGGGCCGTTTTAGGCCGCGTCGACGTGGATCCTGCCGTGTTGAATCCCCTGCCGAAGGGAGCGCGCGCCCTTTCCCCGGGGATGAAGTATAAGCACTATTCCCCAAAAGCAAATGTCATCATTCTAAGGGGCAGCGAGCTAAGCTATATCGGATATGTAAACTCCCACAGAGCCCCTGGTGTCTGCGCCCTCTGCTACAGCGGGGAAGA
>DAITAP010000021.1:4834-16755 GCA_036824225.1 Caproicibacter sp. | reverse complement strand
ACGTGCGCTCACCGGGCGCACCAGAAAAAGCCGGGGCCGCAGCCCCGGCTTAATAACCGAAAACGGGATATTTCAGACTGCGATGGAAATTTTCCTGATTTCTTCCGGAAGCACGCTCTTATCCGCCGAAATCAAAAGTGTGATCTTCGTATCGGCAAGCGCGGAAAGCCGGTTCATTTTTTCCACAAAGGCCGTCAGGACTTTCAGGTCCTGACCGATGATCTTGAGGGTGGAATCCACCAGGATATCCGTTACGTCATAGTTTCCTGCACAGATACCGCAGAGAAATCCTCCAAGAGCATCCGCCCCTTGAATTCCATACGACTCAATATTGATAAGGCGCGCGCTGTGGGAAATATCATAAGTAAGCTGGTCGCCCTTTTCAATGACGACCACGTTTCCGCTGGATTTTTTGACTGCTTCGTTCGCATGCTCCACCAGCCTTTTGGTCTTGCCAGTCCCTTTTTTCCCGACGATCAAATTAATCATGGTTCCGTCCTCCCGTCAAGATAATTTTTCACTTGAATTTCCAAGGCGAGCCTCCAGAGCTGCCTTTTCCCCTTCATAGCCCGGTTTTCCAAGAAGCGCAAACATGTTTTTCTTGTAGCTTTCCACTCCGGGCTGGTTAAACGGGTTGACACCCAGCAGATAGCCGGACAGGGCACATGCCTTTTCGAAGAAATAGATGAGACGTCCCAGGGATTTTTCAGAAAAGTCAGGTGCGTGCAGGACAAGATTGGGGACTCCGCCGTCCGTATGGGCCAGCACCGTGCCTTCAAACGCTTTCCGGTTGACGTAATCCATCCCTCTGCCGGAAAGGAAGTTCAGGCCGTCGGCGTTCTCCGCATCCGGCTTGATCACAAGATCGCGCTTCGGCCGGTCGAACAGGACAACGGTCTCGAACAGGGAGCGTCTGCCCTGCTGGATATACTGCCCCATCGAATGCAGATCCGTTGAAAAAATGGCGGAGGCCGGGAACAGCCCTTTGCCGTCCTTGCCTTCGCTTTCGCCGAACAGCTGTTTCCACCACTCGCCCATCATGCGGAAACAGGGCTCGTAGCTTACAAGGATCTCGATTTCCCGGCCTTTGCGGTACAGGATATTCCGGATCGCCGCATAGCGGTAGCAGTCGTTTTTTGAAACATCGGGATCATCAAATTCCCGCTCGGCGGCAGCCGCTCCGGACATCAGTTCCCCGATGTCCGCTCCCGCAACGGCGATCGGCAAAAGTCCTACCGGGGTCAGGACAGAATAACGCCCGCCAATATCGTCGGGTATGACGAAAGTCTCGTAGCCTTCCTTGTCGGCAAGGTGCTTCAGTGTGCCGCGGGACCGGTCCGTCGTACAGTAAATGCGCTCAGACGCGCCCTTTCTGCCGTATTTTTTCTCCAGCAGGCGGCGGAAAAACCGGAATGCGACAGCCGGCTCCGTCGTGGTTCCTGATTTGGATATCACGTTGACGGAAACGTCCCTGCCTTCACAGAGATCGAGCACCTCGCCCAGAGCAGCCGGGCTGATACTGTTGCCGATAAAATAAATGTCGGGTGTATTTTTTTTGAGGGCGTTATAATTCTGCGACTTTAAAAATTCAATCGCTGCCCGCGCCCCAAGATAGGAACCGCCGATTCCGATTACCACAAATACGTCGGTATTCGAGCGGATCTTTTCCGCGGCCTTCCGGACGCGGGAAAATTCTTCCCTGTCGTAGGACGATGGAAGATCGAGCCAGCCCAAAAAATCGCTTCCCAGACCCGTGCCGTCATGAAGCATTTCATGCGCAAGCCGGACCTGGGGAGCGATTGCGGCGTATTCGTCTTCCGATATAAAATTCCGAAGATGCTTTGAATCAAGCTGAATTGTCATCGCGCTTCCTCCTGACTTCTCATCTCTCTAGGACTACCTTTATTGTACCGTAAGCGGACGATGTTTGCAAGAAGAAAGCGCCGTGATTTGTAAACGAATTGTAAAAAATCAACCTGACATCAGCACTCCGCGCGCGAGGAGCTGGAACACGGCGCCGAACGTAAGCTCAGCGACTGGGCTTTTCGCGCGGATGGGAAACTCCTGGAGGACACTGCCGTCCAGGGTACAGGTCACCTTGCCGAGCGTCTGTCCCTTCTTTACCGGCGCGGCGACGTTTTCTTCTCTTTGGACCTCATATTTCACTTTTTCGGCTTTTCCTTTCGGGATAAGGATCTTTCCGCCCGAGTCAACGTCGGCGCCGACCTGAGGCTCCATTCCATTTTTCACAGGGATCGGCAGGGAGGCTTCCTGCGGAATGCTGGGCTTTGCCACCGACCAGTTCGCGAACCCGTAATCCAGCAGGGATGAAGCGCTGGAAAACCTGGTCTTGGTGTCCGGGCATCCGAGAACGACGGCGATCAGGCTGACGCCGCCGCGTTCCGCGGTGGCGGAAATGCAGGAACCTGCCTTGCTGGTCGTTCCCGTTTTCAGGCCCGTGATGCCCCGGTATGTTTTCAGCAGTTTGTTGGTATTGACAAGCTGGGTTTTTCCGCCTCGCAGATAATCCATCCACGTCTTGGTATAGTCAAATATCTTTTTGTGCTGAATCAGTTCTCGCGACATGATGGCGACGTCATGGGCGGAGGTCACATGCCCTTCCTCGTCAAGCCCATAACAGTTTTTAAAAGTCGTGTCGTTCATTTGAAGGGCTTTTGCCTTCTGATTCATCTGGCTGACAAACTCTTCCTCGCTTCCAGCCACATATTCCCCCAGCACAACGGACGCGTCATTCGCGCTCGCTATCACACAGGCCTTCAGCATATCGTCAACGGTCATGTTTTCCCCCGGCTTCAGCCAGATTTGAGAGCCTCCCATGGAAGCGGCGTGTTCGCTGACCGACACCTGGTCCTTGAGCCCGATCTTTCCAGAATCCAGAGCTTCCATGACAAGAAGCAGCGTCATGATTTTCGTTACGGAAGCACAGGCACGCTTTTCATGGGAATTTTTTTCAAACAGGAATTTTCCCGTCTGGGCTTCCATCAGGGCGGCTGAAGGCGCTTTGACTTCTTCCGCCGTAAGGGCGGCGGAAGAAACCGGCGCGCCGTAAAGCACAAGGATTCCCGCCAGCAGGCAGGCGGCAAGCTTTTTCATCTTCATATCCGGCACCTTCCCTTTCTAACTTAATTCTTATGCCGGACAGAAAGCATCTATCCATAAAAGCCGGTTCCTTTTTCCCGATTTTAGTGCATAGAATCGAGGCGGACGGACACGCCTCTTCTGGAAAGATACCGCTTGAGATCCGGTATCCCGAGCTGACCGAAATGGAACAGGGATGCCGCAAGCGCCGCGTCCGCTTTTCCTTTTGTCAGGACCTCGTAAAAATGCTCCGGTTTTCCCGCTCCGCCGGACGCAATCACCGGGATGGAAGCGCTGCCGGAAACAGCGGACGTCAGTTCCAGGTCATATCCGTCCTTGGTTCCATCGCGGTCCATGCTGGTGAGGAGAATTTCCCCCGCGCCGAGACTTTCCGCTCTTTTTGCCCACTGGAGCGCATCCAGTCCCGTATCCACCCTTCCTCCGTTGCGGTAAACCGTCCATCCTCCTTCCCTGCGCCGCTTGGCGTCAATTGCGCAGACTACGCACTGACTGCCGAATTTTTCCGCCGCATCCCTGATGAGCGCCGGGTTTTCAAGGGCTGCGGTATTGACGGAAACCTTGTCCGCCCCCGCTCGCAGCAGAGTGTTAAAATCCTCTACGGAACGGACCCCTCCCCCCACGGTAAACGGAATGAAAATACGGTCCGCCACACGGCGCACCATTTCGACAACGGTTCCACGGCCGTCGGACGACGCCGTGATATCGAGAAAGACCAGCTCGTCCGCACCATGGCGGTCATATTCTTCCGCCGCCTGGACGGGATCTCCCGCGTCGCGCAGATGAAGAAAGCTTGTCCCTTTCACGACCCTGCCCTGTTTTACGTCAAGGCACGGGATGATTCGTTTGGCATACATTATTTCTTTCCCTCCCGTCTCTCTGCACAGAGTCCGCAAAATTTCGAAGCATTTTAAGTCCGGTCCTCCCGCTTTTTTCCGGATGAAACTGCACAGCTTCCAGATTATTCCGCCGAACCGCGGCGTCAATGGTCACACCGTATTCTGCCGTCGCCGAAACGATGCTCCGGTCTTCTGCTCTGAGATAATAGGAATGAACAAAATAAACATAAGGCTGTCCGATAATATCCCGGAACAGGCCGTTCCGGTCCCTTACACTCAGGGTGTTCCATCCGACATGCGGGATTTTCAGGCCGGGCGCCGCAGGAATGCGGAGAATTTTTCCCTTGAGGACTCCGAGGCCCGGCACCCCGGGCGCCTCCTCGCTGCTTTCAAACAAAAGCTGAAGGCCGAGGCAGATGCCGAGAAACGGTTTTCCGGAAGCGATGAAATCCAGAATGGGGTTCACAAAACCTGAATTTTTGAGACTCTCCATCGCTTCTCCGAACGCTCCTACGCCGGGCAGTACGGCGGCATCCGCCGCGGAAAGCTTTCCCGGATCTTTCTCGACAGCGGCCGTGCACCCGACAAATCGAAGTGCTTTTACCACACTTCCCAGATTTCCGGCGCCATAATCGATCACGGTTATCATGTATTTACCCTCCTGAGAGATTTTCACTTTATCGTATTATATCATGAAACCGCGAAGTTCAAAAGTCCACTGTATTTTTCGGGTTGGAAAAGCAGAAAATACAAAGCAGAAAATACCGGGAGGGGGTGAAAAACATGAAAATCGGCGGAAAGAAAAAAGGCAGGCAAGAAAAAAAGGGCGACAGGCATCCGACTGTCATTACCATGCCGGACAGCCGCTACCGGAAGACCGACGTAGCGAAACCTGACGACGCGCATGTAAAAGAAGGCGCCGAATGGTCAGAGACTCACCAGCAGTAATTTTCGGAAAAGGGCAGCCTCAAATCAGAAGGCGGCCCTTTTTTGGGAACTCCACGATTTTTTGGGAACCCCGCGAATCGTTAGGAAGGGTTCCTGGCGGGGAGGGTTCCCTTTCCGATCTTTTTTAATTCCGATAAGCAGTTATTTCCAGAATTTTCGGTGCTATTATCAGGGAAGATTTTTCCGTCCGGGGGCAGGCGGGACACCGTTTTGCCGCCCGGAAACATACTTTTCTAATTTTGCATGAGGGAGGAAGATCAATGAAGCTGACGCCGTATTATGAGGACCCGTCCGCTACGCGGATTCATACGCAGCCGGACCGCGCCTATTATATTCCCTGCCAGCCGGGGGATGCTCCGGGAACCCTGGAACCGGCGGATTCAGGAAGGGCAGCCGTCCTGAACGGGGACTGGAAATTTTCACTGTTCCGAGGTCCTTTTGAACTGCGGGAAGAAATGCTGAAAGAAAATTACGAGGAAGGGGGAATGGATACCCTTCCTGTGCCGTCCGTATGGCAGATGCACGGATATGACCATCACCAGTACACCAACGTGCGGTATCCGTTTCCGTACGACCCGCCCCGCGTACCGCTTCAAAACCCGTGCGGTCTTTACCGCACCCATTTTAAGATTGGGAAAGATCGGAAGGGGATGCGCGTCTACTTAAATTTCGAGGGGGTCGACTCGTGTCTGTATGTCTGGGTAAACGGCGGTTTCGTCGGTTACGATACGGTATCCCACAGCACCTCGGAATTCGACGTGACGGATTTTGTCCACGAAGGAGAAAATGTCCTCGCCGCAGTCGTGCTGAAATGGTGTGCGGGCTCTTATCTTGAAGATCAAGACAAGCTTCGGATGACGGGAATCTTCCGAAACGTTTATCTCCTTTTCCGCCCTCAGGAACATATCCGCGACTATTTCGTCCATACCCGTCTTGTGCCGGAAGGCGCCGTGCTTTCCGTACATTTTGAGTATCGCGGAGCCTCCCTTCCCGTCCATGTCCGGCTCTCGGACGCAGACGGAAATTCTCTTGAAGAAGCGGACTCCGGTAAAGACGTTCAGTTCCTCATAAAAAATCCCATCCTCTGGAACGCTGAAAATCCTTATCTCTACCACCTTACCTTTGAAACGGCGGACGAAAGCATTTCCGAACGCGTCGGAATCCGGGAAATCGCCATCCGCGACGCGGTTCTGTATCTAAACGGGGCACCCGTAAAATTCAAGGGCGTAAACCGGCACGACACCGATCCCGTAACCGGATATGCCGTGACCAAGGAACAAATCACCAAGGATCTTTCTTTAATGAAACGCGCCAATATCAACGCCATACGTACCAGTCATTATCCAAATGCCCCGATTTTTCCCCGCCTCTGTGACGAGTATGGATTTTATTTGATTGCGGAGTCCGACGTGGAATCCCACGGATGTTCCGCCCAGTACCACGGAGATTCTTCCGGCATCAACGCCCTGGCGGATGACAGGCGTTTTTTTGCCCCGATACTGGATCGCGTGCAGAGAAACGTGATCCGCGATAAAAACCGTCCGAGCGTAATTTTCTGGTCCCTTGGAAACGAATCCGGCTACGGAAGCAATTTCATCGCAGCAGCCAGATGGGCAAAAGGATATGATCCGTCCCGCCCCATCCACTATGAAAACATCTATGGGGATCGAATTCATCGGGACGCTTCGTGCATCGACGTGGAAAGCCATATGTATCCTTCCCTGGAAAGCCTGAAGGAAAGCTTCCGCGCTCCGAGGGAAAAGCCCTATATCATGTGCGAATACTCGCACGCGATGGGCAACGGCCCGGGGGATTTGGAGGATTACTGGAGAATAATCTACAGCCAGCCTTCCTTCATCGGCGGATGCGTATGGGAATGGTGCGATCACGCCGTACAGGACGGAACCGCTCAGGATGGACGGAAAAAATATCTTTACGGCGGAGATTTTGGCGAATTCCCTGACGATGGGAATTTCTGCGTAGACGGACTCGTAACGCCGGACCGCGCGGAGACTGACAGTCTGCGGGAATATAAAAATGTCCTCCGCCCCGCACGGATTACGCGCGGAACAGGAAAAAACAGCTTTCTTGTCCGAAACTGCCTCGATTTTACCACGCTCTCCGATCTCGCGGAAATCCGCTGGGAAATAACCAACTGGCACGGCGACGCGGAATCCATCGTCGATTCCGGGATTCTGGAAAACCTCGACATCAAACCGCGGAAAAGCAGGGAATTCACAATTGACTTCAAGATCCCGAAAACGGGAGTGACGGCGATTCGTTTCTCCGTCATGCAGAAAAAAGAACTTCCCCTCGCCCCTGCGGGGAGGGAACTGGGATTTGATCAGTTCATCCTCGGCGGAAAATACGTCCCGGAAATCCAAACGTCGGGAAAAGCAGGAAAAATAGCAGTCAGGGAAGACGAGACGGAAATTTCTCTGCAAAATGAAATTCTCTCGTTTCGTTTTTCAAAGTTAGAAGGATCGTTTTTCTCCCTGAAAGTCCGCGGGAAAGAATATCTCGAAAAGCCCGCCGAATACAATATCTGGCGCGCTCCGACAGACAATGACCGCAATGTAAAGCTGGAATGGAAAAAAGCGGGTTTTGACCGCGCAAAAGTTCGCGTATATCAAACAGAGGTAAAGTCTTTTGGAGAATATGCCACCGTAAAATGCCTTCTTGCGCTGGAACCGGTATTTCTCCAAAAAATTATGATGATAAAGGCACAATATACCGTTCAGAACGACGGAACCGTGAAGGCAGATATCCGCGCGCTCAAGGATCCCCGGTTTCCGTTCCTCCCCCGTTTCGGGGTGAGACTGTTTCTTCCCAATTCTTTTTCCGACGTCACCTATTTTGGTTTCGGACCGGACGAAAGCTATGCAGACAAACACCGCGCATGCGGCCTCGGCCTTTTCCGCAGCACGGTAGACGGCCTGTTTACGGATTATATCCGCCCTCAGGAAAACGGCTCCCACTGCAGCTGCTCGTTTGTCTGCCTTTCCGGAAAAGGCGGGAAGATCTCCGCAGAAGGAAAAGATTTCTCCTTCAACGCCTCCCGGTATACGCAGGAAGAACTGGAGAAAAAAGCTCACAACTTTGAACTGAAGCCCTGCGGCAGCACCGTACTCTGCCTCGACTCTGCGCAGAGCGGAATAGGGTCCAACAGCTGCGGGCCCGTCCTGAATCCAAAATACCGCCTCAGCGCGGAAGCGCTTTCCTTCCGCTTCACGCTGAAATTTAATCGATAAATTAAAATTCCGTCCCGCTCCGTTTGGGCCATTGATTTTAAGTCCCGGATGTGCTACAATTCTGTCAGTTTCGCCGCTGTGGCGAAATCGGCAGACGCAAGGGACTTAAAATCCCTCGGTGGCAACACCATGCCGGTTCAAATCCGGCCAGCGGCACCATCTTTCTCCGAAAATCCGAACCTTTCCGCTTAAAAACGTACTGATGAGCGGATCGTTCGGATTTTTTCTGTACTTCAGCAAATCCGGAATTTCCGGATAAACCGTTTCGAAAGGCTCTCTCCGTTTGCGACCGCCCTACCGGTCCGGCTCCCGTCAGGCAGTTTGGACAAGGAAGCTCCCCTTCTTACAAAGCGGAGGGGATTGCGTCAATTGTCTATTTGTATTATAATAATTAATACAAATAGACACGCATATACACGGAAAGAGGCCGATCTATGATACTGAAAATCGACACGGCTGGCAACGTCCCTATTTATCGGCAAATCCGCAACCAGATTATCTACGGAGCTGCCACGGGCCGCCTGAAAACCAGGGAGCGTCTCCCCACCGTCCGTCAGCTTGCCGGGGATATCGGAGTGAACCCGATGACCGTCAGCAAAGCTTACGAGTTATTGAAAAGCGAGGGTGTGATCGTAATGGACAGAAGGCGCGGCGCTCAAATTAAAGAGTTTCATGCAGAGGAAAATCCGCTGGATAAAAATTTTGACGATGCGCTCAAGGCATTGATATCAGAATATCGGATTAAAGGTGCCTCAAAAGAAAAATTAACAGAGCACACGCTTTCTATAATCGACTCTATCTATGGTCAGAAGGAGGAATTCTGATGGCTGCACTGATGACAGTGGTCCTGTGGCTGATCTTTTTGGTAACGGCGTCATCGTCCTTCCTGTATGGAAAGCATCATGATAACCAGATGCTTGGAATTTTCCTGTCGAAAACGCACGCGCAGAATCCGGACGTCAGAAAAGCAGCTGCTTCCTTTCAGCGGGCCTGTTTTACCGTCGCGGTTTTATCAGGAGGATGCAGCCTTTTGCTCCAGATACCGGCAGTTTCGAAATTTTCCGAATTTTTGATGATACTTCTGGTTATGGTTAATTTTTTCTCAAACTGGTGTCTGGTTGGGAGCTATCAAAAGAAGCTGGTGAATATCAAGAAACGCAATCACTGGACATACAGCCGGAAAAAGGATATTTCCGTCGACCTGGCTGTTTCAAGAGAAAAAGGAAAATCCAGCATATCTTCCCTGTGGGTATGGCTGTTTTTTCTCCTCAGTTTTGCGCCTTCGGCAGTCTGTTTTTTATATTCCGGCATACGGCGGTTTTATCGCATCGCGCTCAGCCTGACTGGACCTCTGTGTCAGCTTGGCACCGTCTTCCTTTACTATCGTCTGAGAACTCAGCATTTTCCCGTCATAAGCGAAAGCGCAGAAATCAACCTGATGTATGCGCGGCAGAAAGAACGGATTAACAGTATTTCCGCTACTTTATCCTCCCTGGCAGTGCTGGTTTTCTGGATTTTATTCAGCTTTCTCATGCTGGATGCCAAAAGCGGCCCGTTTATCCTTGCGCCGCTGATCTTTTTAACCGCCGCTCTGCTGATAATTTCTCACTGGCAGCAAAAAAAAGCGTTCCTTCTGGAGGAGAGTCTTGCCGGCATACAACCTCCAGAAGATGAGAACATCCCGGAACAGCAAAGCATTTGGAAATGGGGTTGCTATGATAATCCCAGAGATTTTCATCTTTTTGTTCCCAAGCGGATAGCCGGCACAGGATGGACAATCAATATTGGTCAGCCGCTTGGAAAGGTCCTGTATTTTGGAATTATAATTCTGGTTTTCGCAGGAATTCTTTTCCTGGTGTTTGCAGGACAAAAGGATTATGAAATCAAGGTTCAGGAAGCAAATCTGACAATGAATGCCTCTTTCTACGATACGGTTTTAAAAAAAGATCAGGTGATTTCCGTATCTGTGGTAAAAAAGATTCCCTCCGGAGTCCGCACCAACGGATACAGCGGAATCGGCAAATGCTTCGGACATTTTTCCCTCGATCATTATGGAAAATGCATGCTGTACCTCTACAAAGGGGTAGACCGCTATATTGTTCTGCAGCTGAAAGAAAAAGATCCTGGTTACATCATAATCAATGATAAAACAGAAGAAAAAACGGAAGTTCTGTATCATACGATCCGTCAATGGTTATCAAATTAAAGGACCGGCCCAGGATTACGCCTGCCGGCAGAGGCCGTCCGCCACATATGCTGACCCGGAATGAATTCCGGCTGCATAAGGACAATCAAAAGGGAGTTCATTTAAGATGGCAGTTAAAAATCAAAAGAGAGGAAAACCGCTTGGATATCAGCGATGGTTCAAGGCGGTACTTGCTGTTCTGACTTTCGCGCCACTGATTACTTCCCAGCCTTACGATTATTCCAAGACGCAGCAGATCATTTCGTCGGTTCTTGAAAATCCGCTGATCAATCAGGTTGACTGGCTGAAACCGGTGTCAAAACTGCTTTTGCTTGCGATAGCAGCCTGGACGCTGCAAAGGAAAAATTCCCGACGCAACCCGCTGATGCTTTATTATGCGATCTGTTTATTTGCATTTGGCGTCTTTCAGAATTTGGCAGTCACAGACAGCGGGTTTACGCTGATAACGGGGAACCTGCTCTGCAACTGGGCCGTGGGATTCTACTGTCTGTATGACTTTCTCAAAGGGAAAAGCTGGATGAATTCAAAATGTCTGAAAAAGGGACGGCTATGGCTGGTAGCTCCGATGCTTTTTGCTTTCCTTTTTCCCTACACAATCAGAGGAGAAATCATTATCCCATCCTTTTCCAATATTCTGACCAATGAAGCATGCCTGACCTACTGCATGCTTACGTCTATTCTGCTCGGTCTGATGCTGCTTTTCCCAGACGGTGTGAGCGGTTCCACGCTTTCGCTGCTTTCGTTTGTTGGACTCTGGTACGGCGCGCTTAATCTCATCACATTTTTTGTTCTGGATCCCGTAAACTGGTGGATGGGGGTTCTGCATATTCCGCTCGTTATCATTTCCTCCTGCGGAGCTGCAGAGGCATATGCCAAAGGCCGGACATCAAAATGGAAAACTGATTCCAGCCTGCCGTCCTGAATTTTTTCCCGACGCTTCAAAAAAAATTTTTCCATGATAACTTGGATGTTGAATTTTTTCATATTCATTTTTGGAAAGCGATTTCCCCTCTTTCTGCCTTATAATGTAGGAGAGAACTGGTCCTATTATTTTTTGGGAAATGAACCACAAAATCGGTTTTATTCTGGCTGCGGAGGGGCCTTGATGTTGCAATCCACAAAAAATACCAACAAAATATTCTGGAATCTGATGAAGTCGCTTTTTGGGATCTATTTAAGGCAAAAATTCAAACTGAGCGCAGAAAATTCCGAAGCCTGCCTCGTTCCGCCGCCTTTCCTTCTGCTCGCAAACCACACGAATTTTTGGGATCCTTTTCTTCTCTCGCTCTACACACCGGAACCGATTTATTTTGTAACCGCCGACGAATATTTTCGAAACCCTTTTCTAAAATTTTTACTGGGGCTTGCGGGTGCAATCCCAAAATCAAAATTTATTTCGGATCAGATGACCGTGATCGATATCTTTCGGATCAAGCGAAAAGGCGGCGTTATCGGCATTTTCCCGGAAGGTAAACGCAACTGAGACGGGAGGACGGACAAACTTCTTTTTTCTACTTCCAAACTGATAAAGCATCTCAAAGTGCCCGTTATTACCGCTTT
>DAITAP010000021.1:0-4811 GCA_036824225.1 Caproicibacter sp. | reverse complement strand
GGAAGGGGCGCACCTTTCCTTTCCGCGCTGGGCAATCAGACCACGCCGCGGACGAATTGTCATAAAGTTCCAGAAAGTGCTTTCTTCCCAGGAAATAAATAGCATGGACACGGAAAAAATTCATGCGGCGATCAGTAAAAGCCTTACCTATAGCGACTATGAATTTCAGCGAAAAAGTCATGTTCTTTTTAAGGGGAAAAAGCTTGCTGAAAATCTGGAACTTTATCTGTTTTCTTGCCCCCGGTGCCATTCCTTCTGCACCATGGAATCGAAGGGAAATACATTTTCTTGTCGTCTCTGTAACTATACGGTCCTGTACGGAAAGGATGGCCACCTAACTTCGGCAGACGGCGCCTGTTTTCCGTCGCCGGCCGAGTGGTCAGACTGGCAGCGGATCCAGTTAGATAAATTTCTGTCCGGCTACCGGATGGAAAAAACATCAAATCCTTTTTGGGCAGACAAAAATGTAACTCTTCGCAGGGGAGGGCGGATGATCCCGCTGAAAAAGATCAGTTTCGGTCAAATATGGCTTTTCAGCGACCGAATCGGATTTATCAATCTTCGAAAACAGCGGACGGATTTTCAAATCAGCAGAATACGAGGGTTAAATGTCCAGTACAACAACCAGTTCGAGTTTTACTACAACAGGCTGCTATATCGGTTTTCTTTTCGTTCTCCAAAAACATCCGCCTACAAGTGGGTACTCGCTATCCAGCTCCTATTAGGGAAAACCGGTGAAGAATCCCGATTGATTGACGACAGGAGGCACTCATGGAATCCGAATTCTCTTACGTCTGGGACGTGATGGCGGTAACTCTGTTTCTGGGCGCCGCTCTGCTGCTGGAAAGGTATATCCCTTTTTTCAAAAAATATTTTATACCAGGAGCTGTAATGGCCGGGTTTATCGGCCTTTTTCTCGGTCCCCAGTTTCTGAAACTCATCCCTTTCAACGGCGATCACCTCGGGGTCATCGTTTATCACCTGATGTCGATAGGATTTATTTCCCTGGCTCTCAAGAGCTCCGGAAGGAAAAAAAGCATGGAAGCTGTGAACACAGGCCTTTTCATTGTCAGCGCCTATGTGGTGCAGGGAATCGCCGGTTTCGGCCTTTCGCTGATTTTAGCCTATACGATTTTTCCGGATCTTTTCCCCGCTTTTGGGATGCTTCTACCCCTCGGCTACGGCCAGGGAGCAGCCCAGGCTTTTTCCATGGGCAGGCAATGGGAGGCAGACGGCTTTAAAAACGGTGGAAACATCGGCCTTTCCGTAGCTGCGCTTGGCCTTCTCTGGTCCTGCGCCGGCGGCATTCCGCTGATGAATTATCTAATCCGTGTAAAAAGAATGCTGCCCTCCCATTTCCTCCGGACAGCAGGATCTTCCTCCGACCGGAAAACGGCGGAGAAAGACGCTCCGTCCGGCAACTTAACCATACAGCTGGTCCTGATCGGCATCCTATACCTTATAACTTATCTCGTGCTTTCCGGCCTTTCAAACGCCGTCGGGCGCCTCGGAATTTTTGGCAGGACGTTTTCGAATATGCTTTGGGGCTTCAGTTTTATCGTGGCGACGGTCCTTGCGCTTATTTTCCGGAAAGGATATGATCTTCTCCGCGCCAGAAAATTAATCCGGGAAAATGTCATCAGCGACTTTTCTCTGGACCAAATTTCCAGCTGTACGTTCGATTTCATGATTACAGCTTCCATTGCCGCTATTTCCATCACTGTTTTAAAGGAATACATGGTTCCGACACTGATTCTCGGAACTGCCGGAGGTCTTCTTACCATATGGTATACCGTTTTTATCTGCCGCAGAATTTACCAATCCGACAAGCTTGAAAATATTCTGGTTCTGTACGGCACTTTAACGGGTATCGTTTCAACGGGACTAGCATTGGTAAAGGAAATTGATCCGAAACTCGAATCTTCCGCCTCCAGTAACGTGGTTCTCGGCAGCGGAACAGGTCTTTTCTTCGGTTTTCCCCTGATGCTGCTGCTGGGGGTCCCGATAGTCGGAGTCATCACGCATCGCCCGTTTTTTTACCTCTTAACCATGCTTGCGCTGGTCAGCTATCTGGCAGTTTTGCTCCTGCTCCTGTTTATCCGCAGGCCCAAAACTGCCGGCACGAAAGAAAATTAAGCCGGAAAAGACGGAACCGTTTTAATTTTTCTGGGGAGCGCTTTGTCCTGCCTACAAGGGGCTCTGCCAGAAAAAAAGGCACAGCAGCACAGTCCGCCGCGTCTCCGTACTGAAAACCAGAAAGGGAAAGCCAGAGCGGCTTTCCCTTTCTTACGAAAGAACGGCTGGTCCCTTTCCGGCAGCCGGCTTTCCAGGAGAATTTTTTACCGTCAGCTCCCTGCAGGATCCGCGTTTAAGCAGAACGCAGTTATATACAATATGCTGTGCTTTTCTACCTTTTATCATATCAAACAGAATGTCGATTCCGGAAAGTGCCATCTCAGAAGCAGGCTGATACATCGTATCCAGGGAAGGCTCATAATACTCCGCCATTTCGATTCCGTCAAACCCCATGATGGAAATATTATCCGGCACTTTCAGACCGAGAGAATAAACAGCTTTCATCGCCCCGATCGCCAGCACATCCGCAAAAGCAAAGACAGCCGTCATGTCCCGGTTTTTTAAGCAGAGCTGTCTGGTAAGCTGAAAACCGGTATTAAAACCGGACGCCCCCGAAGTAGAAAATGTCGCCACAAGGCCGGGATCGAAAGGAATCCGATATTCCTTCAGCGCACGACGATATCCAAAATAGCGCAGCGCGTTCGGCGTAGTCTGTTCGGCCGGATTATTATAGAGAAATCCGATTCTTCTGTGTCCCAGACGGATCAGATATTCCGTCGCACGAAATCCTTCTTTTTCATCATCAATCCGCACACTGGAATACAGGGACGGGTCAACGTCTTTTCCCGCTTCCACCGTAATAAGCACGCATGGGATTCCAAGCTGCCTGAATTTTTCCTCCGAATAGGCATAATAGCCGCCCAGAATAATCACACCGCTCAGATTTCTGCTCTTTGATTCCCGGATGGCGATATCGAGTTCGTTCGAAATTTCATCCACGTTCTGGATAAAAAGCGGATATCCCCTCAGAGCAGCCTGTCTCTCAATGACCCGGATGATTTTATTAAAAAACGGACTCGTAATTCCCTTGACAAGCAGCGCAATATTTCGGGACTGGGAAGTTTTCAGATTCTGCGCGCTTGTATTCGGGACAAAGTGATATTCGGTAATCGCCTGCATGACTTTGCTCCGCGTCGCTGCACTGACGGGGCCGGAGTTATTAATGACTCTGGAAACGGTGGAAACTCCGACTCCGCATATTTTCGCAATTTCCTTAATATTCAACCAGTTTTCTCTCCTCCTTTCCATAAAATTAAGGGAGTATGGTAACTCCCTTAATCTATCTTATCTGCCTTCTAAAGTCAAGGACTATTTTGAGGGGACAAAATCTTTCAGCTGATTTTTGACCTCGTCGATCACTGTATCAATCCCGGCACTTTTTAAAGCGGATCGATATTTTTCCACAGCCTGTTTCGGGTCTCCGGTTTCCTTGCCCAGCATAATCTGTATCCCCATCGTGGAATTTACATTTGCAATGGAGGAAAGCTGAGAGGAAATACTGGAAGATTCAAAGCCAAACGAAGCATACGGGTCGTCAATCGCCGTCTGATTCCATTCCTTGTTCAGCGTATAGCGGCGCGGATCCTCGGTTGCGTACGGAATGTTAAATTTGTCATTTCGAAACGCCCAGCCTGCAAATCCACCGGCATCTTTATCCTTATTATACGTGGAAGGCTGAACTACCTTGTTGTCCTTAATTTCATACTGCCTGCCTTTGATTCCATACTGGAACAGGTCATAATAGGATTCCTCCGTCATCAGTTTCTCGATGACCATCAGCGCCCTTTTCGGGTCGGGGCAGTTTTTGCTGATTCCCGTCGCATTCTGAATCCCGGGAGTCTTTATGATTTTCTCGTTTTGCTCTGTCGGACACCAGAAACTCGTTGTGACGTCCGGAAGGCTGGTTTTCAATGCGCCGTAATTTCCCGTCCAGTCACTCTGGTGGGTCAGGAAAGCTCCCGAAAGCCCATTATTGAAATTATCTTTCGCGCCCTTCTGGGAAGACAGGATATCTTTCGGCCAGTATCCTTTTTTCGACCATTCCTGCATTTTTACGGCCCAGTCTTCGAATTCCTCTGTAAACGCAGGATGGAAAACGTTTTTATAATCGTCCGGAGATTTTACGGCAAGATAAAGATCACTGCCCGGAATGCCGGGAGCCTGAATCCATTTTCCCGTCAAAGCGATAAACAGATTGTACATGTTTTCTGCATCCGTTGAATTTCCGTTGATCGGGGCAAATTTCTCATTTTTGACGACCGCATCCATATAGGCTTCCGCGGAAGTCAAGGAATCAATTTTCCCAATGTTGTATTTTTTTGCGAGATCATCCCGCGTGACCAGGCCAACCGGTGTGAATTCCGTGTAATTGCTTGGTACGGCGTAGATTTTACCTTTCAGTTTAGCCTGATTCCATGTCGACTGCGGGATTGCTTCTTTCAGCTTCGGCGTATCTGACAGGAGATCCGTAATATCCACAAGGGATCCCTGAGAAGCGAGAGTCGCATACGGCACTGACGCGCTGGAGGAAACATACGCCATATCGAATGTTTCCCCCGAGGCAAACAGAAGCGGATATTTTGTCGCGACATCCGGCCAGTCGATATATTTGACGGAAAGGGTCGTATTGATATCCTTACTCAGTTTTTTGTTGATTTGAGAGAGGATATCCTTGT
>DAITAP010000201.1:1282-1759 GCA_036824225.1 Caproicibacter sp. | reverse complement strand
CAGTCTGACACGGTTCGTCCCTTTGGCAACTTGGGGACGTGAAAGGCGTTGGTAATTAGACAGCCTCCACTGTGTTTGCTTCGTCAAACGCAGCGAGCGGTCCCTATCTACGCAAAGTGCAGTTTCTGGATATTGCTCGTTGTCCAACTACCCTGCACGCTACTGACTTTAGTTATGGGACAAATCAGCGGAAGTGTGGAAGGTCTGGAAGAAAAAATAAAAAAAGCGACTTGTGAAATGCTGACATTATTTCTTTTCAAGGATAAAGATATGTATGTCAACGAGGTCGCGGAAGAATTGGCACGGCGAAGCGGGAAAACGTTCATCATTTCATTTCCCTACACGGTAATCTACCGGATGGAGCGCCATGGCTATGTTCAGCTTCAGGACAAACATACCGCGAAAGACGGCAGGCTGCGGCAGTTCTATCGAATTACGAAGAAAGGCCGCGCCTATCTTGCGAAGCTCCTGGTAAGC
>DAITAP010000201.1:266-1272 GCA_036824225.1 Caproicibacter sp. | reverse complement strand
TGGAGAAAGGGATTTCCGCAATTTTGAGTTCGGGCGGGAGTAAAGAATGACGGGTATCTCTCTTTCGGGCCAGCGGCAAAAAACTGGACGATATTTTTCTTTCGGTTCAGCATCGTGGGATTTTCCGGGGCCGGGAGCCTTTGTTCCTTCCAAGAAAATTGGATGGTTCTGCCGGATCAAAGGGGCATAGTTTCTCTTTTCCCAGTAAAATTCAGATATCTTGCGCCGGCAGAGAGACACCTGCGGTTTTTTCTCCATGAACTGTTCTTCTTGAGCTTTTGAGGATCCCTCTGCAGCATGAAAAAAAGATAAAAAGCCGCGGATGCCGCCAGGGCAGAATTTCTCGGAAGGCCTTTTCCTCCCCGTCAGGGTGATAAGTAAACCCACTTTCGGTTTAACGCGGGGTTTCTCTTCTAAGTTCCAGCAAAAGACGCGGTTTTGTCCCGGGTTCCGAAAATCAGCCCTCCGTTTCTCCGAAGCGGCGGGCTGATTATAATTCTGTTTTCTCCTCTCTCTCTCTGCTTTTTCCGGAAAGCCGGACGTCCCCAAAGTCCATCTGGCAAAGTGTCCGGAGGAAAAACAAAGCCGGCCGGCATACTGCTTTGCCGGCCGGCGGTGCCTTTTCTACACGTTAAATCCGCGCCGCGTCCGAACGCGGGAGACGCGGCGGATTCCCCGCAGGTTCGGCCGCTAGGAGGAGGATCCGCTTTCTTTCTGCCCGGCCGGGCCGAAGATCCGCTCTGCGTACCGCACCGCGTCCATCGCGGTTTTCCCGTAGTAATCCGCGTTGATCTGGTCGGCGTATTCCTGTGTCAGCACCGCGCCGCCCACCATGACCCGGCAGTCAGGCTTTTTTTCGTGCAGCAGATGAATGGTTTCGGCCATCGCCGGAACCGTGGTGGTCATCAGAGCGCTGAGTCCCACCAGCCGGATGTCGTCCCGGATCGCCGTGTCCACGACAGTATCCGGCGGGACATCCCGGCCGAGGTCGATCACGTGATATCCG
>DAITAP010000201.1:0-256 GCA_036824225.1 Caproicibacter sp. | reverse complement strand
AATTTTCCAGGATCGCCTTGACGATGTTCTTGCCAATATCATGGATGTCGCCTTTGACCGTAGCCAGGATAACGGACGGTCCTATGCGCTGCGCGGGAGGCAGCCTGCGCCGCGCCTGCTCGAACGCCGCGTTGGCCGCTTCCGCGCTCATCAGAAGCTGGGGAAGAAAAGCCGTCTTGTTTTCAAACCCTCTTCCCATGATATCGAGGGCGGGCACAATTTCCCCGCTGATGAGGGAAAAGGGAGATTCCGTCTT
>DAITAP010000020.1:0-17823 GCA_036824225.1 Caproicibacter sp. | reverse complement strand
ATACCTCTCTAAACGGTCCCCCTGCAAGCGTTTTGCTTAGAGCGAAAATAATACGTGCGAGTGTTTTTCCTTGCTATCCGGATCGGAAGCCGTTATAATTCAGGTAAATACCGGGATCCGAAATGGAGACCCGGAAGGGAGGATGAAAAGGAATGCTTAAAATTCTGGCAATTGGAAACAGTTTTTCGCAAGACGCGACTGCCTGTCTTGAGGAACTGGCGGGAAAAGGCGGGATCGAGACCGAAGCCGTGAACCTGTATATCGGAGGGTGCTCACTCGCTACGCATTGGCATAACGCGCAGAACGATCTTGCGGCATATGAGTACCAGCGGAAGGGCATCGGGGTGGGAAGAAAAGTTTCCATTCGGGAGGCCCTGCGGGAAAAAAGCTGGGATGTTGTCACCCTTCAGCAGTTTAGCGGTGACAGCGGACTTTGGAAGACCTACCAGCCGTATCTGGGGGAACTGTCGGGTTACGTGAGAAAATACGCGCCCGGAGCCAGGCAGATGTTCCATGAAACCTGGGCATATGAGATCGGGAGCGCGAATCCGGCGTTCGAGAAATACGGAAAGAATCAGCAAGTGATGTACCGGATGCTGCGGGCTGCCTGCCGGAGAGCCGCGGCGGCAGTCGACGCCGGTTTTATCCCGTGCGGCGACGCGATCCAGGCCCTGCGCGCTCTCCCGCAGTTTGATTCCCGGCACGGCGGGCTGTCACTCTGCCGCGACGGTTCCCACTTGGACCTGAACTACGGCCGTTTCGCCGCCGCGGCGGTCTGGTATGAAACCGTGCTCAAGGGAAATATTCTGGAAAACCCGTTCGCGCCAGGCGGCGGATTTTCCGCGGACGAAAATCTGCTCGGGCTGATCAGGAGGACCGTGCATGAAGTCTGCGGAAGGCCCGTGCCGCCCGGAGCGTAACGGGTATTTAAAAACAGCGGGATTTTGCGGACGGAAGCTTTTGTCCGTGCCCGTAGAAAGAAAAAGCAGGTCCCTTGCTGACGGGGGTTGTCAGTAGCAAAGGAAAACCTTGCGGAAAAGGCGTACCGGGATCCATTTCCCGATACGCCGTTTCTCTAACTTAAGGAGATTTATGGACGGGCATAATCCCGCGGCGTTTTAAGGCCCTTGATCCGGAAACCGGGTTTATGCCGGAAGCGCGGCGATCCTGGACTTCTTTGCTTTCCTGCGCGGCAACGTCATAAAATAGTTCAATTTTCTGATAGAAAAGAGTGAGAACGCGGACGCCCATTCGTATAAAATAGAGTCACACCCTGAACAAGGGTGCCGATGGGATCCGAAGCCGGCCGGCATTTCCAATCCCGTAAAAGGAACCGTAAAAGGAAGGAAGAAGGGTGTTTGCTGTGTCCGAAGAAAAAAAAGCAGGGACCCGCTACAATCCCTACGACAACATGCTGACCGTTCTGAGGAAGGCTGGAGCGAAGCTGGGGTATCAGGAGAACGAATATGTCACTCTGGAATACCCGGAACGTGAACTGAAAGTTTCCATCCCCGTAGAAATGGACGACGGTACCATACGGGTTTTTGAGGGATATCGTGTTCAGCATTCCAGCCTGCGCGGCCCCTGCAAGGGCGGCGTCCGGTATCACCCGGATGTCAGCATTGATGAGGTCAAGGCACTGGCCGCCTGGATGACGCTCAAATGCGCCGTCGCGAATATCCCGTTTGGCGGCGCGAAAGGGGCAGTGAAAGTTGATGTCGGAAAACTAAGTCAGAGGGAGCTCCAGAAGCTGACCCGGCGTTATACGGCGATGATTCTGCCCCTCATCGGGCCGGAAAAGGATATTCCGGCTCCCGACGTCAACACCAATGCCCAAACCATGGGCATTATCATGGACACCTACAGCATGATGAAAGGTTATCCTGTGCCGGGTGTCGTCACGGGAAAGCCTGTCTGTATCGGTGGATCGCTCGGCCGGCATGAGGCGACGGGACGGGGCGTGATGCTCGTCACGCTGAAGACGCTGGAAAAACTGAACACCCATGCTTCGGGGATTCGGGTCGCCGTGCAGGGGTTCGGAAACGTGGGATCCGTGACCTGTTCGCTGCTGTATCAGAAAGGCTGCCGTATTGTTGGCGTCAGCGACGTATCCGGAGGGATCCTCTGCCCCGGTGGAATTGACATTCCGGATCTGCAGAAATTCATGAGCCGACCCGGCGCGCTGATCAGAGATTATCATGCCGGAGGCGTGCGGCATACGGATAACTTCGGCGTTATTACCTGCGACGCGGATGTGTTCATCCCTGCGGCGCTGGAAAATCAGATTACTTCAAAAAACGCCTCCGCCATTCAGGCAAGAATTATTGTCGAGGCGGCAAATGGCCCCACCACGGTGGAAGCGGATGGGATCCTCGAGAAAAAGGGAACGCTGATCGTACCGGATATCTTGTCAAATTCGGGCGGGGTGATTGTCTCCTATTTCGAATGGGTTCAGAATATCCAGTCGCTTTTTTGGGATGAAGAGGAAGTCAACCGTTCCCTCGAAAAACTGATCACCAGAGCGTTTGAAGAAGTGTGGGACACTGCGAATCAGTTTCGGGTGACGCTTCGGATGGCCGCCTATATGATAGCGCTCCGACGCCTTGTCGACGCCAAGCGGTGCCGTCCGGTATTTCCATGAGAAATTCCGCCGGGTTTCCGCCCGGGAAGGCGTCAGCGGCACTTTAGAAAGAAGGATGGATGGTCGGATGAGAAAAAAATGGTCGGAGACTCTTCTGGAAGAACGCCTGACGGAGCCTTCGGAGAACCTGGTAAGAGATCTCGGAAAACTAGACGGTAGTCTGATGATTCTGGGAGCGGGGGGCAAGGTCGGCCCGACTCTCTGTAAGCTTGCGAGAAACGCCGTATTAAAATCCGGAAAAGCGAAGCGGATTATCGCTGTCTCAAGATTCAGCAATCCGGACGCGGCGAAAGCCCTCGAAGACCGCGGCATAGAGACGATAAAAGCCGATTTGCTGGCCCCCGGCACCCTTTCTTCTCTGCCGGACTCGGAAAACGTTATCTACATGGCGGGGAAAAAGTTTCATACGGTGGGAAACGAGGCCGGCACCTGGGCGTCGAACGCCTGGCTTTCCTCCCGCGTGGCGGAGCGGTACAAAAATTCCCGGATCACCGTTTTTTCGACCGGCAACATCTATCCCCTGATGCCCCTTTCGAGCGGAGGATCTACGGAAGAGACGCCTCCCCAGCCCGTCGGGGAATACGCGATGTCCTGCCTCGCAAGAGAGAGAATGTTTGAGTACGCCGCTCAGACGTACGGCACGCGCATCACAATTTTCAGACTCAGCTACGCCATCGACCTGAGGTATGGAGTGCTTTCCGATCTCGCGCGAAACATCGCGGAAAAAAGACCGGTTTCCCTTTCGACACCGTGCTTTAACTGCATCTGGCAGGGCTATGTTTCCGAAGTCGCGCTTCGAAGCCTTCTGTATGCGGACAAAAACGTGTTCCGGCTGAATGTGACCGGTCCGGAAACCGTCTCGGTCCGGCATACGGCGGAAAAGCTCGGCGCGCTGCTCGGCAGGGAGCCGAGCTTTTCCGGGGAAGAAAGCGGCACCGCCTATTTGAGCAATTCGGAAAAAATGTGCCGGATTTTCGGATATCCCGATGTGCCGCTTGAAACCATGATAGAATGGCAGGCCCAGTGGATTGAGGACGGCGGACGGAATCTCGGAAAACCGACCCATTTTGAGGAAAGGAAGGGGAATTACTGATGGAAAGACACAGAAAGGCTCTTTCCATTTTACAGAAAGGCGCGTTCATACCGGCAATTCCACTGGCACTTGACGCGAACCGGAAATTTGACGAGCACGGGCAGCGGGTTCTGCTCCGCTATTATCTGGACGCGGGGGCGGGAGGCATCGCCGCGGCGGTCCATACCACGCAGTTTGCCATCCGGCGTCCCGAGGTGGGACTTCTGGAACCGGTGCTGAGGGTTTCGGCCGAGGAAATAGAAAGCTTTGAGAAAAGGACCGGGAAGACGATCGTCCGCGTCGCCGGGGTCTGCGGACCTGCGGAGCAGGCGGTGTCGGAAGCAAAACTGGCCGGAAAGCTGGGATACGATGCCGTCCTGCTAAGCCCTTCCGGCCTTGGCAGACTGTCGGAAAGCGAGATGGTGGAGCGGACAAGAGCGGTAGCGGAAGTGATGCCGGTCATCGGGTTCTATCTTCAGAGTGCCGTGGGCGGAAGGCGGTTCTCTTTCGATTACTGGCGGGCCGTGGCCGACACCCCGAATGTTGTCGCGCTCAAATGCGCGCCGTTTGACCGCTACCGGACGATCGATCTGGTGCGCGGCTGCGCGTATTCCAGCCGCGCGGATCAGGTGGCGCTTTACACGGGGAACGATGACAACATGGTGATCGATCTTCTGACCAGATATTCTTTTCCTGCGGACGGGCAGAAACACGCCGTCCGCTTTGCGGGGGGCCTGCTGGGGCACTGGTCGGTCTGGACGCGCACGGCCGTCCGGATGTTCGAGCGGATTCGGAAATACCGGGACCGGGAGGAAATCCCGGCGGAACTGCTTACGCTGGCGGCCCAGGTTACCGACTGCAACGCGGCTGTTTTCGACGCGGCGCACGGTTTCTCCGGATGCATTCCCGGCGTACATGAGATTCTGCGCAGGCAGGGCCTGATGGCAGGAACCTGGTGTCTGGATCCGTCCGAGATCCTTTCCCCGGGCCAGACAGAAGAAATCGACAGGGTTTACCGTACCTATCCCGGGCTGAACGACGACAGATTTGTCCGGGAAAATCTTGCAAAATGGCAATAAAAAGAGGCTGAAACATGGAAGACCTGAAGAAAGCGGTCTGCGACGCGGTGGACGCCAATAAGGAACGCATTTATAAAGTGGCGGAAAAGATTTTGGAGAATCCGGAACTTGGATACCGGGAGCAAAAAACTTCCGCTCTCGTGCTGTCGCTTTTCAAAGAGCTTGGACTTCGGGAAATCACACGGCATGCCGTTACCGGCGTGAAAGGGTGGGCAAGGGGTCGATCGCATCAGAGCCGCGTCGCCCTCATCGGGGAACTGGACGCGGTGCGCTGCCCGGGACATCCCCACGCCGATCCGGAAACCGGCGCGGCCCATGCCTGCGGCCACAACGCGCAGATTGCCGCGCTGTACGGCTGCGCGCTGGGCCTTTCCGCCGCGGGCGCCATGGCAGAACTGGACGGGGATCTGTGCTTTTTTGCCACGCCCGCGGAAGAATATGTCGAGATAGAATACCGCCGCGGCCTGATTCAGAAAAAGAAAATCTCCCATATCGGCGGGAAGCAGGAATTAATATCCGAAGGCGCCTTTGATGATATCGACATGGCGCTCATGGTGCACAGCGAGGCCGATTTTCCGACAAGGCGCGTGGTCGTCGGGGGACCGGCGATGGGATTCATCGGAAAAACCGTCCGCTTTCTCGGCAGAGAGGCTCACGCGGGCGGGGCGCCCGAAAAGGGGATTAACGCCCTCAACGCGGCGTCGCTTGCCATCATGGGAATTAACGCCCAGCGGGAAACATTCCGCGATGAGGATTCGGTCCGGGTCCATCCCATTCTCACCAAAGGCGGCGACCTGGTAAATATCGTGCCGGCGGATGTCAGGATGGAGAGCTATGTAAGGGCCGGGACGGTTCCCGCCATGATAGACGCGAACCGGAAAGTGAACCGGGCTATCCGGGGGGCGGCCTATATGGTCGGGGCACGGACGGAAATCGAAGATCTGCCCGGGTACCTTCCCCTGCGGCAGGATCGGAACCTGAGCCGGCTGTTTGCCGCGAACGCGGAACGCCTGATTGGAAAGGAGGCCGTCCAGTATGGACTGCCCTTTGCGGGCTCGACGGACATGGGGGATCTGGGTGCCGTGATGCCTGTGATTCAGCCTACGGTAAGCGGCTTTTCCGGCTCGGCCCACAGCAGGGAATTTGCTGTCCGGGATCCGGAGACCGCCATTCTGCTGCCCGCGAAGCTGCTCGCCATGACAGCGATTGATCTTCTCTCGGACGGCGCGAAAGAAGCGCGTGCCGTCCGGGATGCCTTTCCCCGCAGGACGCCGGAACAGTATGAAGCTGTCTGGAGCGGGATTCTGAAACAGGATCGGGAAAAGGATTTGGGACAGCGGGAGGCTGATCGGAAGTGATAAGGATTGGAATGGTCGGATCGGAAAGCACCCACGCGCTGACTTTTGCGCGCCTTGCCAATTTACCGGGAAAGAACGGGTGCTTTCCCTTTGGCGAAGCCCGGGTGACCGAGATCTGGGGCGGAGACGGCGGCCGGACCCGGCAGGTTGCCCGGGAAGGGCGGATCCCACGGATTGCGGAAAAGCCGGAAGACATGCTGGGACGTGTAGACGCCGTGATGGTGGTTCCGCGGGACGGCAGCCTGCATAAAAGATATGCGCTTCCGTTTTTAAGGGCAGGAATCCCCGCCTGGGTTGACAAGCCGCTGGCGGTCCGCTATTCTGACGCCCTCGAGATGGTGAAGGCCGCGCGGGAACACGGGACATTTCTGACCGGCGGATCCAATGTAAAGTTCAGCCGCGACGTGGAAGCCCTGCGGACATCCTTCGGCAGGATGCGGAAGTCGGGCACTTTCCGTTCTGCGGCGCTCAATTTTCCTGCCGATCTTCAGAGCCCGTACGGCGGCCTCTATTTCTACGCCGGCCACGGCGCCGAAATGCTCACGTCTATCTTCGGAGGCGGCGTGCGTTCGGTAAAGACCGACGTAAACGGCGGTACCCTCATCGGCCTGTTCCGATATCCCGGCTTTACCGTGACCGTAAATTTCGCGGACACCCCGGAATACTATGGAATTCTCTACGCGGCGGATAAAACCGAAGCGCGGTCCGTCGATCTCTCCTCCATCTACCAGCAGGGATTTGCTGATTTTTTAAAGCGGCTGAAGGAACGAAAAAACCCGGTCAGCTATGAGCCGCTTTTACTGCCGGTCCGGCTGCTCAATGCGCTGGATGCTTCCGTCCGGCGGGGCGGGGACGAAGTTCCTGTCGCGCCTGCGGACGGAACGTCCGGGGACGGCGAAGACTCCGGGCATTCCGAAAGAAAAGCGGTTTCACCGGCCCGCGGATTCTGATTTTTCTCGGAAGCCGGGATTTTGGAACCGGTGAAAAAAGATTGCCGGCACGCCTCCTTGGCGTGCCGGCAGTTTGATTTCTTTTGAAACGGATGGGGACATTCTGGCGCTCTTCATCTTAAGATTAGACGGCGGAGAAGTCCCGGGCGCAGCCTTTCGGGAAAGCCGCGGCGCGGGCGGAATCCGCATTTTCAGAGAGGGAAACGGCCGCGCCTGTCCGAAGAGCCCGGTCCGCGGCAAACGCGGCGCGGCAGGAGGACCAGGCTTCCTCGAGCGTGGGGTTTAATTCCCCGGTTCCCTCCACTGCGCCAATCAGGTTCAGCAGCTGCCGATAGGTTGGCTTGCGGGGAGTCCGGAGATTGATTTCGTGATATTCTTTCTGCGGATAGGAATAGAACTCGATTAAGTCCCCTTCTTCGCGGTGGCTCTGCCGCTGATAGGCCGGGATAATGGAAAGGCGGCCTCTGGGGCCGATGAATTCCTTGAGGTTGCCGGACGCGACCGTGTTGCCCCATCCGGCCTCGTAATAGCCGACGGATCCCCCGGAAAGGGCCGCGGTCACAATGCCGTAGTTATAGGATCCGGCGGGCACATCGCTGTCCACAGAGGCTTTCACTCCGCTTACCTTCACAATTTTTTCCCCGGTAAACCACTGCATGACGTCAAAATAGTGCACTCCGCAGTCGACAATGGGAGGACAGTCCGCGAGCAGCCTTTTATAACGAGCCCAGTCCATGGTGTGATGGTTCTGGACCATCCGCATCACGATGGGCGATCCGATGGCGCCTTCCCGGATTAGTTTAGCTGCCTTCTGGTATGTTTCGTTATGCCGCAGAATATGTCCGACGAGAACCTTTGACCCTGCGCCGCGCGCGGTCCTGAAAAATTCCTCGGCGTCCGACAGCGTCGAAGCGACCGGCTTTTCGCACAGGACGTGAATTCCCGCCCCGAGGCAGTCACGGAGGATCCGGAGATGAGATGCCGCATAGGTGGCAATGACGGCGATGTCGATTTTTCCAGAATCCAGGAAGTCCCGGTAATCCGTGCCAAAACGGTCGGCGCCGAATTTTTTCGCGGCCAGTTCCGCCCTGCCGGGGTCTTTGTCAATCACGGCGGCAAGATGGATCCTGTCCCGGTAATAGATATCGCGCAGATGCGCTTCCCCCATATGCCCGCATCCAATGACCATGACTCTGTAGACTTTTTCCATCCTTTTGATTATCTCCATTTTTTGAAATTGGCGCAAACAGCCCTTGTCCCTATTATAGACCCTGGGGGAATCCCTCCGCTTGTCTGAGATTGTCCACCTTTTTGCCAAAAAGCGGTTCTTGACTTTTCCTGCCCGCTGTCAGATGATATTTTTAATCTGATCCGGGAACGAAATGACAAATTCGGACAATCAGATTCTCAGTTCGAAACGATGCAGGATCCCGCGGCCGAAGCTATAATTGGAAAAACAGATTTGTATCTGAAATTTCGTTGCAGCAAATCACTCGGGGGCGGAAAATGGGAAAAACGGGGATTGGAATCATTGGATGCGGGAATATCGCAAAAAATGCGCATGCCCCTTCCTATCACAACAACAAACAGGCGGAGGTTCTGTATTTCTGCGATATTGTGCCGGAGCGCGCGAGGGAAATGGTCCGGAAGTACGGCTGCGGCAAAGCGGTGACGGATTACCGCGAAGTGCTTCAGGATCCGAAAGTGGAGGCCGTTTCGGTCTGCACGCCGAACAACCTGCACTGCAAAATCGCGACGGACGCGCTGAAGGCAGGCAAGCACGTCCTTTGTGAAAAGCCGGCCGCGAGGACCTATGCGGAAGCTCTCGAAATGCAGCGGGTTCAGCATGAGACCGGAAAGATTTTAAATATCGGCATGGTCAACCGGTTCAATACGGCGGTAAACAAAGTCAAAGAACTGATCGAATCCGGCGCGCTCGGGGAAGTCTATCATGTCTACGGCAGTTTCCGATCCCAGCGCTCCATCCCGGGCCTGGGAGGGGCGTTTACGACGCGTTCCATTTCCGGCGGTGGCGTTTTGATAGACTGGGGCGTGCATTTTATCGATTTGATTCTTCACTGCGTCGGGGATCCTGTCCCTCAGACGGTAAGCGGTCAGGCGTACAGCAGGCTGGGAAAGAAAATACGGGACTATACCTATGTGGACATGTGGGCGGGCCCGCCGAAACTGGACGGAATCTATGACGTGGAGGATTTCATCACAGGCCTGATCCGGACGGACGGTCCCACCATTTCCCTTAATGGGGCGTGGGCCCAGAATATCGGCGAGGAAGAGATGTATGTGGATTTTCTGGGAGACAAGGCGGGAATCCGGCTAAAGTATCTCGGCAATTTCAAGCTCTATACCGCACGCGGCGGAAGCCTGCTGGAAATTACCCCTTCGTTCCCTTCCAAGCCGCCTTTTCAGAATGAAATCGATTCGTTCCTCGACTGCATTCAGACAGGGAAAAAGCTTCCTTCCCATATTGATCGGTTTATGAGGACGCAGCAGATCATCCAGGCTCTTTATGATTCTTCCGACAAGAGACGGGAAATCAGTCTTCCAGAGGCGGAAAAATGATTCGAATCGGGTTTCTCGATTACTATCTGGACGAGTGGCACGCGGATCATTATCCGGCGATGATCCGGGAACTTTCCGGGGGCGAAGAGGAGGTAGCCTGCGCGTGGGCGGAAAAAGACGCCCCGGAAGGCCTCTGCAGCCGGGAGTGGAGTGAAAAATACGGCGTCCCCCTTGCCGGGTCTTTAGCGGATCTGGTCGAAAAAAGCGACTGCCTGATGATCCTTTCCCCCGATAACCCGGAGCAGCATGAAAAACTCTCGGAGCTTCCGCTCCGTTCCGGCAAGCGCACTTTTATCGACAAGACCTTCGCCCCTTCCCGTGCCGCGGCGGAAAGGATCTTTGCGATGGCAAAGAGGGGAAACACCCCGATGTATTCCTGCTCCGCGCTGCGGTTTTCGGATGAGTTCCGTGGGATTGACAGGAAGGGGATCGACTATATTGACTCCAGGGGCCCGGGCAGTTTCCAGACCTATCTTATTCATCAGGTGGAGCCGATCCTCGCGCTGATGGGCGGCAGAGTCAGGCGGCTTTTGTACTCGGGGACGAAAACCACGCCGGGCCTCCTGCTCGAATTTGAGGACGGAAGACGGGCAACGGTCAGCATGTTCGGATGGGACTGCCCGTTCGGGTTTACCATAGGATACGGGGAAAAAACGGCGGCGGTAGACCGCTGCACGAATTATTTTGAGAACTTTCTTTCCCATATCATACGGTTTTTCCAGACGGGGGAGGGGGCCGTCCCCGCCGAGGAGACGATAGAAATCATGTCGGTGCTGGAACGGGCCGCGGATGCCGCGAAAAACCCAGGGATCTGGATCCGTCTTTAAATCCCGAATATGCCTTTTCCGGACTCCCGCTTAAAAAAAACTGCCTTTAACCCGCAGGGAAGGGATGCGAAATGGATGAGACGAATGTCCTCGGAAGACGGTTCGAATTTGACAACGAGTTTTTCAGAAAACCCAGGAGATACGGGCCGATCACCCTGTTTCAGGTAGGGGAACTCTGCTGCGAATGCGGCTATGAGGTGCCCGAGCATGTCCAGGTATGCAGCGAGATAAGCTTTATCCTGGCGGGGGAAGGTTCGTTCTCGGTGGACGGAAAAGCCTTTCCGGTAGAGGAAGGGGATATTTTCCTTAACCGGGAAGGGGAAAGGCATTCCATCCGGTCATCCAGCCAGCATAACCTCAGATTCCTCTATGTCGGATTTCGGGTAGACCTGGAAGAAAAGGACGCGGATCTAAGGTCCGTATTCGAGTTTTTCAGTTCTCCCATCAAAGAGCGGAAACAGAAGGACAGAATGGGAATCACGGAGTTCTTTTTGAAGATGCTCGGAGAAATTTACAGCGTTTCGCCCTATTCGCAGAAGATGGTTTCCTGTTATCTCACGCAGATTATCATTTTGACCTACCGGACCTTCCATGCCGGGGAAAAACCCCAGACGGCCGGGTACGCGAAAGAGGCAAAGGAAAATGTCGTGGGCGGAACGGTGTACGGTGTGATCCGGCATGTCGAAAAGAACATCCTGACGGTCGGCAATGTCCGAAGCATCGCGGCGGAACTTGGATATTCCAGCACCTATCTCTCCCATCTTTTCCGACGGAAAGCCGGCATGACCCTCCAGAGATTTATCAGCTTTAAGAAAATGGAAAAAAGCCTGGAACTGATGGACAGCGGCCAGTACAGCATTACCCAGATAGCGATGATGCTGAATTTTCTGAGCGTCCAGTCTTTCAGCAAGGCTTTTAAAAGGACATTCGGCTTCCCACCGTCCGAATATCAGGGCGGGCAGATGCAGCAGAAGGCGGCCGCCATGGTGAAAGCGGCAGAACCGCGGGGCGTCCGCTGAAAGGGAAACAGGACGGAAGGGAGTTTCATAAAATGTTTTATGTGCATCAGAGCCGTGTTGTTCCGGAGGAGTCCGGAATCCTGATGGAAGATCCGTTTACGGAAAACAGCCTGGCTCAAAACTGGGAGATCACGGGAGGAACCTGGAAGACGGACCACGGCGTCCTCACGGGTTTCAACCGGGAAAACGGCGGGGCTTTGATCTATTCGCGCAGGCAGTTCCCGGGTGACGTGATGCTGGATTTTTACGGTACGATGGTGCCGCCCTGCAGGAACGATCTGAATTTTTCCTGGCGTTCGAAGGGTTGGGATACGGAAAGAAATGACGCCGCGGAAGGGTATATCGCGGGAGTCGGCGGATGGTGGACCGGACGGACGGGGATTGAGAGATATCCAACGTGCGATCTCTTTGCCCTCTCGAGCAGCCTCGTGCCGGAGTCCGGAAGGGAATATCATATCCAGGCTGGCACAATCGGCCATATGTGCTTTGTCGCGGTGGACGGAACCGTGGTGCTGGAACTAAGGGATCCGGATCCGATTTCCGATCCGGACAGCAACCGGGTCGGCCTCGGCACCTACTGCAGCAGGATCCGATTCCGAAAATTCCAGGTGAAAAAGCCGAAATGGGAAAAAGCGGACTTATCCTATACGCCGGAATTCTGAAATGACGGCGGGACTTCCGGAACCGGATGGAAAGAAAGCAGGAAAGGATGGGAAATGGAAAATTTCTGGTTGCGGCTGCCGCAGCCGCGGGGATTCTCATTTTCATAGGGTTGGGGGTGTGCCGGATGAATTCTGTCTGGAAAAAATCCGCTCCGCGGGAGAGAGCGGATCTCAAAGCGGATGGGCCTTTTGATGTCGGTGCTCTCGAAGGTACGGGGAAATCCAGGCAGGTCGTGATTGTGGCCGCCCAACGGTACGGCCTGTCCGACGCCTTTCTGCAGACCTGGGAAAAAAACGGGAACGCATGGAGGCAGGGGATGGCTCCGGTGCAGGCCGTTGTGGGGATGGGCGGCTTCGCGGCTCCGGGGGAAAAACGGGAAGGGGATCACAAGTCCCCCTCGGGCGTATTTTCCATTCCAATGTGTTTCGGAAACCGTCCAAATCCGGGAGTCCGATTCCCTTACCGGCAGGTGGATACGGACAGTTACTGGGTGGACGACCCGGAATCGGCCTTTTATAACACGTTTCAGACCGGAGAGGCGGACGGCCGGTGGAAATCGGCGGAAAACCTGGGGCTGACCGGGGCGGAATATGACTATGCCGCCGTCATCGGCTATAACACCGAAAAACGGGTTCCCGGAAAAGGCAGCGCCATTTTCCTCCACGTATGGAATGGACCCGGAAGCGCGACCGAAGGCTGTACCGCCCTTTCAGAAGAGAATCTGCTTTCCGTTCTGAAATGGCTGGATCCGGCAAAGGACCCCGTGATCATCGAGGGAGTCGCCGGGGAAATTCCCAAATTGCGGCGGGGGGAAGACGAATGAACGTCTGGTTTACCGGAGAGATCGGCGGGCTGGAAAAGGGAATTTCAATCCTTTCGCGGCGTCTGGGCCTTACCGTCAGAGAAGACGGACTGCCCGTCCGGGTAGAGAGGATTCCGGAGGACAGGCTTGAAGTCGAGAAGTCCGCGGAAGGAGCGAAAATCCTCTATCGGGACCGGATACATTTTTTCCGTGCGCTCGGGCTTCTGGTGGAAGAGTGCGGGGAAAAAGACGTGTTTCGGGTGACGGAGCACCCGCAGTTTCAGAGTGACGGGGTGATGATCGACGTTTCTCAGAATAACGCGGTCATCCATCCCAAAAATTTAAAGCGCGTTCTGGAACTGATGGCGCTGATGGGCCTTAACCTCTTCCTCCTTTACGCCGAGGATAGTTATGAAGTGAAAGGCGAACCGCGGTTTGGATATATGCGCGGGCGATATACCCGAAAAGAGCTGGAAGCGGCGGACGACTATGCCGATGCGCTCGGAATAGAGATGGTGCCCTGCGTCCAGACCCTTGCCCATCTGATTGACGTGCTGAAATGGGAACGGTACTGGGATATCCGGGACGATGATGACACGCTGCTGGTCGGGGAACCGAAGACCTATGAACTGATCGGGAAGATCCTTTCGGCGGCGTCCGCGCCGTTCCGTTCGCGGAGGATCCATATCGGGATGGACGAGGCGTTCCGGCTCGGGCAGGGGGAATATCTTCTCCGGAACGGCCTGAGGCCGAAATTTGACATCATGAACGAGCATCTTGGAAAGGTATTGGAAATTACCGGGAAACTTGGCCTGAAGCCGATGATCTGGAGCGACATGTATTTCCGGGCCGCCTCGGAAACAGGGGATTATTACGATCCGGACGTGCAGTTCTCCCCCGCGATGCTTTCCAGCGTGCCGAAAGGGGTTCAGCTCGTTTACTGGGACTATGAACATCAGAAAAAGGAAACATACGCCGCGATGATTTCGAAGCACCGGGAATTTGGCAGCGTACCGGTCTTCGCGGGAGGCATCTGGTGCTGGAACGGCTATGCGGTGGATTATGACAAGACCTTCGCGACGTCCGGCCCCGCTTTAGAGGCGTGCAGGGAAGCGGGGGTCCGGGAAGTCATCGCCACCCTGTGGGGCGACGGCGGATGTGAAAGCAATCTCTACGAGGGACTGCTTGGAATGCAGTTTTATGCGGAAAACGGGTACGCAGAAAAGCCGGATCGAAAAAAGCTCAAAAAACGGTTTCAGTTCTGCACCGGATGCCGGTTGGAGGATTTTGAACGGATCACGCTCCTGGACAAGCTCCCGGGGACGCCCGCGCTGGAGGGCTGGAAATATACCAACCCGAGCAGGTATCTCATGTGGCAGGATCCGCTTCTCGGATTGTTTGATGAAAACATCCGGGGGCTGGGGATGGGCGTCCATTACTCGAAGCTCGCAAAAGCGTTCCGGGAGAGCGAAGGCCGCAGCGGGGAATTCGGATTTCTGTTCCGCTTTCTCGGAAAAACCGCCGAGGTTCTCTCCGAAAAATCGGAAGTGGGTATCGCGATGACGGACGCTTACCGGAAAAAGGACAGAAAGGAACTAAAACGGATTCTGGAAGAGGTCCTTCCGGATCTCTGCAGAAGGGTGGAGGATCTGAGGCTTTGCCACCGCCGTCTGTGGATGGATACCTATAAGCCCGTTGGATGGGAAGTCCTCGACATCCGATACGGCGGGCTGCTCGCGAGGCTGGAGACCGCGGAAGACAGGCTCTGTTCCTACTTAAACGGGGAAACGGATTCTCTGGAGGAGCTCGAGCAGGAAAAGATGCCCTTTCTGGGAAAACCGGGGCTGACAGCCTGCAATTTATATAGCAGGATCTGCTCGGCCAGCAGGCTTTCCTACAGCACCGCCTATTGACGCCCGGTGCCGGGAGGGGCGGCGGCCTCAAAGAACGCGGCGGGGTATCGTCGAAAATAGAATATTTCATATGCTCAATCAAAAACAATGAGGTTTTTGTAGATGCTATAAACGCAGTATACGGCTTCATTGTCTTTTTTTATTACATGGAGGTGGTCTCTTTTGAAAGCCGGAACATATGCCGGTCCGGACCGGATCACGAGGAAAGCGTTCGAGGAGCGCGGAAGAACCCGGCGGTGGAAAACCCTGTGGCGGGAACGGTATCTGTGGCTTCTGGTACTGCCGGGCGTCGTCTATTTCGCCGTTTTCCTTTATACGCCGATGATCGGCCTGGTAATCTCCTTTGAAAGCTTTTCGCCGTTCCGCGGGGTATTCGCCGGCCCCTGGGTGGGATTCAAGTGGTTTCAGCAGTTTTTTAACAGCCCGTATTTCGGCAGGCTGCTGCGGAATACCGTGCTGCTGAACCTATACGGCCTGCTCTGGGGCTTTCCGGCGCCGATCCTATTCGCCCTGATGCTGAACGAGGTTCACAACCGGTTTTTTAAGAAGATTTCCCAGACTTTAAGTTATCTGCCCCATTTTGTTTCCATGGTGGTGATAGTCAGCATCGTAAGCGAGCTTCTCGATCCGGATTACGGGCTGATTAACCTCGCGATCAAGAGCATGGGGGGCAGCACAATTAATTTTATGAGCAGTCCCGGGTGGTTTCGGACCATCTATATCGGTTCCGGCATCTGGCAGGATCTTGGCTGGAGCTGCATTATCTATCTTGCTGCGCTCGCGGGAGTCGACCCGCAGCTTTACGAGGCGGCCAAGATTGACGGAGCCGGAAAATTTCAGCAGATATGGCACGTCACGCTGCCCGGAATTGTCCCGACGATCGTCATCATGCTGATTATGAGCGTGGGCGGGATGTTTTCCGTCGGATATGAAAAGATCATCCTGATGTACAACACCAGCACCTACGAGACGGCGGATGTCATCAACACCTATGTGTTCCGCCGCGGCATCGTGGGGGGAGAATACAGCTTTGGCACGGCAGTCGGGCTGTTCCAGTCGGCCATCAATTTTGTACTGGTCTATTTTGTAAACCGGCTGAGCAGAAAAATCAGCGAGGTCAGCCTTTGGTAAAGGAGGTGCGCTTAAATGGGAGCGCGGGAAACAAAGGGTGAGAGAGTCTTTTACATCATCAACGATATCCTGATCGCCCTGGTCGTAGCATGTACCCTGTATCCGTTTGTCTATATCCTGAGCGCATCGTTCAGCGATCCATACGCCATCGCGCGGGGAGACGTCATTCTTCTCCCGAAGGGATTTAATGACGGTGCCTACGCGGAAGTCTTTCAGTCGGACAGCCTCTGGAATTCCTATAAGAACACCCTCTGGTATGTCGTGGTGGGGACTTTTGTCAACGTCCTGATGACGACCATCATGGCGTACCCCCTTTCCAGAAAAAACTTTTCGGGGAGAAAGTTTATCAACTTTTTCGTGGCGTTCACGATGTTTTTCACTCCGCCGCTTGTCCCGACCTTTCTGGTCGTCAAAGGGGTCGGCCTGATGGACAACAAGTGGGCCATGGTCATTCCCACGGCGATCGATGCGTTTTACCTTATCATCATGCGTTCCTTTTTCGAGGCGCTGCCGGACAGCATCATTGAAGCGGCGCGGATCGACGGCTGCAACGACATCCAGGTGCTGTTCCGCATCGTCATCCGGCTTTCCGGTCCGGTGATGGCCGTGATGGTGCTCTTTTACGCGGTGTATCACTGGAACAGTTATTTCAGCGCCCTGCTTTATCTGAACGACGAAGCCAAATATCCGCTGCAGATGGAACTCCGGAAGATTCTGCTCGCGGTGGGGGGAGCAAACGGCATGACAAATCAGGTGAGCGACCGGAAGGATCTGATTTCCCTGAGCGTGCGCTATGCCACCATCATCGTTTCCACGGTCCCCATCCTTTGCGTATATCCGTTTCTGCAGAAATATTTCGTCAAGGGCATCATGGTAGGGTCCGTCAAGGGATAACGCTGGTTCCAAGTCCCGGTCCGCCGGGTTATCGGTTTTGTGTTCCATTATGGCCGCCCCGTAAGGCTGCCATCTTTCCGAATATAAAAAATTGATTCTGAAATGGAGGAAGTAGAGTATGAGACTGTTAAGGAAACAGACCATCGCCTTTTTTCTGGCCGCTGCCCTGGTTTTCGGCGCCGCGGGGTGTTCCGGCGGGGGAAGCGCGAGTTCCGAGGGAAGTGCGGGTTCCGCGGAAAGCGCGGGTTCCGCTTCATCCGGCGCCGCCTCGGAAGGGAGTTCCCTCCCGATCGTCAAGGACAAACTGACGCTGAAGTTCGTGTGCTATAACTGGGGGGACGCCGAATACGGGAACAAAATGGAGGTATTTGAGGAACTTGAAAAAAGGACAAACATCCATCTTGACTGGCAGCTTCTTCCGGCGGACGACAACCTCACCAAACTGAACCTCATTATGGCCTCGGGAAGCCTGCCTGACCTGGTAAGCTATTCCGCGGCTGACAGCAAGTCGACATTTGACAAGTATGCTTCTTCGGGCGCCATCATCCCGCTGGACGATCTCATCAATCAGTATGCGCCGGACATCAAGGCGTTTTTTGAAAACCCGCCCTACGACATGCCGGATCTGAAGGCACAGTCCAAAGGCGCGGACGGGAAATACTACAGCCTGCCGGGCACCACGGAGATCGGAACAGGTGAAATCTATGCGATCCGCAAAGACTGGCTCGATAAGATAGGAATGGAAGTTCCCGATACGACGGACGATCTGTACAAAGTGCTGAAGGCGTTTAAGGATCAGAATCTAAGCGGTGACGGCAACACGATCCCGTTCTGCCCGGACAACGGCCTTCAGGATCTGACCATTCTGATGAACGCGTTCGGCGCGCACGAAAG
>DAITAP010000200.1:0-1819 GCA_036824225.1 Caproicibacter sp. | reverse complement strand
AAATCAGAAAAAAAGCACTTGACGGTCCGGGAAAGCCCATCCCCTGAATGCGGCCGTGCCTTTGCTGTCCGGCGTTTTGATGAGAGGGGAAAACGGAGGACTGCTTTTTAAGGTAGCTGACACGGAATGAAATCTCCGGCTGACCCATGGCGCAGAGAATGGCGGAAAGGAAGCTTTTTCCCGGGAGAAAAAGACGGCACGGCTTCTTCCGGGAAAGGGGAATGGCAGACTTCTGCCGCGTTTTGTTTTGTCAGATTCGGCGGATAGGACGGAAGAAGAGGGAAAAAACTCCGCGGGAAACAGAAATTTCGGTTGATTTTAAGTCCCGCGGGGACGAGAAGAATATGGGGCGGCGTGCCCGGAAAATTTGAGGAAAGAATCAATAGAATGGAATGGTATCCGTATTTTAAAGTCGACAGAAGAATTATGGAAGCGGCGGAAAGGGCGGAAAAGCTCGCCGCGCCGCAGTTTCGTGCGATTGAGAATACTGCCGGCTGGAATCAGCAGAAAATGCTGGCGGCGTTTCAGAAAAGCCGGGTAAGCGAAAGCCATTTTGCGGGTTCCACAGGGTATGGGTATGGGGACCGAGGCCGTGAGACGCTTGACCGCGTGTTTGCCGGCGCCTTTGGCGCCGAGGACGCGCTGGTCCGCCAAAATTTTGTGAGCGGGACCCATGCTCTGACGGTTGCGCTGTTCGGCGTACTGCGGCCCGGCGATGTCCTTCTGAGCGTGACCGGATCCCCTTATGACACGATGCGGGAAGTGATCGGTTTAGAAGGAAAATGCAGCGGTTCCCTCAAGGAATTCGGCATCCGGTATGAACAGGTGAATTTGACACCGGAAGGCAGGCCGGATTATGCTGCGATCGAGGACAAAGTTACACCGGAAACACGCATGGTTTATATTCAGCGTTCGCGTGGCTACAGCCTGAGGCCCTCGCTTTCCGTGAGGGAAATTGAGAAAATCTCCACCGTCGCGAAGAAAAAATCTCCCTCCTGCGTTGTCATGGTGGACAACTGCTACGGCGAATTTGTTGAGCGCAGTGAACCGGTTTCGCACGGGGCGGATCTGATGGCCGGGTCACTGATAAAAAACCCGGGCGGCGGAATTGCTCCGACGGGCGGCTATATCGCCGGCCGTCAGGATCTTGTGGAACAATGTGCCTGCCGCCTGACGACGCCGGGGGCCGGCAGGGAAATCGGATCACTGCCCGGAGGCAGCCGGGAACTTTTTATGGGGGCGTTCCGAGCGCCGATGGTTACGGGAGAGGCGCTCAAAACCGCTGTGTTTACGGCAGCCCTGTTTCAGGACCTTGGCTATCAGGTCTCGCCCGAATTTAACGAACCTCGCACCGATATCATCCAGACTGTCCTGCTGGGCAGCGCGCGGGCGCTCACAGCGTTCTGCCGCGGCGTGCAGAAAGGTTCTCCTGTCGATTCGTTTGTCGATCCGGAGCCCTGGGATATGCCTGGCTACGGCTGCAAGGTCATCATGGCCGCGGGAACGTTTGCACAGGGAGCTTCCATTGAACTTTCGGCGGATGCGCCGCTGCGGCCGCCTTACGCGGTCTGGATGCAGGGTGCGCTGAATTATCCAAGCGGCCGCCTTGGCGCGGTCCTGGCGGCCCAGTCTCTGCTGGAGCAGAATTTGCTGAAGCGTTAGGTTGCAATGTACGTGGCAATACGATATAATTGGTTTTGTTCCCATGCGGGCGTGGCGGAACTGGCAGACGCGCAAGACTTAGGATCTTGTATTGAAAGATGTGCAGGTTCGATTCCTGTCGCCCGCACCAAAATAAAAGGTCTGGCCGAAAAAGCCC
>DAITAP010000019.1:0-18367 GCA_036824225.1 Caproicibacter sp. | reverse complement strand
TCGTTGTTTAATTTTCAAGGTCCCATGCCGTCAGTTTTCACAGGAATTTTCTCCTGCCTTTCTAAAAATCGAATAAAACGACAAGAAAAAACATCCGTTTTGCGACGGCCTTTATATCTTATCACGTTCTCTCCGCATTGTCAACGCTTTTTCCTCAAAATTTTTAAGTTTTTCCGGTATGCCTGAATCTCCCTCTTTTTCTTCATGCTTTGGAAAAAATACTGAAACTGCCTTAAAATGGTCCCGACTGATTTTAGATGACGCGAATCTGCTTCCATCTTTCTCCGTGGAAGCGTGTTACGAAAACAACCGTCCGGACACCCCAGTCAATAAACATGGCGCACCATGTTCCCATCAGGCCCATATTCATCCAGTCAGCCAGGACATAGCAAAAGCCGATCCGGAAAATCCACATGGACAGAATGGACGTCAGCATGGTAAAGCGCACGTCTCCCGCAGCTCTCAGCGCATTGGGGAGAGTGAAGGAGGGAGCCCAAATGGTTGCGCTGCATATAGCAAAGACCTGCAGAATCTGCACGGCGCTTGCCGACGCAGCCGCATCCAGATTATATACCCCGACTAAAGGCCCTGCCGTCAGGAAAAGCGCAGCGTTCATGATTCCCATGGCCAAATAGGCAGTCCCCATCAACCGTTTTGTATAATAAACAGCCTGTTTGTAATCTCCTGCTCCCACGCATTGGCCAACCACGGTAATCAGGGCCAAACCGACAGCATTCCCCGGAATTGCCGTAATCCCTGAAATACTGTTGCATACGGCGTTGGCGGCGATAGCTGACGTCCCGAATGTGGTAACCGTGCGCTGAACGATCAGCTTTCCTATTTGGAACATGCCGTTTTCCAACCCGTTGGGAATACCGATGCGCAGGATTTTCCATATCATATCGAGTTGGATGTTCGGCCGAAAAAGATGATCAATAAAAATCAGATTGCTTTTTTTGCAGATTAAGACCAGCATGGCAACGGCCGCCATCGCCCTTGCTGCCAGGGTAGCAGCCCCGGCCCCGGCGGCTCCCCAGCCGAAGCCGTAAATCAGAACCGCATTCCCGGCTATATGAATGATGTTGTCAATGAGGGAAACCAGCATGGAAATCTTGCTGTTTCCCATGGATCGGTAGAGCGCAGCTCCGGCGTTGTAAATAGCCAGAAACGGATAGGAAATTGCAGTGAGCTCAAAATAAATGTCGGCGTTTTCCATAACGTCGGCATCGATATTTCCAAAAATCAGATAAAGAATTGGACTTCTGAAAAACAGGCAGCCAGCCATAATGACGGAAGCCAGGATTGTAATGGAATATAGGAGCTGTTTGGCAGCACAGCAGGCTTCTTTCCTGCTCTTTTTTCCTATGTACTGGGAGGCTATGACCGCTCCGCCCGTAGCCAAGGCAGAAAAAATCTGAATCAGAAGAACGTTGATGGAATCAACAAGTGAAATGCCGGAAACCGCTGCTTCGCCCACATTGGCTACCATGATGGTATCGGAAAGCCCGATGGTAACCGCCAGGACCTGTTCCGCAGCCAGAGGCAAAATTAGACGCCGGAGCGCCCGGCTGGAAAAAATCTCATTTTCAATTTTTGCTGAATGCGTAGGATATCTTTTTCCCCTTCCCTAATCAGGTATCAGAGCACTCCATACATTAAAGAGAGAGAGCCCCTCAATCCGTATCCCTTTCCTCCAAATAAGATACATATTCCTCCAGACACATGGATAATTCCCGCATCTTGACCGCATTTTCCTCCCCTACATACCGGTATCTTGCGACATCACCCGACATGCCTGTTTTTGCTGCCTTATCCGGAGGGTACCGCTCAATAAAGCCGTAATTCACGCAGTTCTGCGCAAGCCAGCGAAACTGCGGCGTTGATCCGAAATTTTTTTCCTTTCCCCCCGAAGTAAAAAGCACGGAAAGGCCCGTCTGCGCATCATGCTGACCGCCGCGTCCCACGGTAGACTGCGCTTCGCTTTCCGCAAGGACCAGGGATATTTTTCTTAACTTAATAAGCCTGTTGGCTTCCGCCTGAAAAAGCGCTTCCTGCCTTGCAGCATCCACATACCCTCCAGTGAGTACAAGGGGACATCCTGCCGCCGAAGCGCCCTCCATCATTTTCTTTAAGGATGGAAGGATTCGCCGATCGACGGAAATTCCGCTGAATTCCTCAAGCTCCGGCCGATAACCCGACGAAAGCGGATGATTCGGCCCGGCAAGCGTCAGCTGAAAGGATTTGTCTTCTTCCACCTGTTCCTGCCCGGATTCTTCTCTGGAAGCGGATTGGGAAGAGGCAGCCGTCTGCCGTCGGCTGTTTTCCCAAAACTGGTGCCAGACCAGGAATACCCCCGCCGCAACCGAAAACACGAGGATCACCGCAACAACGGTCATCCCGATTCTGAGTTTTTCGACCTGTTTCCGCCTATGCCATTCGGCTGGGCCCTTGATGATTTTTTCCCTTTGTCTGCGCACACCGGATCAACCTTTCGATGCTTTGCTGATATTGTATTACTTCTCTTTCCCGTTTGCAACAGTTTCCGATTTTTACTTTCGAAGAAATTTGTTAAAATGATGGTCTGGGTCAGAAACGTCCCGAAAAATATTTCAAATTTTTAGAATTGTCCGGCGGCACTGATGCCTTCCAGCGAATGTGCCCGAAAGCGGCGGCAGAATCCGGAAGCGCAATTTGCTTTTCCTCCGAACCTGTAGTATATTTATACTGGGATAAGTTTTAAATATATATTATGACTTTGCTGCTGAAATCGAGGTTTGATGGAATGCGGAAAACAAAAATTGTCTGCACACTTGGTCCCGCAACTGAAAAGGAAGAAACCCTGAAGCAAATGATGCTGGCAGGAATGAACGTTGCCCGCCTGAACTTTTCCCATGGCACGGAAGAACAGCAAAAAGGATACGCAGATTCCGTTAAAAAGCTGCGCAAGGAGCTCGGCCTGCCGGTCGCACTGATGCTGGACACAAAAGGGCCGGAAATAAGGACGGGGGATTTTGTTTCCCCCGTCGTTTTAAAAACTGGAAGCAAATACCGTCTGACAACCAGGACAGTCCCGGGGGACAGTCACATCTGCTCGGTATCCTTCCCGCGCCTTCCGGGGGAAGTCATGCCGGGGACAAGGATTCTGATTGACGACGGCCTCATTGAGCTGAAGGTTAATTCTACCACAGACACCGATATTCTGTGTACGGTCATGAACGGAGGGGCTGTATCCTCCCATAAAAGCATCAATGTTCCCGGTTTGCATCTTTCCCTGCCGTTTATCAGTGAAAAAGACCGCAAGGATATCGCATTCGCCGTAAGGGAAGATTTCGACTTCATCGCCGCCTCTTTTACGCGGAACGCACAGGATATTCTGGATCTGAGGAGCGAACTGGAAAAGCACGACTGCCATAAAATCCGTATTATTCCGAAAATTGAAAACTCGGACGGCGTCAAGAATATTGATGAGATCCTCCGGGTTTCCGACGGGGTTATGATAGCCCGCGGTGATTTGGGAGTAGAGATTCCATTTGAGGAAATCCCAAATATTCAGAAGCAGATCATCAGAAAAGCTTCCAACGCAGGTCTGCAGGTCATCACGGCCACACAGATGCTGGATTCCATGATCAAGAATCCGCGCCCAACCCGCGCCGAAACGACCGATGTCGCAACAGCCATCTACGACGGGACAAGCGCTATCATGCTTTCCGGCGAAACGGCCGCGGGCGCGTATCCGGTGGAAGCGGTTAAAACCATGGCGAAAATCGCCGAATGTACGGAAAAATCGATTGATTATGCTGAAGCATTCCGGATGTGGAATATTCACGAGAAACCGGATGTGACTTCCGCCATCTCGCACGCGACGTGCACCACGGCTCAGGATCTGGGCGCCAAGGCAATCATCACGGTGACAAAATCCGGACGGACGGCCCGCATGATTTCGAAGTACCGCCCCGCCTGCCCGATAATCAGCGGAACGCCGGATGAAACGGTTCTCAGGCAGATGAACCTCTCCTGGGGTGTTCTCCCGATTTTGATAGAAGAAAAGGATAATACGGACGAACTGTTCGATCATGTGGTATCTGTCGCCAAAGAGCACGGACTGGTGAAGGACGGCGATCTGGTGGTCATTACGTCGGGCGCTCCTCTTCGGATGTCCGGTACCACCAATCTGCTGAAAGTGCAGCTTGTGGGAAATGTTCTGGTAACCGGAGTGGGTGCGAACAAGGGAGCCGTATGCGGAAACGTCTGCGTCTGCAAAAGCGAAGAGGAAGTCCACCACCAGTTTAAATCCGGCGATGTTCTGGTCGTTCCGGAAACGACAAACAGTCTGCTCCCTTTTCTCAGGCTGGCCTCCGCGGTGATTGCGGAAAGGCCTGGAATGAATTCTCACGCCGCAATTGCCGGAATGGCATTAGACAAACCCGTGATTGTCGGCGCGCGGAACGCGACAAAGATTCTGAAATGCGGCACTACCGTAACGGTGGACGCGACGCGCGGCGTCGTTTACAGCGGGGTCCGGCGCTTTCCCGGGTAACCGGTCAGAACTGACCGTCTTTTTTTAGTAGCAAAAGCGCTGTCAGATAGCAGCAGACAAAAAGAAGAGAAAAATTCCACCGTGAGCGGATGAGAATAAAAAATCCCGCAGCCGCAATCGGTGCTAAAGTCAGAAAGGAAACGATTGATACTGTCTTTTCCGCGCAGGCAGGATCGGTCCGAAGACATAAAAAAGCATAGAGGGCCTGTCCGCCGTCCAGCGGAGCAACAGGCAGGGCGTTAAAGCACGAGAGCGCAAGACTCGCAAAGATAAAATTTCGAAATTGGAGCCTGAAAAGCGCAAAGGCAAGGGCGGCGGAAACCAGATTGGCAAGCGGGCCCGCAAGGGAGATCCAGATATCACGCCGATAGCCCCGGCCTGAATTCACATCCTTAACAATATCAATTCCAAACGGCGTAAATCGGATTTCCGTCGGTATGCCGCCGGTTGCGGCCATCGCCGCAAGATGCGCCGTTTCGTGTATGGCTGCGCAGAAAAGACATACGGCAGCCATACCGCTCCGGTCAAGCGTAAGAAGCAAGGCCGTTACTGCGAGAAACGGAAAGCCGATCGTAACCCGGCACCGCCCGACAAAAAAAGTCACGGTATCTTTCCTGTGGTACTTGTTCCGCCGGCGGAAGGAAGCGCCGAGGAAGCACTTCCTTCCGCTCTGGACGCGGAAGAAGAAACCGGCAGGGAAGATTCCCCGGATTTTGGTCCGGCACTGGAAATCCAGCTCCAAAGATCAACAACGGTCCGTTTCGCTTTCCCGATCTCCTCTTCTGCCAGAACCGAGTCGTTCAATGCGGTCAAGTACCAGGTTCGGACGCTGTCGTAAAGATTCCCCCCGTATAGGCGGAGCAAGACCGCGGCAGCAAGGATCACAAGGCAGCTGAATATTTGAATGATCGTTAAAAGCTGGGTTTTCCCTTTTCTTTTGGAACCTTTTCCTGTGCTGTCCGCCTCAGGTTCTCCCGTTCGGATATTTTCCTGCCAGTTATCTCCTTCCCAGCCTTCCTCGGAATTCTTTTGTTCATTCCCATATACGTTCTCATTCTTCAAGCCAAAATCCCCGCTTTCCTGTTCATAATCCCGGTTCTTAATCCATTCATATGAAGAAAGCGGAGTGTCCATAACCGGACAAGATAAAAAATCCCTTCTGTGCTGTGAAACGCAGAGGGGATTTTTAATCTCAGGATTCCTGACCTCCGGCATTCTGACATGCCGTGACAGCCCGGTTTCCAGACCGATTGACGATTTCCCGGCAGATGGTCATTCCCAGAACAAATACCAGGAGGAATACCGGAAAAGCTGCTATGCCCGTATAAGAAGCAATCCACCCAAAAAGGGGCGGCATGAATGTCGATCCAATATAGGCAAAGGCCATCTGGACCCCCATGATAGACTGGGAAACGCTTTTCCCAAAAATATTCGGCGTATCCTGAAGCATACTCGGATAAATCGGGGCGCATCCCAGTCCAGCAGTGCAGAGGCCGGCGGGAAGCTTCCAGACAGGCAGCGGAAGAATCATCATCATGACACCGGCGAAGACGAGGATCTGCCCCGCCCGGATTAACTGCCTGTTTCCAAAGCGGATGGAAGCGATGCCGGACAGAAAACGCCCAAACGTGATTCCAAAATAAAACAGGGACGTCCACTTTGCCGCCGTTTCCGCCTTCACCCCATACCGCATCACCGCGTAACTTCCTCCCCAAAGTCCTGCCGTCAGCTCCACTGCACAGTAGCAGAAAAAAGAAAGCAGGACCATTGCTGCCCCGGGAAGGGCAAGAAGCTTTTTAAGCGGAATTACGGGCGCGTTTTTCCCCGTTTCCCCATTATTTTCCCGGCTGGCTTTTTCCCAAATCGGAAGCGTGGCAAGCAGCAGTAGAAAAAGGGATGCCTGAATAACGCCGACCGTCAGATACCCTGCCCGCCAATTGCTTCTTCTTTCAAGCCAGAAAGACATAATGAGCGGTCCGCAGGTAGCGCCGATGCCCCAAAAACAATGCAGCCAGTTCATATGCCTCGCGTAATAATGGAGGGCAACAAAATTATTCAAGCCGGAATCTACTGCTCCCGCACCAAGTCCAAGAGGTGCGGCCAGAAGACACAAAAAAATAAAGGATCCGGAAAAGGCAAAGCCGATCAGTGCGGCAGCCGTAAGTCCTACGCTGACTGCCGTCAGCAGACCGGTCCCGAACCGGTGAAGAAGACGGGCGCTCATCAGGCTGGATATCACGGTTCCGCAGGAAACGATCATCGATAAAACGCCTGCCAGAGATACCGGTACTCCCAGAGAAACATGCATTGCGGGCCATGCGGAACCCAGCAGAGAATCGGGAAGCCCAAGGCTGATAAAGGAAAGGTAAATCAGAATTAATAATCGTGCCAGCATAAAAATCAAACCTGCATTTCCGCATAAAATTAGTGGCCGCAGCCTACATCACAGTCTTGACAGGCATCAGCCTCGGTCTTATAATTATTCCAACATCTATATGTATCTAACATATAGATGTAACTCATGACAACCATGATCCTCCGGCGGATCTTCAGTCACCGTTCAGAGTTCGATAAGTATTCAGAAAAAATTCCAGATTCTGAATCCTTATTTCAATCTGGCGCTTATAATCTTTCAGTTTAAGGAGTCCGGCATCCGTAATTTCATACCATTTGGTCGCCGGACCGGGATCTTCCGTTTTCCAGTCGGACTTTAGGAATCCTCCTTTTTCTAATTCCTGGAGCGTGCGGTAAATTACCGCGCTGTCGACGCTGTAATTTGGTAGCCGTCTGCGGAATTCATTCAGCAGGGCGGAGCCATATAATTTTTTCTCTTCCAGAAAAAGCAGAATATAAGCCGGCAGGAAACGATATGTCCTTCCTTTTTTCTGCGTAGATTCCATTTTTATCTTAAGCCTGCTTTCCTGTTCGATGATTTTCATTAATCATACTACAAACTCGTCCGGAAATCAAAACGCCCCACCGAAAGACTACGGCAGGGCGAAAGGATTTGATTCGTCTTGGGATATCTGAAAAAATATGTGGCGGAATTTTGGAAACTGTTTGTACTGGCGGTTCTTTTTCTTTCGGTGGAAGCCATCTGTGATCTGCTTCAGCCGGCAATCATGTCGAAAATTGTAGACGTTGGCGTAAAAAACCGAGATCTCTTCTATGTTCTCCGGACAGGCGGCATAATGCTGGCGGTAACCGGAATAGGAGCCGTCGGGGCGGTTGTCCGCAACAATCTTTCCTGCAGGGTCTCGCAGCGTTTCGGGGCGGAACTACGGCTGGATCTTTTTCGTAAAATTCAGCATCTCCCCTATAAAAGCTCGGAAAAGTTCGAAACGGCATCGCTGGTTACCAGACTGACCAACGATGTAACACAAATGCAGGATTTTGTCAACGGAACCATGCGGATGTTTGTAAAATCACCGATTATCTGCATTGGAAGCATTGTGATGTCGCTCCTTCTGGACATACGGTTTTCCCTTATTCTTATCATTGTGGTTCCGGCCGTTGCGGCAATCATCCTGCTTAACAACAGGATCGGCTATCCTTTTTTCCGGAAAGTACAGTACGCGATTGACAGGCTTAACGGTGTGATGCGCGAATTCCTTTCCGGTGTCCGCGTTGTGAAAGCCTTTAATCGTTCAGGGTTTGAGAAAAAGCGCTTCGCCCGGTATAACGAAAACCTGGCAAACGTCCAGTCATCAGCCATGAAAGTCACTGCACTTTTTTCCCCCGCAACGATGATGGTCGCAAATTTTGGAATTCTCGCGGTCCTGTGGTTTGGAAGTTTCGCTGTAGACAGCGGCGCCGTTCAGGTTGGGAAGATTATCGCGTTTATCAATTACCTTACCCAGATAGCAAATTCACTCACACGGATTTCCATGATTTTTACCCGCTTTGTCCGGGCGCGCGCCTCTTCTGAGCGGATCGCGGAAGTTATGGATCTTCCGGATGCAAAAAGGGTATCCGCCCCTGCTGCTCCGCAACCCGGTGAGAAGGCCTCGGTGGAGTTTCGCAGCGTCTCCTATTCCTACTCCGGAGATACCAGAAATCTGGCTCTTTGCAATATCAGCTTCCGAACCGAAGGCGGAAAAGTCTTTGGGATAATCGGAACTACCGGATCCGGAAAAACTACCCTTGTAAACCTGATTCTGAGATTTTACGATGCAACAAAAGGACAGGTTCTGGTAAACGGCACCGATGTCCGGAAAGCAGATGCTGAAAGTCTTCGAAGCTCAATCGCCGTTGTGCCGCAGAATAACGTCCTGTTCTCCGGAAGCATTCTCGAAAACATCCGATGGGGCAAGCGGGACGCTACGATGGGTGAAGTTAAAAAAGCAGCCGAGACTGCGCAGATCCGTGATTTTATCGAATCGCTGCCCGAAGGCTACAATACGATCCTCGGCCAGGGCGGGGTCAATCTTTCCGGCGGGCAGAAACAGAGGGTCGCCATCGCGCGGGCTCTGGTAAGAAGTCCCCGCATCCTTATTCTGGACGACTGCACCAGTGCGGTGGATATGATAACCGAATCGAAAATTCGGGAAGGGATCCGAAACTACTCCCGAAACCTGCTGTGTATTGTCATCGCCCAGAGAATTTCATCCGTAATGAACGCCGACTCAATTCTCGTCCTGGACAGCGGAAACGCCGCGGGTCTGGGGACTCACCGCGAACTGCTCAAGAGCTGTGAAATTTATCGGGAAATCTACACGTCGCAGTTTGGAAAAGAGGAACTGGAACATGCCGGATAATACGAATTCCGGAGGCGGACGGGAATTTATCCCGATGCCGCGCAAAATGCACGGAAGAATGCGCGTTCCCGTGGAAAAGCCAAAAGATTTCAAGGGCACCATGCTGCGGCTCTGGAAATTCTTTGGACGGGAAAAGCGGCTTCTCATCCTGATCCTTTCCCTTGTCGTGGTGGATTCCTCCATCCTGCTTTCTGTCCCATATCTTACGGGCCGCGCGGTAGACTTTATGTCCGGCGGCCGGGGATCGGTTCGTTTCGATCCGATCCGGAAAACGGTTCTGCTCTTACTTTCGGTTTTTCTCTGCGACCTGTTTCTTACCTGGCTGAATAATTTTCTGATCGCGGACGTTTCTCAGCGGATCGTAAAGGAAATGAGAAAATCTCTGTTTGATAAATTACAGCATATGCCTGTCGCCTATTTTGATCGGCATACTCATGGCGATTTGATGAGCCGCTTTACCAATGACATCGACAACATCAGTACGGCAGTCTCTTCCTCGACCGTTTCCCTGATGACGGACGTCATCTCGATTCTCGGTTCTCTTGTGATGATGCTGCTGCTGAACCCTCTGCTTACCGTAGCGGGCGTTGCGATTGTTCCGCTTGTCCTGATCCTTTCCAGAACAGTTACAAAGCGCACTTCCGTGCTTTTTAAAAAGCAACAGAACGTTCTCGGAAAATTAAACGGGCAGATTGAAGAAAGCATCTCCGGCCTTCAGATTGTCAAGGCCTTTAGCCATGAAGAGGAAGTGATTGAAGACTTCAGCGGCATCAACCGCGAACTTCTAGGCGTCAGCCTCAGAGCACAGATCATTTCCGGATATCTGATGCCTCTGATGAACATTATTAACAATATTGGGTTTGCAACCGTGGCAGCCGTCGGGGGCATATTAGCTGTAAACGGCAGTATCACGGTCGGCGTCATCGCAAGTTTTCTCAGCTACACCAAACAGTTTTCGAGGCCGCTCAACGACATCGCCAATATCTACAATTCTCTTCAAACCGCCGTAGCGGGCGCAGAACGTATCTTTGAAGTCCTTGACGCAAAGGAAGAGGAACCGGATCGACCGGACGCGATTGAAATTGGCAAGCCGAAAGGAGACGTGGAATTTCGAAATGTGACATTCGGCTATCGGGAAAACCTTCCGGTCCTGAAAGGCCTGAGTTTCCATATCCCAGCCGGCAGCACCGTGGCGCTGGTTGGTCCGACCGGTGCGGGAAAAACTACGATTGCCAGTCTTGTCGATCGGTTCTATGACGTGCAGTCCGGTCAGATCCTTCTGGACGGACATCCCCTCGAAGAGTTTACCCGTCAAAGCCTCCGGCGCTGCTTTGGTGTTGTTTTGCAGGATACTTATCTGTTTTCCGGCACGGTGAAAGATAATATCAGGTATGGGAATCTGGAAGCGACGGACCAGGAAATCCGGAAAGCCGCATCCCGGGCCGGAGCCGACGGTTTTATCCGGAAACTTGAAAACGGCTATGAAACTGTCCTGACAGAAAGCGGGAAAAACCTCAGTCAGGGCCAGCGGCAACTGATAGCGATTGCGAGAGCCGTCCTCGCAGACCCTTCCATCCTGATCCTTGATGAAGCGACCAGCAGCGTGGATACACGGACCGAGATGCGGATCCAGAAAGCCATGACTGAACTGATGCGCGGCAGAACCTGTCTTATCATCGCCCACCGCCTCAGCACCATCCGGAACGCCGACCATATTCTCGTGATCAATGACGGGAAAATTCTGGAAAACGGCAATCACGAATCCCTGATTGCCGCAAAAGGCTTTTATTACCGTCTTTACCGGACCCAGTTTCAGAATATCGCCATCTGAAACCTGGGTCCTTTTTTAGTGTCCGGTAGAAATTCTGACTGTGCTCCCCGCCATCCCGCGTGTAACGACGATCTGCCTGTCAATCTGTTCCCGAAGCTCCGAAATGTGGGAAATGATTCCAACCAACCGGCCTCCTCCCGCAAGGCTGGAAAGAGTATGAATCGCCTGCTGGCGGGAATCTTCATCAAGCGCGCCGAACCCTTCGTCAACAAACATGGTTTCAATCCGAACCCCTCCCGAACGGCTCTGCACGACGTCCGAAAGGCCAAGCGCAAGAGCCAGCGAAGCCTTGAATGACTCCCCTCCGGAAAGCGATTTGACGTCGCGTATTTTTCCGGTGTAATGATCCAGAACATCAATATCCAATCCAAACCGGGTCCGCAGATCCGTAGCGTATTCTCTCCTCAAAAGGACAAACCTCCCGTCGGTCATTCCGGAAAGCCGCATGTTCGCCCGCCTTAAAATCTCGTTAAAATAGGCAGCCTGAACAAACTGCTCAAAATCCAGTCTCTGCCGCCCGGCAAGGGTGCCGTTCGCTGTTCGGGAAAGATCCAGTACTGTTTCATATTTTGCCCGAATCTTATCCCGGTCGTTGAGTCTTTTTTTCAGGCGCTTCGATACCCGGCGGTTTGAATCAAGGCGCACCGCAACCTCACGAAGTTCCTTATCGCATTCCGCTTCGGCCTGCTGAGCTTTCGGAAGTGAGTCTTCCAGTTTTTTGCTGTCAATCGGCGCCTTCCCCGCTGTTTCCGCTTCCAGACGCGCGACTGCTTCCGCCGCACTCCTCAAACCATCCCGGTAATCCGAAAGATTTTGCTTCAGAGTTTCCAGTTCCTTCCCCGGCAGTTTGGAGGACAGATATTCCGCTTCGTCCCGGAATCCGGAATCTTTTAGAATTTTCTCATATGCCTCAAATTTTTCTTCCCTCTGGCGGGCAGCTTCCGTATGGCTTTTTACCGTCTGTTTCAGCACGGCCTGCTCCGCGCCCAGCGCATTTTCGCAGTCCGCCAGCGATTTGCGCGCTATTTCGAGAGCGTTCCGAAGATCGCCAAGTTCCTTTTTCTTCCGGCTGAGGGCTTCGCGGGCGGCTTCCGCTGATTCATATCGTAAGGTCCCGCGCAGAGTTTTCTCCTCCGCGCGTTTTGATTTCAGATCCGACTGAAGGGCCACGAATTTTGCGTCCAGATCCGCCATCTCTTTTTCGGCCTTTTCAGTATCTTTTTCTGCTTTTTTCCGCTCGCTTTCCAGTCTATTTTTTCTGGCACAGCGTTTACGGAGAATCTCCAGAGACTTTTTCAGCCCCGTCAGCTCCGCGCGAGCCTTTTTTAGTGCTTCGGCAGTCCTGTCCTTCAGATCCTGAATACTTTTACAGCCATTTTCCTCCCCCAGAATGGAATCTGCGGATTCCCGCAGGTTTTTCCGGTCGGATTCCAAATTGGCGAATGCTTCCTTTGCAGCCAGACTAGCATTTTCCAGTTCCTTGCGCCGGCGTTCCCGAGCCGATTTCAGCCGTTTGAGTTCTCCCTCTTCAGGCGCCGACTTCAGCATAACTGCCGGAGCGGGGTGGCACGTGGATCCGCATACCGGGCATGGGGTTCCCTCGCGAAGCCGGGAAGCCATAATGCCGGCCTGTCCGCGCAGAAAAGCTATTTCCGCTTCTTCCGCCTTTTGATCCGCCTTCCGGAAAAGAGGCTCCGTCTTTTCATACTGTGCCCTCTTCGCTTTGCACGTTCTCCATGTCGCGAGCAGGGATTCCGCACCGCTCTGGAGCCGTTCCAACCTGTCGCAGAACTGTCCTTTCATCTCTGTTTTTGCTTTCCCGTCGACTTCTTCCGCTTCCGCGTTCCGAAGCGTCTCCAGCTCTTCTTCCATTTTTTTCAGGCTGTCTTTCCGTTTCTGAAGCTGATCGGCCGACTTTTTTCTCTTTTCCGAGAAACTCAAAACTTCTTCTTCAGTCCTTTTGAGGGCATCTTCCATATCGCGGATTTTATCATATTCGGGAAGTACGCTGCGGATTCCCGTTATTTCCCCCGCAAGCCCTGTCCGGACACTTTCTTTCTCTTCTTCGGCCTCCAGGGATCTCTGAAGCTCTGGAAGCTGTCTTTGAAGGCTGTCGATTTTCCGCCGGGAAACAGCTTCCGAAGTTTTCAGCAGGGACTCCGCGTCTTTTTCCCGCAGATAGGCCCTATAGGCGGGATCAACGGAATTTGCCGCACGCTCTGCCGCTGTCGCCCGTTGCTTTTCCCTTTCCATCTCTGTTGACTGGGCATCCAGCCGTGCCTTATGTTCCCGGGCTTTTCCCAACTCTGAAAAAGTGTGGTTTCTCTGCTTCGCCGCGGCTATCTGTCCAGTCAGAGACTCCGTTTCCCGGCGCGCAGCATTATGTTTTACAGCAAGTGCATCAGCTGTCTCCTGATCCGCCTTGCAGCATTTTAAAATCAGTTCTTCCACTTCTCCGGCGGAATTAACATTTCCGTCCTGTTCAAAACGCCGAAGGGCATTCCCAGTCAGGATTTTCCCATCCGGGACGGAAGCGGCGGCTTCCTGAAAAATGCCCCTTGTGTTTTCATCCAGGCCGGTCCTTAATTCCTGCTCTTTTCCTTTGAGGGTGTCCTGGATTTTCCGGTAGATACCCGTATCAAAGACGCGGCGGAAGATATCAGAACGCTCGGCGCTCCCGGCAAGCAGCAGCCTGAGAAATTCGCCCTGCGCAATCATCGCGGTCTGCCGGAATTGTTTGCAGTCAATTCCCAGCAACCCGGTAATTTCCGCCGTCACAGCCCCTACGCCGGTGCAGACCGATCCGTCGGGACGCACCAGGAAAGCGTCGGCGCTTTCCATGGTCGTCCCCCCTTTCTTTTTAGGACGGCGGTACCGCGGACTGCGGTGTACCCTATAAATCTTCCCGTTGTGGGAAAAAGTCAGCTCCACAAAAGTCTTAATGTCAGGGGATGCAAAATCGCTGCGCATCGTATCCGCCGTGCGGATGGATCCGCTCGCTTCCCCGTATAGCGCATAGGTGACAGCGTCAAAAATCGTAGTTTTCCCCGCTCCTGTGTCCCCGCAGATCAGGAAAAGCCCGGAAGATCCGAGTTTTTTAAGCGGCACTTCCGTCCTTCCGGCATAAGGTCCAAAAGCGCTCATCACTAAATTCAGCGGTTTCACAGATCATCCTCCCTTTCGGCAGCCTGAACTGCCTCTCTCAATTCCGGGAGCTCTTCCTGAGGCAATTCGCGGCCGTTCTGCTTTCTATAAAATTCCTCAAACAGATCCTCCGGCGTCCGGTGGGGCAGATCCCCGGAGGCTGCCGACTGGGAATCCGCGGAAGGAGAAACGCCTGCGTTTTCAAAATCAATGCGCATCAGGTTTGGGTAAACGGCCCGCAGGCGCCCGACGGCGTCCGCAATTTCGTGCTTGTCGGTCAGAACGGCGCGGATGTAATCGTCCGCCGCCCCTTGGGCGGCTATGTCCGGGCGGGTCAGCTGATCGATCGGGCCCCGTATTTCGCGCATCTCGTGAAGGGGATTCAACGGAATCAGGGAAACCTCAACCCGGCCCTTTTCCCCGAGTTCTACCAGGGCGGCTGATTTTCTCTGCCTGGCCTCCGAAAAAGAATAGGCAAGAGGCGATCCGGCGTAGCGCACTTCCGGCCTGCCGATGCTCTGCGGCCTGTGCAGATGCCCGAGAGCGACATAGTCAAAAGCCTTAAAAACCGAGGCGTCTACTTCGTCTGAACCGCCGACGGAAATTGTTTCGGAATCGCACCGCTCCGGCTGAAGGCCCCGGGAAGTAATGAACTGGTGGGCAATCAGGATATTCCGCTCCTTCGGATCGGGCCTTGCCGCCTCAAGGGCACAGCGTACGGCGTTTTCCGTCGTATCCGCCTTATCCCCAAAAAACGGCGCGGCCAGAGCCGGTCTTAAAAATGGAAGCAGATAGAGGCTGACCTGCCCAAAGCGGTCGGAAAGTACCGCTTTTTCAGGGTGTCCGCAGAATGTCCCCGCGATTAAAAGCCCGTTCTTTCTCATGATGCGACTTCCAAAATTCAGGCGCTCGGGAGAATCATGGTTGCCGCTCACGGCGAATACCGGAGTTCCTCTGCCGCAAAGCTCTGTAAGAAAATCATCCAGCAGTCCGACAGCCTCTCCCGGCGGGACGCTCCGGTCATACAGATCCCCGGCGATCAGCACGGCGTCCGGTTTATTGTCCTCCTCAATTTTTAAAATCTGCTCCAGAACAAACCGCTGATCTTCCACCATGCTGAACTCATTGACGCGCTTGCCGATATGCAGATCAGAAAGATGCAAAAACTTCATAAGGCACCTTCAGCGATCCAGGATCTCGATCCAGTAGCCGTCCGGATCAGATATAAAATAAAGATCCATCTTTTTATTCTCGTAGCAGATACAGCCCATCTTTTCATGAAGGTCATGCGCCGCCCTTTTATCCGGAACGCGAAACGCAATATGAATTTCATTGTCGCCGAGATCATACGGTTTTTTCCTGTCGCGCATCCAGGTAAGTTCCAAAAGATAATCGGTCTGCCCATCCCCAAGATAAGCAATAATAAATGACCCGTCCGGCGCGTTGATCCTTCTTACTTCCCGGAGGCCCAGCGCTTTTTGATAGAAATCAATGCTCTTCTGAAGATTCAATACATTAAAATTCGTATGAAGAAATCGCGACTGCATAAAAAATCCCCGCTTTCTGCCATGATATTTTTATCATAGCATAAAAGCAGGGAAAAATCATCATAAAGCGTCTGATTTTCGCCCGATGTTATTCTATTGTGACTTTCGTTCCTTCCGGAATATTGTCATAAATCCATTTCGCATCTTCTACCGGCAGACGGATGCATCCATGGGATGCCGGCTCACCCAGTTTGTCCGCTTCCTCTTTCTCCATTTTTCTGTTTTTGTCAAAGGGGACGCTGTGGAACAGATAAGTCCCGTAAAAGCGCGTCCAGTAATAGGCGCCTTCGTTGACCTTCGCGTTGAAAAACGATTCCCCCCTGTCTGATATCGTAAAGGTCCCTACGGGCGTTTCGCTGCCCTTTTCACCGGAAGAACAGATAAATTCCTTGACCAGCCTTCCTCGCGAATCCAGAACACGAACCTTCTGATCGGAAAGAAGGACCTGGATGGACAGGGGTTTTTCCGCCTTTTCCAGGGAAACAGAAGGCAAGGCGGCAGCCTGTTTCAGGCCGCCGGACACGGAAGAAGAAACGGCAGAAGACGCCGGTGCACTGTCCGCCTTTGAGGATGTTCCGACGAAATCCAAATATGCCGCGCTGCACCATCCATCCTGCCCTCCAGACGTCTTCACACGAACCCATCCGTCTTTTCCTGCCTGCTGTCCCTCAGGAAGGCTGACAGAAGCGCCTTTCGGAACCGTGCAAAGTACCGTGTATTGTGTCCCGGAACCCGCTCGGACATTCAGATTTGCCTTTGCGACAGCAGAAACTGATTCCGCACTGTTGATTTCTTTATCCTGAACAACCAGCCGGTCCGGCAGTCCCGTTTTAAGCACCAGAAAACAAGCCCCGGCACCCATTCCGAGAAATACGAGCGTGAGCAGAAGCCGGATCCAAAACTTCTGCTTTTTCCCGGATTCCTCCGAGTTTTTAAAATCCCGTCCAGACAAAACCGACGGCACCTTCCTTTCCTACAGGCTCTGTTTACAACGCTATTCTTCCCCATCCATCTTTCAATTATCATTATACCGGATAATCTTTCAAAAGCCAACCTGGTTCTTTCAGGATTTACAGGCTGTTCATAAGTTCTGTCTGTCAACTGTCGAAAACTGGGCATGCAGGGGGCAATGGACAGCAGACAATGGTCTCGAGTAGTTCAGAGAGGTCATTTTGCTGGCCATCACCCTCATAGGACCGGACAGACCGGCGGATTTTCTTATCACTTCTGAAGCAAATTTACGCAGTGGATTAACAGAGGTACCACAAAAAGGATGCTCCTGTCCCTCTGAAGGGAACCCATAACAGGAAATCTGCCATGTCTCATTCCGCAACGCATGGTATCAGTTGTGCATTCTTTTCCCACACTTTTGCTTTTGACCGCCTTCTTATTATATTTGAAGCAGATCAAACCAATTATCAGGAAAACCGATATGTTTCAAAACCGTGTCTGCTACGCTGGGGCACTCGCAGGTTTCCATAGCTTTGAATATCTACGCGCATACGTTTGCCCCAGCACAAGCGAGAGTCTCAAAAGCGATTGCAGATGCACTGAAGCTAAACGAGAAAAAAGAATAAGGACCAAAGCAAGCCAGTAGAAAAATAAAAACCCAGCTGGATTTAAAGAAATGGCGAAGAGGAACCGTTACCCGCCATATCCGCATACTTTATTACTTCGTCAACAGCCGATCGCTCGGCCGCAATCAGAACCCGAATCCGGTAACCATCATCTTGGGGATAAACAACTTACTCTATTTATAAATTTTTGAATGACTACTTTCTGCCGGTCAGGTGCAAGTTTTCCGAAGTCGGCACAGGAAGCAAATTCAGCTTTGATTTCTTCGGATGTTTTATTTTTTGCATCCGGGACAGACTCCAGTTCAAAGAGGTGGATTTGAAGTTGTCTGTGCTGATCGGAAAGTTCATTCAGAGTATTTTTCAGCTCTGGGGTGTAAACCCCATCAGTGATTGCGTGGGAAACATTTGAAATTTTTTTGTCGATTTTGGCAATTTCCGATGCGTCAATGCTTTCTTCCCGCTGCATGTCACTGGAAAAGCGGGCATAAATAACCGCATCAGTCATAAAAATTCCCTTGTAAATTGGGGGCCAAATTGGTACAATATATTTGCGAAGTATAACGCGCATCAGACCCGGTTGATGTATCTGCTCGTTCCGTGTGTAAAACGGAACGAGCAATTTTATTATGCAAACTTCAACCGAACTTTCGGTTTAGGAACTGAGCGTCCCGTTTCCTTTGCGGTTTCAATCCATTCTGAAATGACTCTCTCTGTGTTTTCCAGAGCCTCTCGCGTCGTGGCACCGTCAGCCATGCACCCGGGGAGTTCAGGGACCTCCGTCACATAAGCGTTATCCGATTCGCTCCAGTAGATAATAATTTCGTATTTATACATTCAAACGATCCCCCAATCCATACTTCAATCCTAAAATCCCGGTAAAATTTATAACTACTCAATCTTCGGAGCCTCAATATCGAATGCGTTATAAATTAGGCGCTGCTTTTTGGTTGCGGGATATAGAATACGATGTCCGC
>DAITAP010000018.1:0-18468 GCA_036824225.1 Caproicibacter sp. | reverse complement strand
CGGTGATCTCGCCGTCGGAGGCGCGGCCCGGCGCTTTGCCGGAGATCACCTCGCCAAGACCGGCCGTGTGCAGCAGTTTTTCGGACGGACAAAGAATAAGAAAACTGAAGGAATTTAAAATTCATAGAATGAAAGCGCTTCAATGGCTGAGCAATCGACAGCCTTCAAGCGCTTTCATTCTATAAACTATATATTAGAACATTAGGTTCCATTTGCAAACAGTACCATTTTTTATACTGTCAGGATGGGGTGTTTCGGCTGCCGATTTGCCGGATCTATCTCCCAGACATCATGGAAAACGCTCTCCCGGAAATTTCAAAGGTGAAATTTCATTGGAACTTATTTTTCAATGCCATCCCGGAAAAAAATGCCGTTAAAGCGGATTTTACCGGCGGCCGCATACGATTTCGAAACGTCATGCAAAAGTGTTTTCAGCCGCGTCCGGATTGACTTTTCGCAATCTGTTTTGCTTCGGGAAACTCCTCCAGCAAAGCGGAAACGGAGGCCGTGGGAAGCGAAGCGATGGTACCCGCCTTTCCAGTTCCGGGCACAGGATGCTGAGAAGCAAAATTATTTTTATCCGATTAACCTTTAACGGCACCGCTAGTCAGTCCTTCAATGATGAATCTCTGTGCAAAAATGTAGAAAATCACAAGAGGTGCTATAATAATTATCATCGATGACATCATAGTCGGCCAGTCATTGACAAATTCGCCCACGCCTCGATACATTTCAAGCATCAAAGTAGAATTTTCCCTTGAGCTGAGAAACAAAAACGGGGTCAGAAAGTCATTCCATGTGCCCATCACATGAAAAATTGCCATGGTCACAGTAATAGGCTTAAGTAACGGGAAAATGATCATCCAATAGGTACGGAACACGGAAGCTCCATCAATATGTGCCGATTCATCGAGTTCGACAGGGACGGTGCTCATAAAGCCTTGATAGAGAAAAAAAGCGAAGGTTGAACTTCCCGATGAAAGAATAATAATACCGTATAACCGGTTAATAAGTCCAAGACGTTGCATCAAAATGAAAAGAGGCACCATAGTCGTCTGAACCGGCACCATGAAACCGAGCAAAAAATAAATCATGATTCCTTTGTAAAATTTATGCCTACGTCGGTTGATCGCATATGCTGACATAGAGCCAAATACCACGACGATTACGAGTGTGCAACCTGTAATTAACAATGTGTTTAAAAAGGCGTGTGCAAACTCCATGTTATGGAAGGCGTTGACAAAGTTGTCAAGATAGATTTTCTGGGGCAGTGCCAGTGCATTGAGCGCTACTTCCTGTTGCGTTTTTAGCGTGCTCACAACCAGATAATAAAATGGAAGGATAATTACGGAGCAGAGAGCAAGCATCAAAATTTCTCCAATTGCCTTAAGTATGTTTTTCCTATGACCGCATGTCCAGGATCCCGTCACTGCAAATTTTCCTCCCTTTTTTTCATAATTATAATCTGCAACGCCGTGATTACAAAAATTATGAAGAAAAACACTGTCGACATGGCGGTCGCCTGCCCGTAAAGTTTCTCGGTAACTCCCCTTGCAATAATAATCTGCGTCACCATGGTAGTTGCATATCCAGGTCCGCCCGAAGTAAGTGAGAACGGCAAATCGAAAACTTTCAGGCTTCCAGTCAGAAGCAACATCACACTGATTGTCATGGATGGTGCAAGCATCGGAAATGTAATATAACGAAATCGTTTAAACCCAGTCGCCCCGTCAATAGTGGCCGCCTCATAATATTCCCGTGGGATACTCTGGATATTTGCCAGATAAATACAGGCATGCCAACCTGTTGATCCCCATACACTAACGATAATCAGCGAGAGCATAGCGAGTCGCGGCGTAGCCAGCCACAAAATAGGCTTGACGCCGAAAAAACTTAGAATTTGATTGATGACGCCAGTGGAGGAACTATTCAGCATATAGCTCCAAATATAACCCATGATCAAAGCGCTGGGCACGGATGGGAAGAAGAAAATCGCGCGCTGCAGATTTCGCGTTTTCATGCCACTGTTGAGGATCACGGCCAACGGTATGGCGAAAAGTGTAACCAGTATGGGAACACTTATAGAATAAATGATTGTGTTAGAAAGCGCTTGGATCATAACTGGGTCAGAAAATGTGGTTCTGAAGTTCTTGATCCCCACAAATTTTGGTACATTGAAACCATTCCAATTCGTAAAAGCATAAAGAAAACTATTAAACAACGGATAAATGCTAAAGATGGTATAAGCAACAAAAGTTGGAAGAATAAACAGCAGGTAAGGAAATTCTACTTTCAAGCAGAATTTTCCTTTCATTATATGCCTCCAATCTAAACCCCTTAGAGCTTTAAAAACACCCAAACGGGGGATCTTATGGATAGTTAACGTTTAAGAAGCAGCCTCTAGATCAGTCCATTTTTTATCCATTGCAGTGATCAAATCTTCAGGTTTTGCGGAACCTCCAACAATATTCTGACTGTATTTCAGCAAGATGTCACCCAGCGCATCGGAATATTTCCAGGAAACAGCTGGCAGATAAATCTTACCACTCGTGAAATACGGATAACAGTCTTTCAAATGAGCATCGATAGTATAGTCTATCCCTTTTACTGCAACCACACCATTCGCTTTTCCTTCAAAAAGTTGAATGCCTTCGTTACTAGTTAGGTATTTCAGAAAAGTCATCGCCTCATCGGAATGAGTAGTTTTGCTGTTAATAGACCAACCCACACCCGCAGCGCCGGTCAGATACGTTGTTTTATTATCAGTACCAAACCAGGGAAGCAAGGTGTAATCCAGCTTAGGATTAAGTTTAGCGACCGACACAGGATTCCACGTTGCTCCAACTGTAAAGGCAGCTTTACCCGTTGCCCATTCCTGCATTGCTTGATCTCCCGTAATTCCGAGATCTGCCTTATTGGCATATCCAGTCTTCACATAATCGTCGTACCACTTCTGAATTGGAACTGTCCAGCCATCTTTATACTTTAATTTTCCAGAATCGACCTTCTTGTCATAATCGGCATCCTTCGATATGGTCTCCGTCTCAACATAGCCCTGAAGCGGATCATAAAGATTCGTTGACGAAAAAGCCCAAGGTTCAATCCCTTTGCTCTTGAGTGTTCTCATTGCCGCAATATATTCGCTATAATTAGCTGGAACATTTAAGCCCTTTTCTCTGAGTAACGTCTTATTCACAAAAATACCCGCAAACCACCCATCAGGTGCAAAAGCAATTAACTTTCCATTGTCATCGGTATATGTTTTCTTATTCGCTTCCGAGAGATTTGCAACATTGGGAAGGCTGGTGAGATCTTTCGCCATTTTATTATTCATAACATCATTTTTATTTTCCGCTGACGTCACAAAAATATCAGGAAGCGAATTTGAGGAATATAGAACCTGAAACTTCTGTATGTAGTTCTGAATAGGAGGCGCATACTGTAAATCAATTTTGATATTCGGATTCTTTTTTTTGAATGCTTTAAGGACAGGATCCATAGTGGTTTCATTGTACCAGGAAAGGAAGCCCAACGTAATGGTTTGCTTCTCCGTACTGTTTTTTTTGCATCCACTAAACATAAATGTTGTGGAGATCAGCATAAAGATAAAAAACAGTTGAAAGAGTTTCTTTGCTTTTTTCATCATTCCATCTCCTATAATAATTAAAATTGATATCCAACTTGGGCAGATTCCATTTAAAGTTTATGACAATTGAACTACCATCTTTTTATGACCTAGTGAATTTGATCGTTTGATCTGCGGCTACTAACAGTATGCTTTATCTTTTATTCTGTTCTTACTTATAAAAACAGCCTTTGAAATCACGAAATATGGCCGCAGATTTATACCGTACAACTTGTCCATCAGAGCATTTGAAAAAGCATATATTATTTAAAAAGTCTCATTGCGCTTTCCATATTTTCGTTTTTATGTCGGGCAGAATAAAGTAAATTTGGAAACTTTCTCCTTGCAAATTTTATAGCCTTTGGTTTTACAAGGAAGGACTTATTTTCCAAATCTTGCTTAAATGGCTAGTTTACACAACTCGACAACGATTATGATAAATGACTCATAACATCATCCTTTCAGATATTCTTAACTTCATTTTAGAACAATTTGTTCTAAAAGAAATAATACATATTGTTTTTACACTGGAACAGGCGGGAACGGTAAAAAACGAATTTTATGTATGCTTTCAAATTGTTAATGGAGCAATATAAGTCATATTCTGGGTATAAACTCTGTATTTCACCTTTTCACATTGTATTTTAGAACAATTTGTTCTATTTGTCAATAGGACAAATCATTCTTTTTTATACTGGTGTGGGTGATGTATATGGAAAGATATAAACGTATCCGCGAGTTGCGTGTAGACGCGGATTTGACACAGGAACAAGTAGGTAAAGCGATAAATGTACCTCAACGCAGTTACGCCTACTATGAAAGCGGTGAGCGAATGATTCCCCCACGAGTTTTATGCGCGCTTGCAGATTTCTATGGAATCAGTGTGGATTATATTCTCGGGCGAACTAATAATAGGAAAACTAATAAGTGACATTTGTCAGTAGTAATTTTTAACAAAATCGCATTTTTTATAATTAAAGTGCTAAATCGCTGATAAGGGTGAGAAAAGGGCAACATTTAGCACTCTAATTATATAAACTATTTGGAACAGTATTTCAGTGGAACCTTTGGCACATAAAGATTCTGCTTCCTCGGCAAGTCTATCCGAAGCTTCTCTGGTAATCCTATACTTTTTTGATTGGAGTTTTGTCCCGGTGAAAAGCGGAAGTCTACTGGACGTCTTCCCGAATCGCTTCCAATTCCAAATCCAGATGGGCAATCTTTAGAAAACCAGTTCTTTCAATTTTGACGGTGGAAAAAGAGAGGTCTAACCTGTTGCACCCTGTCGATGCCAATCCATCCGGCTTCAGTCAGGAATCGTTGAAATAACCAGACCAACAGAAAACTTCCTTGCGGGAAAAGGCGAAAGTTAAAAAGACTGATTCCTTCCGGTTGAAAGCGGAGCTTTGTATAATCTTTAAAAATTATCAGGCTTCCGCCTTTTATGATTTAGGGACGGCCGCAGACCCTTTTGTAGCAGAATCCGCGGCCGTCCCTACCTAATAAAATTAAAGAATAAAATACAAGGGCCTATTTTCCTATATCGTTTCGGTAAAACATGCCGTTAAAGCGGATTTTCCCGGCGGCCGCATACGATTTCGAAACGGCTTCCTCAAGATTCTTCCCGCGCGCCGTGACGCCGAGGACTCTCCCGCCCGCGGTATAAAACCGGCCGTTTCGATATTCCGTTCCCGCGTGGTAAACGGTTGCGCCTTCCATCTGGCCGTTTTTGTCAAGTCCCTTGATTTCGAAGCCCGTTTCATAGTGGTGCGGGTATCCGCCCGACGCCAGCACCACACAGGCACAGGCCCCGCTGTCCCATTCAATCTTCTGGTTTTCGAGGCGCCCTTCCACCACAGATTCGATGACATCAGTAAAGTCGGTTTTTAAAAGCGGCAGAATGACCTGTGTCTCCGGATCGCCGAAGCGGGAATTATACTCAATGACCTTCGGTCCGTCCTCCGTCAGCATCAGGCCAAAATAAAGGCAGCCCTGAAATGGTCTTCCTTCCCGGTTCATCGCCTCAATCGTCGGCAGGAAAATCGTATTCATACACTCCTCGGCGATTTTCGGCGTGTAATAAGGATTCGGGCTTATCGTGCCCATTCCGCCGGTGTTGGGTCCCTGCCCGCCGTTAAACGCCCTTTTATGGTCTTTTGCGGAAACCATCGGGCGGATCGTTTTCCCATCGGTAAACGCGAGGACGGAAACCTCCGGTCCTTTGAGATAATCCTCAACCACCACACGGTTTCCGGAATCCCCGAACATCTTATCGTCCATGATAATCTTGACTCCGTAAAGAGCCTCGGAGAGATCCCGCGCGATTACGACGCCTTTTCCGAACGCGAGCCCGTCCGCTTTGATCACCGCGGGAAACTTTTTTCTCTCGCAGATAAAGCGGAAGGCTTTCTGGGGATCGTCGAAAACCTGATATTCCGCCGTGGGAATATGGTATTTTTTCATCAGACCTTTTGCAAAAACCTTGCTGCTCTCTATCTGAGCCGCGCGGGCCGTCGGGCCGAACGCGCGGATCCCCGCTTTCTGGAGGGCGTCCACCATGCCCGCCGCAAGAGGGTTGTCGGGTGTGACGAAGACAAGGGAAATTTTCTTTTCTTCCGCAAACTTCACGACACCCGGAATATCCGAAGCGGCAATGGGAACGCACTGCGCGTCTCTTGATATTCCGCCGTTTCCCGGCGCGCAGTAAATTTCCGAAACCCGGGGACTCTCCTTCAGTTTGCGGACAACGGCGTGTTCGCGCCCGCCGCCTCCGATTACCAGAATTTTCATGGCGTTTTTCCTCCCGTTTAATGGTGAAAGAGACGGACGCCGGTAAACGCCATCGCGATGCCGTACTTGTCGCACGCCTCAATCACATTGTCATCGCGGATGGATCCTCCCGGCTCTGCAATATAGGCGACACCTGATTTTCTCGCGCGCTCGATATTGTCGCCGAACGGGAAGAAAGCGTCCGATCCAAGCGAAACACCCGTCTGTTTTTCTTTCCACGCTTTTTTCTCATCCCGGGAAAGCGGTTCCGGGCGTTCTGTAAAAAGGCGCTGCCACGCTCCGTCCCGCAGGACGTCTTCCCACTCGTCGGAAATATAAACATCGATGGCGTTATCCCTGTCCGGGCGCCTCAAGTTCGGGCGGAACGGGAGGGAAAGGACCTTCGGATGCTGGCGGAGAAACCACCTGTCCGTCTTGTCTCCCGCGAGTCGGGTGCAGTGGATCCGCGACTGCTGTCCCGCCCCGACGCCGAGTGTCCTCCCGTCCTTTACATAACAGACGGAGTTTGACTGCGTATACTTTAAAACAATTAAGGAAAGAAGCAGGTCCCGTTTCGCGTTTTCCGGAATATCCTTTTTCTGGGTCACGACGTTCTGAAGAAGGGAACTGTCGATCTTCGAGTCATTCCGTTTCTGCTCGAAGGTAACGCCGAATACGTCCCGGCGCTCGATCGGATCCGGTCGGTATTGAGGGTCAATCCGGATGACCGTATAGTTTCCTTTCCGCTTGGACTTTAAAATTTCGAGCGCCTCTTCGGAGTAGCCCGGAGCTATGATTCCGTCAGATACTTCCCGCTTTAAAAGCAGCGCGGTCTCCCGGTCGCAGACATCGGACAGGGCCGCAAAGTCGCCGTAGGAGGACATGCGGTCCGCCCCTCTCGCGGCCGCGTAGGCGCAGGAAAGCGGGGAAAGCTCCATATCGTCCACAAAAAACACTTTTTTCAGAGTCTCGGAAAGCCCGGTGCCCACAGCGGCACCCGCGGGGCTGACATGTTTAAAGGAAGCCGCCGCCGGAAGCCCTGTTGCTTCGCGAAGCTCTTGGACAAGCTGCCACCCGTTGAGCGCATCCAGAAAATTGATATAGCCCGGACGCCCGTTCAGAACTTCGACCGGCAGATCCCCTCCCCCGCGCATGAAAATCCGCGCGGGCTTCTGGTTGGGATTACATCCGTATTTGAGCATCCTTTCATTTGCCATTGTCTTCCTCCTCTTGAATGAAGAAAAGCGCCGCAGAATTCCGCACTTTCCCGTTTTTAACTGCCCTGAGCACTCAGGTTTTTATTAAAAATACGCGTCTCCATCAGACCGGTTTTCAGATTGACGAACCTTACAAACAGCGAAATTTTATTTTCTTCGTTCAGGCTGTCCCAGAGCGCGTGGGAAAGCGTGTCGATATCCCCTTCCACCGCAACGCGGACCGGTTCGCCTTCAAACGAAGGGAGCGGATCCCCGTCGCCGAGATAAGTATGAAGAAGCCTGCCGTCCCCCGCAAGAGGCGATTCATACTCATAGAAGAAGCGCTGGACAGATTTTCCTTCGGCATCCCCGCTTTTAATGAGGGAAAGCCGGTAGCGGAAAACCTTCCCTGTCTCCATCAGTCCGGAAATCCGCGGGGTAAAATTCGGGGCGTCCGGTTCAAACGTCCGGGTGCGGAGCGCGTCTTCAAAGGTTTTTCCCTGCTTAAAAAAATCAGAGATAGTCTCCGTCTGATCTCCGTTTGTCACTACGGTCGCGCCCGGAAAAACGCGCACGGGGGAATATAGGATCAGCGAAGGATCCGAAACCTTTGCCGCATCAAACGGCTTCGTGGAAATTCCCTGCTCATTCTCTGCAAGAATGCGGTTCCGGCTGTTTTCGCTTCGTCCCGTCAGAAAATACGCCATGACGGCAAACAGGTTGTCCTCACTTTTGCCAAAAAGGATTCCTCTGCCTGGATACGGGTTGGATTCAAAAATCTGCTGGATATTGAGCTGGTTCAAGACGGTCCCCTCCTGATAATCACTTGATCATTTATGATGGACAGCCGGCCCTCACAGAAAAGCGCTGCCGCGCGGGGAAGGAGTTTCCACTCAGCCTGCTCCATCACTCTTTTCTGAAGGGACTGCGGCGTATCGCCGGGCATGACTTTCACCGCTTCCTGAAGAATGATGGGTCCCCCGTCGCAGACTTCGTTGACAAAATGGACGGTCGCGCCCGTCACTTTCACCCCGCGTTTCAGAGCCGCCTCATGGACCCGCAGTCCGTAAAATCCCGGGCCGCAGAAAGACGGGATCAGCGACGGATGGATGTTGATGATGCGGTTTCGGTAACTCTGCACCACGCGGGGTCCGATGATGGTAAGAAATCCGGCCAGTACCACAAGGCCGGTGTGGTTTTCGTCCAACATCTTTAAAAGTGCGTCGTCATACTCGTTTTGGGAAGAAAAATCTTTCCTCGCCAAGACGGCGCTAGGAATGCCGGCGTTCCTGGATCGCGTGAGGGCGAAAGCCCGTGGGTTTCCGGAAATGACGAGCGAGATTCTTCCTCCCGGAATTTTCCCTGCTTTTTCGGCGTTCATCAGCGCCTGGAGGTTTGTCCCACCGCCGGAAACCAGAACGGCGATATTCAGCATAGGACGACGCCCCCGCTTCCGGACGTTATCTCGCCGATGAGAAAAGCGCGCTCACCGGAAGAGCGGAGCTCCCTGACCGCGCGGTCGGCGTCTTCGGCCGCCACGGCAAGGCACATGCCGATTCCCATATTAAAGGTATTGAACATATCGTGATCCGAAATATGTCCTTTTCCCTGCAGAAGGGAAAAAACCGGCATTTTGGGAAGCGCGGATCGCCTGATGAGCGCCTCAATCCCCGGCCTCAGCATCCGGGGAATATTTTCATAGAACCCACCGCCCGTAATATGGGACACGGCCTTGACGCGCACTTTTCCCATGAGGGAAAGGAGCGCCTTTACATAGATCCTGGTAGGCGTCAGAAGCTCTTCTCCCAGCGTCCGTCCAAATTCCGGGACGCGCTCCCCGATATTTTTTTCACTGACTCCGAAAACTTTCCGGACCAAAGAAAACCCGTTCGAGTGAAGCCCCGAGGAACCAATCCCCACGAGGGCATCCCCCGGTTTTAAAAGGGATCCGTCGATGATTTTCGGCCGGTCCACGCAGCCGACGGCAAATCCCGCCAGATCATACCCGTCCGGCGGGTAAAACCCCGGCATCTCCGCCGTCTCTCCGCCTATCAGCGCGCATCCTGCTTCCAGACATCCTTCGGCGACTCCGGAAACAATCGACTCCACGGCTTCCGGGCTGTTTTTTCCTACGGCAAGGTAGTCAAGGAAAAACAGAGGCTTCGCGCCGCTGCATACGACATCGTTGACGCACATGGCGACGCAGTCGACTCCGACCGCATCGTTTTTCCCCATCAGGGCCGCAATTTTCAGTTTGGTTCCGCCCCCGTCAGTTCCGCTGACCAGAACCGGATCCTCCATTCCGGAAAAATTCGGGCGGAACAGCCCGCCGAATCCTCCGACGCCCGAAACGACACCCGGGATGCGGGTCTTTTCGGCAAGTCGCCGAATCCGTTCGACGGCCCGGTATCCCGCGGTGACGTCTACCCCCGCGGCCCGGTAGCTCTCGCTGTAGCTTTTCATATTTCAGTTTTCCTTCCGCTTTTTAAAGCCGCTCTGCTTCTTCCCGAATCCTCTTGTCCTTTTCTGATATCCGTTCCGCCATCTGCCGTCTCATCCCGGCAAGCCTGTCCGCCAGTTTTTCGTCGCCGAGGGCAAGAATCTCGGCGGCAAGGACGGCCGCGTTCTCCGCCCCGTCGACGGCGACCGTCGCCACCGGAATCCCGGACGGCATCTGCACCGTGGAAAGAAGCGCGTCCAGCCCCCCGAAGGCGGAGGATTTTATGGGAACGCCGATAACCGGGAGAGGCGTCTCCGCGGCCAGAATCCCCGCCAGATGAGCCGCCATGCCAGCCGCGGCGATAATGACGCCGAAGCCTTCCGAAGCCGCTGATTTAGCAAACGAGGACGCGGCTTCCGGGGTCCTGTGTGCGGATATCACGCGGGTCTCGGACGGTATCCCAAGCGATTTCAGCTTTTTCACAGCCTTCGAAACGACGGGGAAATCGCTGTCGCTGCCCATGACGACTGCCACTTTTTTACAGCCTTGCACGATTCAGTCACTCCTTTTTCAGAAATGCGGGCTTTTTGAGGCAGCCAAAATAAAAAAACGGCCGGCTATCTGCCGGCCGGCCGGCAAACCCTTTCCCGCAACTTTTTCTCTCCTTTATTGTAGGGGATTTGAGGAAAAAATGCAAGTTAAAAGGGAGCAGGCGCGATAAAAACCTTGGTCCGTATTATTTTTCGGCATCTGCCGCCGGTTTCTGTCCTTCTTCTCCGGAAACGGGCACATCGGTCAGCAGCTCCTTGAGAGACGTTGCAAGTCCGGCAAGGCCTTGAATCTTCGCGGGAATGATGATTTTGGTAGCTTTTCCATTCGCGGCTTTTCCAAACGCCTCCAGACTCTTGAGGGCAAGAACTCTGTCGCTCGGATTTGCCTCGTTTAAAAGTTTAAGGCTGTCCGCGAGGGACTTCTGGACAAGAATAACGGCTTCCGCTTCTCCTTGTGCCTCGCGGATCTTCGTTTCCTTGACGGCATCGGCGCGCAGGATGGCAGACTCTTTTTCGCCTTCCGCAACGAGGATTGCGCTGCTTTTTTCGCCTTCCGCCGTCAGAATTTTCGCGCGGCGTTCGCGCTCGGCCTTCATCTGCTTCTCCATCGATTCCTGGATTTCACGGGGCGGAATGATGTTCTTGAGCTCGACGCGGTTGACCTTAATTCCCCAGGCGTCGGTCGCTTCGTCCAGAACCGTCCGAATCTGGGTGTTGATGACGTCGCGCGAAGTCAGCGTACGGTCCAGTTCCAGCTCGCCGATAATGTTCCGGAGGGTGGTGGCGGAGAGGTTCTCAATCGCGGAAAGAGGCTGCTCGACACCGTAGGTGTAAAGTTTCGGATCGGTAATCTGAAAATAGACCACCGTGTCGATCTGCATGGTCACGTTGTCTTTCGTAATGACCGGCTGCGGGGGAAAGTCAATGACCTGCTCCTTGAGGGAAACTTTCCGCGAAACCTTGTCGACAAAGGGAATCTTGAAATGGAGGCCGGTATCCCAGGTGGTGCGGTATGCGCCCAGGCGTTCGATGACGTAGGCATGAGCCTGAGGCACGACCTTGATATTGGATATCACGACAAGGAAAATAAAGACCAGCAGCAGGATCAGGACGGTAAGGCCGATGTTAATACCCATGGCAGTTTTTCTCCCTCCTATTTTTGCGGCTCCGGCCGGACAATCAACTTCACGCCTCTGATCGCTTCCACGGTAACCCGGCTTCCCGCCGGAATCACTTTCCCGCTGGACGATCGCGCCGTCCACGTGCTGCCAAGGACGTTTACCTGTCCCGTTCCGAGCGTGTTGTTGATTTCTTCCGTCACGGACGCAATCTTTCCGATATAGCGGTCGGCGTTGGTACTTACTTTCCGAACGGTCAGAAGTTTCCGGGCAAGCGGCCGCGTCCCGGCGAGCGACCCTGCGGTGACCAGGGCAAAAACCAGAATCTGAACCCAGAGTTCCCCGCCCAGGAGACAGACAATGAGAGCGCCGAGGCCTCCCAGGGCAAACCAGATGGACACAAGCTGCGTCGTGACCATCTCAACCAGGGCTGCGAGGACAATGACCAAAAGCCAGAAATACGGCATCGGCATATATCCTTCCCCCTTCCGTCGGGCAGGTTGCCTGCCCGTTCCGGTTTCATCTTACCATAAAGCCCTTCGGCGCGCAATGAAAAAATTCTTCCCTTTAAAATAATTTTTCCGCTCCCCCGCGCGTCACGCGATAAAGAAGCAGTGGCTCGGGTTCCGGAGCCTTTTCCCGAATGGATAGTCCGGAAAGAAATACTTCCTCTGCCGGACGAAAACGCTTTTCGTCCGAAGTATGAAATTCCGCAACCGGATCTCCCCGATGGACACGGTCTCCCGGCTTTCTTAGGAGGATAAGCCCCGCCGACGGATCCGGGGATCCGCCTTTTTCTTCGCGCCCGGCTCCCAGCAGAACGGCCGTCTTCCCGCATTTTCCTGCGGAAATGGTACCCAGAAAGCCGTCCGAAGGGGAAAGTACTTTCCGGATGATTTTTGCCTGCGGAAATCCGGAAGGGTCTTCGAGGACGGAAGTATCGCCGCCCTGAGCCCTGACCATCTCGCGGAACTTTTCCCACGCGTCGCCTCTGTCCAGGTGTTCCTCCGCCGCCTTCCGGCAGGAACTGAGATCCCCATACCCCGCAAGGCGCAGCATTCCCGCCGAAAGCTCCAGACAGATTTTCCTTACGTCCGGAGGACCGCCGCCCCGGAGGGTTTCGCAGGCCTCGGTGACTTCGAGAGAATTTCCCACGGCTCGGCCGAGAGGACTGTCCATATTCGTGACAAGCGCCTCCGTACGGATCCCGGCCCGCCAGCCGATTTCGACCATGGTCTCCGCAAGCCGGACGGCGCTTTCCCTCGTCTTCATAAACGCGCCGCTTCCCGCCTTGACGTCCAGGAGGAGCCGGTCCGCGCCCGCCGCTATCTTTTTGCTGAGGATGCTTGAGGCGATAAGTGGAATGCTGTCCACCGTCGCCGTAACATCCCTTAAAGCGTACAGCTTTCTGTCCGCCGGGACCAGATCATCCGACTGGCTGGCGACGGCGGTTCCCACGCTGCGCAGGATATCGAGGAACTCAGCGCGGCTTAAATTGGTCCGAAGGCCCGGAATGGACTCGAGTTTGTCGATGGTGCCTCCCGTATAGCCCAGCCCGCGGCCGCTCATCTTCGGCACTCGGATCCCGAAAGACGCGACCAGCGGGGCGACAACCAGGGTCGTTTTGTCCCCTACGCCTCCCGTGCTGTGCTTATCCGCCTTGACGCCCTCTAAGGAAGAAAGATCCATTTTCTCCCCGGAGTCTGCCATCAAAAGCGTCAGGTCCGCCGTTTCCCGCGGAGTCATCCCGCATAGGCAGATTGCCATCAAAAGGGCGGACGCCTGGTAATCCGGGATTTTCCCGTCCACATACCCGCGGAGGAAAAAGGCGATTTCTTCCCGCGTCAATTCTCCCCCGGCGCGCTTTTTCGCGATGACGTCGTACATTCTCATCGGCTTTTCGAGGCTTCCTTTCCCGATTTTCCAGGTTCGAAGCTTACTTCCGCCTTTCCGAATCCCATGGGGAAAAGGTCCCGGAGAAGAATTCTTTTCCGTCCGGACGGGCTTTTTGCGAGGATAATCAAAAAGGTGTCCGGATCGCAGAATTCCGCCATCACCTGCCGGCAGACCCCGCAGGGAGGGCAGAAGCTGCCGGCAGGCTCCCCCGCTTTTCCGCCGACGACGGCAATTTTTTTAAATTTCCGCTCCCCGTCCGCTATTGCCCGAAAAAACGCAGCGCGCTCAGCGCAGCAGCCGGGGCTGAGAGCCGCGTTTTCCACGTTGCAGCCGGGATAAACTATCCCGTTTTCCCCTAAAAGCGCGGCGCCGACCGAAAACCCCGAATACGGCGCGTAAGCGTGTGTCCGTACGGCCAGCGCTTTCTCAACCAGCGTGGTATCATCCATTCTGCCGTCCTTCTTCCTCGGAAACGAGGGACAGCGCGACTTCCATCATTGCCCGAAACCCTGTCTCGCGCTCTTTCGAAGAAAGCGATTCGCCCGTAAAAGGATTATCGGAAACAGTCAGGAGACAGAGCGCTTTTTTCCCCAGCCTGGCAGCGTTCATATAAAGAGCCGCCGCTTCCATCTCGACCGCGAGAATTCCCATTTTTCTCCAGGATTTCAGTGCGTCCGCGTTGTCGTTATAGAAAGCGTCGCTGGACAGGATATTGCCTGTCTTTATGGGAATTCCCATTTTTTCCGCCGCGTCCACAGCCTTCCGCAGAAGGCCGAAATCCGCCGTCGGCGCGAACGTTCCGGGCAGACGGTACTGCGAGGCGTAGCTGGAATCCGTGCAGGCCCCTTCGGCGGCGATTAAGTCCCGGACTTTCACCCCGTCGGCCACGGCGCCCGCGGAACCTATCCGGATAATGCTTTCGGCACCGTAAAACCGGAACAGCTCATAGGAATAGATCCCGACAGACGGCATTCCCATCCCTCCGCCCATCACGGAAACTTCTTTTCCCCGGTACGTTCCCGTAAAGCCGAGCATATTTCGGACCGTGTTAAAGCAGCGGGCATTTTCAAGATAATGCTCCGCGATGAATTTTGCCCGCAGGGGATCGCCCGGCATCAGGACCGTCCGGGCGATCTCTCCCTTTTCCGCGCCGTTGTGCGGCGTCGGAATCTCCGCCATCAAAATCCCTTCTCCTCTATTGTAATGTCATGAAACATAAAATTGAGAAACTGCAGCTCTGCTTTTTAGGATCCACTCTTCTTGAATCCCTGCTGGTGATATCTGCCGTAAGCTCCTGCCGACGGGATCGGTCAGGCCGCCGACGGCGTCCGCCGTATGGAGCCTTAGAAGAGAATCTTCCCCTGCCCCGCGGACGAAACGATCCGAAAATCTTTAAATCTCTGCCGGCGCGCATTTTCTCTTCGCTGATTTCTGTCAGAAAGGGGGTGTTCGGGGCATTGCCCCTTCCGCCGGAAGCGATTCCCCCGGTACGCAGAAGGAAGAGGGAGGGTATCGGAAAATATATCGGGAATCCGAACCGCTATCCCGGCCCCGGCTTTTCCCATGAAGGAAAGTTAAGGCTGTTCCGCCCTTTCTCAGTAGAACCGCGGCATAATCTTCCAGAGCAGGATACGGCGCCTCAGATCCGGGTTCGTGCGCCGATCGGTAGTAAGCAGGCGGTCATAGCCCGTCTCGTTTAGATAAGCCTTGATATCCCGGTAATTGGTGCCTTCCCGCAGAGCAACGCCGACAGCTCCCATCACGACGGCGGGCAGCTGATCTTTCTGCAGGGTTCTTAAGAGCCCCGCATTGTCCCCATACCGGTTTTTCGCTGTTTCGAGGACACGGAGCATGGCGGAAACCCGTTCAAAGACAGCCTTTCCAACCGGCTTCTGTTTATTTCGGTTCAGCTCCAGCGCACGGTTTCTCACCGGTATGGCGGGAGCTTGGGTAGCGGTCCCCGAACAAAGCAGGCAGCGCAGGATAAATTCCTCGGCATATCCAAACTCGCAGCAGTCGTCAAAAAACAGGCGCTGCTCTCCCAGAAACTCGCGCCGGACCATCACGGAAGCAATATCCGGAACAGTTCCCTTTTCCAGCATCCGGAGAAGCAGCGCGCCGCCGTCCGGCTGGTGCACCACACTGCTGACCGAGCGCCGCTCCGCCGCGCGGATTTCCTCGTTTACCCGGCATCCGTAGACAAAATCCGCCCCCGATCGGTCCGCGGCATCGAGATACTGCCGGAAAAAGCCCCCGTACAGGCGGCGCGCGAAAAGGAACGCCAGATATTTGCCTCCCGCTTTCCGGATTGCCGTATTCAGTGCGGCAGGGACGTTCGATCTGCCGTTCTGTATCACAAATCCGGAAAGGCCCAGCTCTTTGATGGCCTGAACGGCGCACAGGACGGTGCGGTCCGTCGATCCCATGTCGACGATGATAAACTCCGCTGACACATCCTTCGTCTGATCTTTCTCAAACCCGAGGATTGCCGGGATCTCTTTTTCAATATTCCCAACGGGGAAAAGGATGGAAAGCTCCTCGTTCTGCAAGTTCATCCGCCTTTCTAAAGCGGAGCTCTTTTTATCGGCCCCGCATGGAATCTAGTATAGCATAACGGCGGCAGGAGAAAAGATTGAAACCTGACAGATCGTACGAAAATTTTTAATATTTCTTGGCAATAATTTTTATTTCTTCAACAGACATACTTCTCCGTCCGATTTTTTGACAAATTGGTGGAATTGTCTATTTGCGCCGCCCTCCCCCGCATGTATATTTTTCATAAGGGGTGAGAAACCCATGCCTTTTGGAGATGTCATAAAGCGCGCTACCATTCACGCGACTGTTGAGATATCGATTAAGAAAATTTTACGGGATCCAAAACGCGGGATTCGGAACGCGGTCGACCTGTTCGACTGCTTCACACGGGATAAATTTGACAGCACCCTCATCAAGGGAATCCGCCGGGACGCGTGCAATTCGAAAAGTGCCTTTTTCAAAACGGTTTACGCCATGGTGAAAAATGTCGATCCCGCCATTCTGAAAACCGTCGGAACCAATCTCTGCTATAACCGGGTTGCCTTTTTCCCTTCCCGGGAAAAGAAAGCCGAGCCTTCGTGGGAACGGGAAATTTCCCGCCGCAGCCTGGAATCCGTCGTTCAGGGCGGAAAAGAGCGTGGAATTTATTTCTATATCCTCTGCGGGGACAGTTCGCTCTCGCTAAGCGGGAGCGTTCTGAAAACATGCAGAGAAAACGGCGACTGTGTGTTTTATATCCTGGCCGGCGCAAAACATATCGACGGCACTTTTGCCCAGAACGCCGCCCGGGCAGGGAATCTGATCCTCGCCCTGGACGTCTCCGCCGAAGCCTCCTCCGGTGCCCTTTCCGGAAGCGACCGGCGCGCCTTCGCTCTCCTCAAGAGGTACCGCTGCCTCTACGGCTATTCGGTCAGAGCGGGTTCCGCCGCGGCCCTTCCCTGCTATCAAAGTGAGTTTATCAAGCGCATGGCAAATCTCGGCTGCCTTTTTGGCTGGTATTCCTGTAAGCCGGGACAGGACCGCGTAAGTTTTACAAAAGCGATTCAGAATATGATCCGAAATTCCGCGCATTCCTCCGCTCCCCCGGTTCTCCTTTTGTACCCGGAACTTGACCGGCGTCTGAGAAAAAGGTTCACCGTGGGAGGACGCTGCTATCTGCTGCTCCGGGACAGGGAAATCGCGGCACGATACCGCCTTTCCGGGAGAAAGGCCGCTCCCTAGTTTTTCTTTTCCTTAAAATCCTTGAGGTAACGCGCGGCGGCAACCTGACGGCTGTCGTCGACAAGCCTTCTCAACTTATCCACGATCTCATCGGGGGGTTCTTTCATTCCCTTCCGGGCCCACTGCACCACGATCCCCACGAGGCCGTAGGTATAAAAATCGGCGATAAAATTTTTTTCCGATTCTTCCAGATTTTCGCCCTTTCCGGCGGAATCATGAATTCCATTCAAAATTTCCAGCAGGAGATCCTTGGTAACACTGAAAAAATAGTCCTGAAAAGCGTTCTGTCCGCTGACATTAAGCGCGCAGATGTAAAACTGCTTGTCCCGGCGCATAATATTGAGTACGTCAAGCATGACTTCGGTCCAGTCGCTGTAATCTGTATTCCGCGCAATGGCAGAAACGACCTCGCTGTAGTAAATCCAGTTGACGAGGTCGTATTTATCCTGAAAATGATAATAAAACGTCTGCCTGTTCAGTCCGCAGTTCTGAACAATATCGGAAACTGTGATTTTTTCAAGGTTCTTGTGCTTCATCAGTTCTTTGATGGAAGCCGCAATCGCTTTTTTTGTAATCAGTGAATCCGACATATTGACCCTCTTCCGGAACAGCCGTCCCCATCCGCATATTCTGTTCCCGTAATGAAAGTATATCATAAAAGTTAGCGGAGGACAACCGCTGTCATTTTCATTTGGCAGATTATCCGGCTGAACCTGCTTTCCAACCCTCTATAATATTTTCTATCAGTTTACCAGATGCGCCGGTTTTTTTCAACCATAATTTATAGGACTGGAAAGCATCCATGCCCCGCTGTCAGTCCGCTTTCCGGGGATTGCATTTCCTGCGAAACTGTGGTATACTACCGATTGCCGTCGTATTTATGGATGGGAAGAAAGACGGGCCATTAGCTCAGTTGGTTAGAGCAGCTGGCTCATAACCGGTCGGTCCGGGGTTCGAGACCCTGATGGCCCACCAAGGGAAAAGTCGCATGAACACTGGATTTTCCGGTATTCACGCGGCTTTTATTATTCTGTTTTTGACTTTAAAAAAGCGGAAAATGCGCAAAAAATTTTGAAACATGCAAGTCAAAATGCAGGTCATCCGCAGAGTAAAGCGA
>DAITAP010000017.1:5040-18821 GCA_036824225.1 Caproicibacter sp. | reverse complement strand
AAAAGCGTCTACCGAATGGGCCTTGTTCCTCGAAAGGAATGTATCGGCACCTCCCGTAATCACGCCCACATTCTGCTCATGGCCTTCCTGCAGCAGAACGATGATTGTGATGGCGACCGAAAAGATCATCAGAATAATTCCCAGAACAATCTCAGCGACTGACAAAAGGCACCCCTCCACCTCGTAGACAAGAAATCATGATGGTTTTATTTTATCATATTATTTCGTTTTTTGCAAGACATTTCGCAAAATTCCGAAGAAACGGCCCCGGCCTTTCAGGCGGCAGTTCTTATGGCTGGATGGAGCGTTCGAAAGCGCTGGGGTTTTCCAGCGTCTCTTGGAGGATTTCTTCCGGTAAAATTCAGCTTGAGAGTCCGGCCGGCGTCCTGTCAGAGGATGCGGGTGAACATGAGCTGCCCCCTGCGGCATTCTGACGGGATGATTGCATGATCCCTTCCGCGCGGGGACCGAATCTGCTGCTCTTGGAGCTCTTAAAAAAATCGAAAATTCAGGTCCATTTCTCAAATTCCCTGTCCGTGCACCGGATATGATGGGTACCGCTTATCAGATGATCGGTCCCTTTCGCGTAGTCAATTCCCGATGAAGCATAATCATAGAAAAGCGCCGTCCGCTTCTTTTCAACGATTGGATTCGGAGACGGAATGGCGGAAAGAAGGCTCTTCGTATAGGGATGAGCCGGGTGCTCGAAAATTTCTCTTTTCGTACCGGTTTCCAGCAGATAGCCGTGGTGCAGCACCCCGATGCGATCCGAAATGTACTTCACCATGGAAAGATCGTGCGCGATAAAGAGATAGGCGGTTCCCGTGTCGCGCTGGATATCCTTCATCAGGTTGACTACCTGCGCCTGAATGGAAACGTCCAAGGCCGAAATGCATTCATCGGCAATGATGAGTTTCGGATTCATGATAAGGGCGCGCGCAAGGCCTACGCGCTGCCTTTGACCGCCGGAAAACTGGTGGGGATACCGGTCGGCGTGTTCCGGCGCAAGGCCTACTTTCCTCAGCATCGTCTTTACCCTTTCCCGTCTTTCCTCAGGACTTTTGCACATATGATGGATGACCAGTCCTTCGGCGATAATATCCCCGACTTTTTTCCGCGGGTTAAGGGAAGCCATTGGATCCTGAAAGACCATTTGCATCTGCGTTCTCAGGATGTTTTCCTGACTTTTTGTCAATTTTCCGCTGATATCCTGGCCGTCGAAGATTATTTTTCCGGACGTGGGCGTGTAAAGCCGGATAACACTGCGTCCGATGGTCGACTTTCCGCTGCCGGATTCTCCGACGAGGCCATAGGTTTCACCCGGATAAATGCAGAAGCTGACGTTTTCTACCGCTTTAACCGTATATTTTCGACTGATTGGAAAATATTGGCTCAAACCTTCTACTTTTAAAATGGGAGTATCATGGATCGCCGGCAATGAGACCAGCCTCCTTTTTCATGCGTTCAATACGCGCCCGCAGTTCAGCCGGCATATCAATTTTCGGTGCGCGGGGATCCAGCAGCCAGGTGGCCGCATAATGCGTATCGGTAATGCGGAACATCGGTGGGCTTTTTCTGCTGTCGATATTCAGTGCCTGCGGGTTTCGGGGCGCAAAAGCGTCGCCCGGTTTTTCGTGAAGCAGGTTCGGCGGTGAACCGGGAATGGTATAGAGGCGCTCGTCATCCGTGCCAAGATCGGGCATGGCGGAAAGGAGCCCCCAGGTATACGGGTGCCGGGGATCATAGAAAATTTCATTCGCGGTGCCCTTTTCCACGATGCGTCCGGCATACATGACGTCGATATAGTCCGCTACCTTGGCTACGACTCCGAAGTCGTGGGTAATGTAGATGGCCGAGATACCGCGCTCCTTCTGGATATGGCGAATCAGATCCAGAATTTTTGCCTGGATTGTGACGTCAAGCGCTGTGGTCGGCTCATCGCAGATCAGGAGATCCGGATTGCAGGAAAGCGCGATGGCGATCACAACACGCTGCCTCATGCCGCCGGAAAGCTGATGAGGATAGTTTTTCATCCGTTTTTCGGCGTCTACGATGCCGACTTCCTGCAGCAGTTTCAGAGCACGGCGGTAAGCCTCTTCCTTGGACAGTTTAAAATGCCAGATCATGCCTTCCATCACCTGACGTCCGATCGGCATCGTGGGATCCAGGCTTGTCATGGGATCCTGGAAGATCATGGCCATTCTTTTTCCGTTGATGTGCTGCCGAATCCATTTCCTCCCTTTTTTCAGGATGTCTACGGTTTCGGGAGTTCCGTCCGCGTGGTGATAGGAAAAGAGAATGGTTCCTCCGTTGACCGACGCGTTGGAAGAAAGGATTCCCATGGCTGCCCTCATCGTAACCGATTTACCGCTGCCCGATTCGCCGACAATCGCAACGGTTTCGCCGCGGTAGAGATCAAAATTGATTCCCCGTATGGCGTGAACAGGGCCTGCCGTTGTGCGAAAGGTGATATCGAGGCCGCGTACGGAAAGAATTTTATCGTGTTCTGCCATTTCGACCTCTCCCTTCACATCTCTTTGAGCTTTGGATCGAGCGCTTCGCGCAGACCGTCCGCGACAAGGTTAAAACTGAGCATCAGCAGCGCCATAACGACAACGGGGGGTACAATCTGATACGGGTGTGTTGTGAAACTGTTGAACCCTTCCGAGATAAGCGAACCGAGCGAGCATTGCGGCACGGGAATTCCGAGGCCGACAAAGGAAAGGAAAGCCTCGGTGAATATGGCCGTCGGAATGCTGAACATCACCTGGGTGATCACCGGTCCGATAATGTTCGGGAGAACCTCACGGAAAATGATAAAGAAGCTGCCTGCTCCGAGCGTGCGCGAGGCGAGAACAAATTCCTGCTCTTTCAGCTTCAGCATCTCCGCACGCGTGATCCGGCTCATGCCAATCCACTCGGTAAGCATCAGCGCGAAGATGATGGTCAATATCCCAGGATTCAGCACCAGAAGGAGCAGTGTAACTACGACAAGCCTCGGAATGCCGTTCGCTACCTCGAGAAAGCGCTGCATGATGCTGTCCACTTTGCCGCCAAAATAGCCGGAAATGAGGCCGTAGCTCACGCCGATAACCATGTCGATCAGAGCGGCCGCAACGGCAATGATCAGGGAAACCTGCGCCCCGCTCCAGGTGCGCGTCCAGATATCCCGCCCGAAGGTATCGCTGCCGAACCAGTAATACACATTTCCCAGTTTTTTCAGCTTATAGTAATTTATCTTTTTTGAACCCGTCGTTGTTGTGATTGTCTCGTCACCGTCGAAGAGCCCGGTTTTTTCAAGAACCGGGATGCGGGGAGCCAGGTTTTTTCTCAGCAGGTTCTGGCCGGAATATGTATAGGACGTCATGCCGGGGCCGAAAATGGCAAAAACCGTGATGAGAATCACCATGACAAGCCCGAATACCGCGCTTTTTTTGCGGCAGAACCGGATTCTCGCTTCCTTCCAGAAACTCTGCGCCGCAAAGTTCGAATCAATATGGATTTCATTCCCGCTGTTTTTCAGCTTGAAGTCATCCGGATAAAAGACCATTCCACCGGTTTTCTGAGATTCTGTCTGCACCGGTTCTTTCATGTGTTTTCCCCCTTTGCGAGACGGATGCGAGGATCAATGACGCCGTAAAGAATGTCCACGATGAGCATGATGCCGATGTACATGGCACTGTATATGAAGCTGAGGGAGATTACCACGTTGTAGTCATTGGACTGAATCGCCGTGACCAAAAGGCTGCCGATCCCCGGAATCGCGAATATTTTTTCCACAACAAGCGAACCGGTCATCAAATCGACAATCAGGGGAGCAAGAACCGTGATAATCGGGATCAGCGCGTTGCGGAGCGCGTGGTGAAAAATGAGGGCGGAGCCTGAAAGCCCCTTGCTTTCGGCCAGCAGCATATAGTCGCTCCCGAGAACTTCAAGCATTTCGCTCCGAGTAAACCGTGCGATGGAAGCCATGGTAAACATGGAAAGAGAAACGCTGGGAAGCACGCTCGAAGAAAAGAGCTGCTTTGCCGTAAACAGCATCGGGAACCAGCGGAGCCGGAACCCGAAATAGTAGCTGAGGGCCAGCGCGAATACATACGACGGCACCGAAACGCCGATGACGGAGATAACGGTTGCAATGGTGTCGGCTGCCTTGTCGTGCCAGATAGCCCCGATAATGCCCAGGACAAGACCGACGACCGTTCCAAGCACAACCGCCATGCCGCCTATTGAGATCGAAATTGGAAGCCTTGTCCGGATCAGCTGAGAAATCGGCGTGTTTTTGGAGATGCTGTAGCTGACGCCGAAATCCCCTGTCAGCATGTTTCCCACATAACGGATAAACTGTACGAAGACTGGCTGGTCAAGTCCGTATTTTGCATAGAGGTTAGCCTTCTGTTCCGCATTCAGCTTTTCATCGTTAAACGGCGATCCGGGCATCAGCTGCATCAGGATAAACAGGACAAGCAGGATAACAAGAAGCGTGAACAGTGATAGAATGATCCGCCTGAGAGCGTATTTTTTCATAAAATCTCCTTTTCTCGAACCTCTCGGCTGGTTTATCAGCATATCCGGTTACAGCATGCTTAAAAAGAAACATGCACAGCGGCTCGAAGAGCCGGCTGTGCGTTTCTGTCCGAATTTTTTAAGGCATTTTTTCAGGAAGTTTTAGAGGCGTTTTTATATACCCGGTTCAGGGCCACCGGATGGTATTCAATTCCCTTGACCTTTGAACTGACCATTTCGGCATTGCATTGAGTGTACAACGGGAAAATGACAGCCTGCTGCAGCGCTATTTTTTCAGCATCGTACATGGCCTTCCAGCGTTCCTCGGGTTTTGTGCAGAGGTCTCCGGAAGAGCATCTCTTCACGATTGCGTCAAAATCCGCGTTGGACCAGCCGCCGTAGTTATTGGAATTCTTGGTTACCCACATGCCGAGATACGTCATTGGATCGGCATAATCCGGACCCCAGCGAGTAAGTCCGAGTTCAAAATTGCCGTCCTGCATGTCTTGCACGCGCTGTTTCTTCGGTTCTACGACAAGATCAATTGTTACACCCTGAAGTGTCTGCTCAATCTGTTCTTTTACTACCTGGGCAACTTTCTGTGGGGCGTCGTCGGCATCCACGACCATCTTGAAATGGAAAGAAGACGCCTTCAGTTCACTTTTTGCCTTTTCGTAGTATTCCTTCGCCTTGGCGGAATCATCCGCGCAGAATTCGGAGAACTTTTTCTGATCGGAAGAAAAATCCGTTCCGTCTGGGCCTGTGGCAAACTGCGGCGGAACCGCGGTATAGGTAGGCGTAGAACCGTCTTTCAGCACGTCCCTCGTGATGCTTTCGCGGTTCATTGCGAACGTGAACGCATAACGCAGATTCAGGTTTGCCAGAGCCGGAACCTTGGTGACATTCGGAGTGATATACCACAGATATCCGGCACCGACGCTTTTGTAGGAAGGATCATCCTTTACTTGGTCGACCTGATCCCCATTGAGGAGCGTCGTGTCCAGCGAACCGGTCTGATAGCTCATCAATGCCTGCTGGCTGTCCTTAATGACCTGATAATTTAGGCCCGGCAGCTTGATCTTGGAATTGTTATAGTACTTTTCATTCTTCTTAAGATGGAAAGAAGTTGCCGCTGGTTCGTAGTTATCCAGGACAAAAGCCCCGTTTGACAGGGTTGTCGATGGACTGGTAGCAAATTTACCGTTGCAGCTTTCGAAAAATTTCTCGTTGACTGGATAATAGGTAGGGAAATACATCAGCGACGGAAAGAAACTGACCGGCACGTTCAGCTCGGCCTCCAGCGTATAATCATCGACCGCTTTTACTCCCAGGGTTGATTTGTCGGCCTTCTTATCGATTATGTCCTGGGCGTTTTTTACCTGACCGATATCGCTGAGCATGTAAGCGTATTCACTCGCGTTTGCCGGATCCACGGCGCGCTGCCACCCGAACACGAAATCCTTTGCGGTAACAGGATCTCCATTCGACCATTTCGCATCCTTGCGGAGGTGGAACGTGTAGGTTTTGCCGTCCTTGGAAACCTCGTAGGATTCCGCAATGGCGGGAACCGCTTTGCCGGAAGCATCCAGCTGCATCAGCCCGTCGGTGTAATCCGCAATCACCTCAAATGAAGTTCCGTCCGTTGCAATCTGGGGATCCAGGCTTTCCACTTCCGTCTCTAGCATGATGTTAAGATCGGAAGTGCTTTTGGCGCTCGCCGTTTCCGCAGAAGAACCGGTGGAAGTCCCTGCGCTTTCCTCCGTCTGTGCCGACTCGCCGCCGGCAGGAGCCGCACAGCCGGCCATTCCGAACAGAAGGGCCGCCGTCATGCCCCAGGATAAAAGAGCCCGCGCCTTTTTCATTTTCATAATTTTTCCATCCCTTTTAATTCATACATAATCCAAACGCCTTGCTTCTTCCGCATACATTCTGTCCATTTTAGCATCAAATTTCGTCGATGTAAATAGAATTTGAATCCATAAAGCCCCTAAAATTCATATTCTGCGAATTCAATACATTCTTTCCTGTCTCATAAGATATTTTGTCGTTCCTCATAAAAAATGTCGGTTTCTTTCACAGAAGACGGCCGTAAATCTCTCCGCCTGACTTTTTCCATGGGTAAAGGCATAAAAAAGCCGGTGCAGCAGGGTAAATTCCCATTCTGCACCGGCTTTTCAGAGGAGCGGCACGCTGGAAATAAAATACAGTTTACCTTGAAAAATGGCATATGTGATTTCGAAACGATCCTCTCTTCTGTCCGATGGTCAACTGCGGCATGGAGAGTTTACCGGAAGAAAATGATTAAACTTATGCATCGAAGCAGATGATATCCTGCAAAAGGCGGAATCTTTCCGGCGCGGTACCTTCCAAAAAGGACTGACAAGGGCTTTCTAGCTTCTGAAAGTCGGACCCAATTTTTAGGACAAATCATGCAGAGAGGAGACTGCCATGAAATACCGCTTTTCTATCCGACAAAACTACGGGTGCATATTTGGAATATAATCAGGAAAGAATACATTCCGGATAGAAAAGCGTTTGCGTTTGCCGCTTCTCCTGTCCCGCTGGGGAAAATCCATTGGGTTTTCCCCAGCGTTTTTTATAGAATCAAATTAATCCTTAAACGTCAGCTGTTCGCCTATTTCTCCGGAGAGCGGGAACGAACCCGCCGACGGTATTTTTTTCCGATAGCGTTCCGGTTTTTTCAGCATTCCCTCCCGGTAAGGGACGGCTTTGACAAGGCGGGCATTCCGGCTGAGGGACATTACGGCGATTCCCTGGTTCCCGCGCGTCTCTTTCCGCGGAACGGCTCCCGTATGGATAAGGAGCCTACGTCCCCTCGAAGAAGTCAGCAGAAACTCGCAGTCCCGTAGAACCTGCCACGCCGCGACAAGGGGCGATTTTCCCCCGTAAGCCTTGACAAGACGGCGGCGCTTCGTTTTTGTCTGATAGGAATCCAGCCCGACTTTCGCGGCTTTGCCGTTTTCAAAGAAAAACAGCATATAGCCCTGATAATCCTTGGTCACCGCCATGAAAACTGCGCTTTCCCCTTCCTCCATGCCGAGGCGTGCGGGGATATATTCGCCCAGAACACTCGCCTTGGTATCCGGAAAATCGGAAGCTTTCGCCTTATAGACATTGCATTGATCGGTAAAAAACAGCAGATCCGAAGAATTGACGCTTTCCATTTTCTGGACAACGGCGTCGCCGTCCTTCATCTTCTGCTCCCCGCTCATCCTCAGGGACTGCGGCGTGATTTTTTTAAAGTAGCCGTCGCGGGTAAAAAACAGAAAGACAGGATAATCCGGTATTTCTTCTTCCAGCGGTTTTTCGAACTCATCCGGATAAATCAGTACGGAACGGCGCGGTTTTCCATATTTCTTCGCGACAGATTCCAGTTCGGAAAGAATGATTTTCCGAATTTCCAAATCGCTTTCGAGTATTTTCTGGAGATTTTCGATCTCCTTTTCCATCTTCTCGGTTTCCTGCGTACGCTTCAGGATATATTCCCGGTTCAGATGGCGCAGCTTAATCTCCGCAACGTATTCCGCCTGAGCGCGGTCGATTCCAAACCCGATCATCAGGTTCGGGACGACCTCGGACTCTTCTTCGGTGCGGCGAATGATGGCGATAGCTTTGTCAATATCCAGCAGAATGGCTCTGAGCCCGCGGAGGAGATGGAGCCTTTCCTTCAGGTTTTTAAGGTCAAAGGCAGTTCTGCGGCGGACGCAGCGGATACGGAACGCCGTCCACTCCTGCAAAAGCCCCCGCACTCCCAGTACGCGCGGCACACCGTCTATCAGCACGTTGAAGTTGCAGGCAAAGCTGTCTTCCAGCGGCGTCAGGTGGTAAAGACGCTGCATCAGCCGGTCCGGATCGGTCCCGCGCTTCAGATCAATCGTGATTTTCAGGCCGGCAAGGCCGGTTTCATCCCGCACATCGGAAATTTCCCTTACTTTCCCCTGTTTGACCAGGTCAACGATTTTTTCCACAATCGCCTCAATGGTCGTCGTCGGCGGAATTTCGGTAATATCGATACAGTTTGCTTTTTTTTCATACGAGTACCGCGCCCGCACCCGGATACTGCCGCGTCCCGTCTGATAAACCTTCTCGAATTCTTTCCGGTCAAAGAGGATTTCCCCTCCGCCCGGAAAATCCGGGGCGGGAAGAGTCGACAGAATATCATGCTCCGGGTTTCGAATGCAGGAAGCCGCCGTTTTGCAGACTTCTGCCAGATTGAACGGGCAGATGGAGCTCGCCATCCCGACGGCGATGCCGGTATTGGCGTTGACCAGGACCGTGGGGAACGTCGCGGGAAACAGCGTCGGCTCCTTGGTCGTATTGTCGTAATTATCGACGAAGTCAACCGTATCCTTTTCGATATCGCGGAACAGCTCTTCGCAGATGGGGGAAAGGCGCGCTTCGGTATACCTCGAAGCCGCGCAGGCCATATCCCGGGAATAGGCTTTTCCAAAGTTTCCTTTGGAGTCGACATAAGGGTGCAGAAGCGCCTCATAGCCGCGGCTGAGCCGGACCATGGTATCATAGATCGCCCCTTCCCCGTGCGGATTCAGTTTCATCGTCTGCCCGACAATATTGGAGCTTTTCGTCCGCACCGATCCCAGAAGCCCCATCTTGTACATGGTGTAAAGCAGCTTGCGGTGGGAAGGCTTGAACCCGTCGATTTCCGGGATAGCTCGCGAAAGAATCACGCTCATCGCGTAAGGCATATAGTTAGTTTCCAGCGTATCGGTGATTTTCTGCTCCACGACGTCGCCCGCGCCCTTGATGACGCCGCGAATTTTCGGCGGGCGCCCGGACTGCATCGAAGACTTTTTCTTCATTTTCTCAGTCCCTAATCTTCTTCATTCTTAATCCAGATAGTTTTTAATTGAATGGTAAATACTCCCCGTATCTATTTTGCGCCAAACTGAGGGGACATTCAGCTTAAATCGGCAAGTTCCAGATAATTCCGGCCGTTTTGTTGAATAAAATTTTTCCGTCCCGAAAGGTTGTCGCCGAGCAGCAGATCGAACACCCCGGCGGTCCGATCCGACTGTTCCGGGACTACCTGGATCAGCCGGCGGGTGGCGGGGTTTATCGTCGTGAGGTTCATCATATCCGGCTCGTTTTCCCCCAGGCCCTTCGAACGCTGGATCGTATATTTTTTGTCTTTCAGCCGGTTCAGGAATTCGTCCTTTTCCTTTTCCGTATAGGCAAAGTACGTCTCATTGCCGGATCGAATCTCAAAAAGAGGGGATTCGGCGATAAAGACTTTTCCGGCATCTATCAGCGCCGGTGTCAGCCGGTAAAGCATGGTCAGAAGAAGCGTGCGGATCTGATAGCCGTCCACGTCAGCGTCGGTGCACAGAATGATTTTGTTCCAGCGGAGCGCCTTCAGGTCGAAGGAGGAAAGATCCCTGTTCGCCTTTGTTTTTACCTGGACGCCGCAGCCGAGCACGCGGATAAGATCCGTGATGATTTCATTTTTAAAGATTCGGCCGTAATCTGCCTTGAGGCAGTTCAGAATTTTCCCCCGGATGGGCATGATCGCCTGGAAATTCGGATCACGGGCCTGTTTGCAGGCACCGAGGGCGGAATCCCCTTCCACAATGAAGATCTCACGCTTTGAGGGATCGCGGCTGCGGCAGTCGACAAACTTGGCGACGCGGCTCGCAAGGTCCATATTGCCCGTCAGTTTTTTCTTAAGGTTCTTTCTGGTCTTCTCAGCATCCTCTCGGCTGCGCTTGTTGACAAGGACCTGGGACGCGATTTTTTCCGCCTCCAGGGGATTTTCCGTAAAATAGATTTCCAGCTGATGGCGCAGAAATTCCGTCATCACATCCTGAATTCCCCGGTTGGTGATGGCCTTCTTCGTCTGGTTTTCGTAGGAAGTGCGGTTCGAGAAGGAGGATATTACCAGGATAAGGCAGTCGAGAACATCATTAAAGGTTATCTTGCTCTCGTTTTTGTTATACTTGTTATTCTGCCTGAGGTAGGAATCTATCTGGGAAACAAACGCGCTGCGCGCCGCTTTTTCGGGCGCTCCGCCGTGTTCCAGCCAGCTGGAATTATGGTAATACTCAACCGTCGGATTCCGGTTGGAAAACGCCATCGCCACATTGATTTTCACGTTGTATTCCGGCTTGTCCGCTCGATCCCGGGCCTTGCGCTCCGCCTGCCAGAACTGCACGGAAGTCAGGGCATCGTTTCCCGCGATTTCCTTCACGTGATCGACGATCCCGTTCCGGTACAGAAACTCCGATGTCTCAAATCCGGACGCAGTCTGATCCCGGAACCGGAAGCATAGGCCCGCGTTGACGATAGCCTGGCGTTTCAGCGTATCGGCATAATATTCCTGCGGCACATGGATATCGGTAAACACCTCGAGATCCGGCTTCCACCGAATCCTGGTACCGGTGTCCTTTCCGCTGTACGGTTCTTTTTTAAGTCCGCCTACATTTTTCCCGTGTTTGAAGTGAAGGGTGTAGCGCATTCCGTCCCGGCGGATATCGACATCCATATATTCCGAGGCATACTGGGTGGAGCATAGCCCCAGCCCGTTGAGTCCGAGGGAATATTCATAGCTTTCGTCGGCCGCGTTATTGTATTTTCCTCCGGCATACAGTTCACAGAACACCAGTTCCCAGTTAAACCGCTTTTCCTTGTGGTTGAATTCAACCGGGATTCCCCTGCCGGAATCCTCAACCTCTTCGGAATCGTCCAAATAGCGCGTCACGGCAATCACTTTTCCGAACCCTTCGCGCGCCTCGTCAATGGAGTTCGAAATAATTTCAAAAATAGAATGCTCGCAGCCCTCAATCCCGTCGGATCCAAAAATGACCGCCGGGCGCCGACGTACACGGTCCGCTCCCTTGAGGGCAGAGATGCTTTCGTTCCCATATTCTCTTTTCAAATTTCCAGTCAGTCCTTCCCCGAAAAAGTACAATTTCCGGACGCACAGCAAAAAGGGAATGTCGCCGCATTCCCTTTTTTCCCTATTCGGCTGTTTCCGGCTTTTTGTCCGGCTGATCCTTTGACGGAGGCAGATCCGGCTTCTTTTCGGGTCCTTCCTTCATGAGCTTTTCAAATTCGTCCCCGTTCATTTTTTCGGTCTCATACAGACGCTTTGCAATCAGGTGCAGTTTGTCCATATGCGCATTCAGAATGGCTTCCGACTTATGGTACGCATCCGTAATCAGGCGCTTGACCTCCCGATCAATCGCGTAGGATGTCTGCTCCGAATAGTCACGGATATGCCCCATGTCACGGCCCAGAAACGGTTCGCTTTCGTCGCGTCCGTATGTGATGGGACCGAGCGCGTCGGACATCCCGTACTTTGTCACCATGCTGTGCGCGATTTTTGTCGCCTTCTCGATATCGTTCGACGCTCCGGTCGAAATATCATCCAGAGTCAGCATTTCGGAAACGCGTCCGCTCAGCATCACGACAAGGCTTTCCTCCATCTCCTTGCGCGTCCGGTAGGAGCGATCTTCCACAGGAATCGACATGGTATATCCGCCCGCCATACCGCGGGGAATAATCGAAATCTGATGAACCGGGTCCTGCGTGGGGCAGTAATAGGTGGCAACGGCATGCCCCGCCTCGTGGTAGGAGGTCAGCTTTTTCTCTTTTTCCGTCATGACATGGCTCTTTTTCTCCGGACCGACGACGACCTTGATCGTGGCTTCCTCGATCTCCGACATGGTGATCGCTTTACGGTGCCTGCGCGCCGCAAGAAGAGCCGATTCGTTCAGCAGGTTTTCGAGATCCGCCCCCGTGAACCCGGCGGTCGATTTCGCAATCGTCTTCAGATTGACGTCCGGCGCAAGGGGTTTATTGCGGGCATGAACTTTCAGAATGGCTTCCCTTCCGCGGATATCCGGATATCCAACCATGATCTGCCGGTCAAAACGGCCGGGGCGCATCAGCGCCGGGTCGAGGATATCGGGGCGGTTGGTCGCGGCCAGCATAATGACGCCCTCGTTTGCACCGAACCCATCCATCTCGACAAGCAGCTGGTTCAGCGTCTGCTCGCGCTCGTCGTGCCCTCCGCCGAGGCCGGCTCCGCGCTGGCGGCCAACCGCATCGATTTCATCAATAAAAACGATGCAGGGCGAATTTTTCTTCGCTTGATCGAACAGATCCCGCACGCGCGAGGCGCCGACGCCGACAAACATCTCGACAAAGTCGGATCCGGAAATGGAGAAAAACGGCACGCCCGCTTCCCCCGCGACCGCTCTTGCCAGGAGAGTCTTGCCGGTCCCCGGAGGGCCGACGAGAAGCACCCCTTTCGGAATGCGCGCGCCGAGCTCGTTATACCGGCGAGGATTTTTCAGGAATTCCACGATTTCCTGAAGTTCCTCTTTTTCCTCGTCTTCGCCCGCCACGTCGGCAAACGTGGTCTTCCGTTTTTCATCGGCCATCTGCTTGATTTTCGCCTTGCCAAAGTTCATCTGCTTGGTAGCGTCGCCCATGGTGGTGTTCAGGCGCTTCATGATGAACCACCAGAACCCGATGGTAACGGCGAGAAAAACCAGCATGGGCAGCAGGTTGGAAAGCCAGGAGGTCTGCGCCGGAGGCTTGATGTCGATACTCATGCGAGCATCCGGGTGGTCCTTGTTGTATGCCTCGACGTAATCCTTGATATCCTCGCGCAGAAGAAGGGCGTTCGGCGCCACATAGGAAATATGAGTGCCGTTTTTCAATGTGATAGCCATATCCCCGCTGCCAAGGTCCAAGGTATACTGGGTGACCTGCTCATCCTGAAAATAATAAATGATTTCGGAATATTTATGCGGTTCCGTCGTCCGCGTATTCAGTACCGAAACAAGCAGGATCATCAGCAATACGGGAATGCCGATAAACAGCGCTATATTTTTCAGTGCTTTTTTGTTATCCAAATCAAGATCCACTCCTTATACGAGCGATATGGTCCGCCGGTTCCTGCCCCCGGATATCATCCCCCGTAAACCGTCGGCTTCAGGACCCCGACATAAGGGAGATTTCTATATTTCTCGGCATAGTCCAGCCCGTATCCCACAATAAATTCATCCGGAACCACCGTGCCGACATAGTCCGCCTGGACGGGAACGGTACGGCGGTCCGGCTTGTCAAACAGCGTGCACAGGCGGATGCTCTTGGGAGAGCGCCCCTGCAAAAGTTCCAGTATGTAGCTTAAAGTCAGTCCGCTGTCCAGAATATCCTCTACGACCAGGACGTCATAACCTTTCAGATCGATGTCCAGATCCTTGATGATTTTTACGACACCGGACGTC
>DAITAP010000017.1:0-5030 GCA_036824225.1 Caproicibacter sp. | reverse complement strand
TTGACACCCGACCCGTAGCTCGAAACAGCCATGAAATCGATGCTGCAGGGAACTGTGATCGCACGCATCAAGTCCGACATGAACACAACGGAGCCTTTGAGGACACTGACCATCAGAAGGTTCTTCCCGCGGTAGTCTTCACTGATTCGCGCGCCCATTCTGCACACAATCTCCCTGAGTTTTTCTTTGCTGAAAAGAACCTTCTGAATATCGTCATCCATGCTATGCACCGCAATTGCACTCCTTAATCATAATTTCCGCCGCAGCCGCGTCCTCTTCGGAAGGAAGCGCCTCTTCGGAAGGGCCGAACCCTTCCACCCACACAATTCTGCCCGCAACTTCAACGACAGCTATCCTGTCGCGGCGCCAAGGCGGAATCTTCGTTTCATTGAAAAGCTTCTTCAGGGTCTTCGTCACGCCTCGGCCCGCCAGCAGAAACCGATCGCCGGGGCGCCTGTTCCTTACAAAACCGCCGGCTTTAAATATTGTATCATAGTCAATAAGATTATAAAACCTTAAATTATGAATTTTTCCGCGTTTTTTACCGATTTCCGGCAAAACAGCCCTTGCCGTGAGAATCCTTCCGTCCGGAAGCCGGGTCCCGGACGGATTCAGGGGAACTTTCCAAGCTTTCTCCGGGGAAAACGCTTCCGGAGGGGTGATAAAAAGAGTATTGCCCCGCACCGAGCATTGTATTCCGCCCGCTACGGTTACGGTCCCTTTTCCTTCGGCGATGACTTTGAGAACCGCGCCGATATTCCGGTATCCTTCCCGGGGACCGGCACGGCCCCCGAGAGCCTTGAAAATCATCCGGCTTTCGATCGGGGACGGCGCGTCCCGGAAAGCTGCGGCCCGGTAGCCTTCCGGCATGCGTGCTTCCTTAAGGCGGCGCCCCGCTTCCTTTTCCAGATACGTTTCGTCTTCCCGGAAAAGGCGCAGGGTACGCCCCACACATCCTTCAAAGGCAGGATTAATCTCCTTCATCACGGGGACGACCAGAAGGCGGATTTTATTCCGGACGCAGTCCGGAACCAGGTTTGTCCTGTCCGTCACAAAAGAAAGCCCGTAAAACGCACAGTACCGTTCGACTTCAGATCGGGTGATTTCGATAAGCGGCCGGACCACATTCCCCCGGACGGGCGGCACTCCGCAAAGGCCGCGGGGGCCCGCGCCCCGGGCGAGATTCATGAGAACGGTTTCCGCGCTGTCGGACAGCGTGTGCGCCGTCGCAATCCGGTCATCTTTTCCGCAGAGGCTTTGGAAAAAAGAATACCGGACTTCCCTTCCGCACTCTTCAATGCCTTCCGATTTTCCGGCGGCAAGCGACCGCACATCCGAGCGGAGGACCCGGAGCTCCACCCCCTGCTTCTCACAGAACTCCCTGACAAAACGCTCGTCCTCATCCGACTGAACTCCGCGAAGGCCATGGTTTACATGCGCAGCCGTCACGCGGACAGAGTGCCGGGCGGAATACCGCAGCAGAAAATGCGTAAGGGCGACGGAATCCGCCCCTCCGGAAAGCCCGACTATCACTCTGCAGCCGTCCGGCAGCATGTTCCAGCGGGCAACAGCCGCTTCTATTTTATCTTCTGTTTCCCCGACGCCGTCACTCATGACGGATAACCTCCTCGGCCGTAAAGCGCATGTATTCGCCCTGCCAGTGGAGAGGGATGGTTTTCGTTTCCCCATGGCGGTTTTTGGCAATGATGCACTCGCTTCGGTTGCGGTCGGCATTTTCGTCCGGTTCATTCTCGTCCTGATCCTGATAATAATCGTCGCGGTAGAGGAACAGAACGATGTCGGCATCCTGTTCAATCGATCCGGAGTCGCGCAGATCAGAAAGAACCGGGCGGTGGTTGGTGCGCTTTTCGCTGTCGCGGGCAAGCTGCGAGAGCGTGAGCACAGGGATATCCAGCTCCTTCGCCATAATTTTAAGGCCGCGCGTGATCTGGGAAATTTCCTGCACGCGGTTTTCGATACGGACGGAGGATGTCATCAGCTGAAGGTAATCGATGACGACCAAATCGACATTGTCCAGCCTCCGGAGTTTGGCCTTGATCTCCGGAACCGTAATGGTCGGATTGTCGTCAAAATACAGTTCGGTTTTCGAAAGGACGTCGCCTGCCTCGATCAGGCGCCCCCATTCGTCCTCGCTCAGCTTTCCGGTCCGCAGCTTGGTGCCTTCCACCATGGCCTCCGTGGAAAGGAGGCGGGAAACAAGCTGTTCCTTGCTCATTTCCAGAGAAAAAAATGCGACCCTTTTGCCGGCCTTGACCGCCGCATGACGCGCGATATTCAGCGCAAAGCTCGTTTTGCCCATGCCGGGGCGTGCGCCGAGCAGAATAAAATCGGAGCGGTTGAGGCCTGTAATGGCCTCATCCAGCTCCCGAAACCCCGTCGGAACGCCGCGGTATTTGTCGGCGTCCGGTGAATTGAGCCGGTCGAGCCGGTCGAATTCTTCCAGGATAATTTCATTGACCCGCTGGAGTCCCTGCATATTTTTTCCGCGGCGGATATCAAAAATTCGCTGTTCCGCAGAATCCAGCAGCGTAGCGGCATCGGCATTCCCGGAAGATGCCTCTTCCATAATGTCGCGTGCAGTCGTAATCAGCGTGCGGACGTCGTACTTGTCGCGGACGATAGCCGCATAGGATTCCACGTTGGAAATTGACGGAACCAGCTGGGCGAGCTGGAGCAGATATGTCTTTCCGTCCGCCTCATCAAACTTTCCGGTTTTCTCGAGGCCTTCGAGGACGGTGACAAAATCGATCGGCCGTCCTTCCGTGAACATCGAAATCATCACGGAATAAATAAGCCGGTTGGTACTCCCATAAAAATAATCGGGCCGGGGCAGAATCTCCGCCACGCGGTCCATGCAGGACGAATCAAGCAGCACGGCGCCCAGGACGGACTGCTCCGCCTCCGGGCTGAACGGCAGGTTCAGCCCGGAATATCCGCTGGAAACCGGTTCATCCATGGCCGTACTCCCCTCTTTCCCAAGACGCCGGTCTTACTGGGCTTCCCCGACCAGAACGTATATTCTGGCGGAAATTCCCGCATACAGCTTTACTTCACACTCGTAAGTTCCAAAAGCCTTGATTTCCTTGTCCAGAATGATTTTCCGCCTGTCAACGTCCACATGCAGACTTCTTTTCAGTTCTTCGGAAATTTCCTGAGAGGTCACCGATCCGAACAGTTTCCCGCCCTGTCCGGATTTTGCGTAAAGCTTCAGGGTCTTTCCGGAGATAGCTTTCGCGGTGCGGCGAGCTTCCTCCGTCTCCCGTTTCACGCGGTATTCCTTCGCCTGCCGCGCGTCTTTCATCTCGTTCATCACCTGGGCGCTTGCTTCCCGTGCCATTTTACGGGGAATCAGGTAATTCCGCGCGAATCCGGCGCTTACTTGCGCGAGATCCCCCTTTTTCCCGGTCCCTTTCACATCCTGAAGCAGCACTACTTTCATAAGTACCTCCGTTCCTCCGTCCGTCAGGACGAATGTGTTTTTTCCTTACTCGACTGAATCACGGAAATCAGTTTTTCTCTTGCCTCGTCGACTGTCACCCCGGAAAGCTGGGCCCCTGCCATGGTCAAGTGCCCTCCGCCGCCGAGCGCCTCCATGATGAGCTGAACATTGACTTCCCCCAGGGAACGCGCTGAAATATTGATAACTCCACCCGCCGGGTAAATCACAAACGACGCGTCCACCCCCTGGATGGAAAGCAGCTCATCGGCAGCCTGAGCAGCTGAAACACGGATGCTGGGAAATTCTTCCGCCGCCGAAGCGACCGCGAAATTTCCGACCATGCGGGCGTTGGAAACAATCCGATACTTTTCCTTATAGGCATCGATGGAATCGGAAAACATCCGTTTCACCGTCACCGTATCCGCGCCTTTCCTGCGGAGATAAGCGGCCGCTTCAAAAGTCCGGACTCCCGTCTTCAGGACAAAGCTTTTGGTGTCAAGCATGATTCCTGCCAGCAAAGCTTCCGCTACGGCAGGAATCATGCCCTGATCTCCAAGATATTGCACCAGCTCAGCCACCATCTCGGAAGCGGAACTCGCAAACGGTTCATGGTAAAAGACCAGGGCGTTTTCAATATGGCGCACCATCATTCGGTGGTGATCAATCACGACTACGCGGGCGACAGCGCTCAGAAGATCAGCGCTTTCCACGAAATCGGGAGAATGGGTATCCACCACGACCAACATGGTTTTCGGTGTAACCAGGGAGAGTGCTTCGGCTGGGGAAAGAAAAATTCTCTCTCTGGGACAGGCTGCCTGAAGCTGAGAAATCAGCGGGCCGGCCAGACTTTGAGAACGGTCCACTACAATATAGGACGGACGCTTGATGCTCCGCGAGGCGGCATTCCAGATTCCCGCGGCGGCGCCGATGCAGTCCAGATCAGAATATTTGTGACCCATGACGAGGATGGTATCGCTTTCCTTCATATCGTCCGAAAGAGTAGCGGCAAACACCCGGGTGCGGACCTTGTCGCGCTTTTCAACGCCTTTGGAAAGTCCGCCGAAAAACTCGTAAGTATCCTCCCCCTGTCTGACGGCAACCTGATCTCCACCGCGGCCAAGGGCCATATCCAGGGCCTTTCTCGCCCATTTCTCAGCTTCCTGAGGGGATTTTGTCCCGCAGGAAACCCCCATGGAGATCGTAGGAATCAAACGATCATCTGTCTTAATGGAACGCACCTTGTCAAGAATGGGAAAGCGTTTCGCCATGGCCTGGCGGACATGGCGTTCGTCCGTCAGAATGAGAAACCGGCCGCTGCTCAGCTTTTTTAAAAAGCCCCCCATTCCCTGTGCCCACTGAATCAGCGTTTCCTCAACTTCCGACGCAACACGGGTATCCTCGCTGCTGCTCGCTTCCCGCGCAAGTTCCTCCCGGTTGTCAAAATATGCGAGGATTACGGCAAGGCGGCTCTCGCGGAATTCCTTTTCCAAAATGCGGTACCGGGTGATCTCAATAAAATAGACTGCGTTTCCGGCGGTTGTCCGAATTCCATACGCCAGGAACTGGCGGC
>DAITAP010000016.1:11665-18894 GCA_036824225.1 Caproicibacter sp. | reverse complement strand
CTTCCTCCCAGCAGCCCTTGTCCTGCCTAAGGCCTACTGCATCGAAATTAATTCTCTGTAAAAATCTGGGCTTCCAGTTTTTTTTTCGACGGACCGTCCGGAATATGGTATAATGAAACGGTTTGAAAAGCTGCTGCGAGCCCGGAAAAACCAGGTTGGAAGCCCCTCTCGCTCGCGCTCTCTTCTCTCTCGGGGAGGAAGATGGATTTATGAAGTGGAACGGGGAAGCGTGGAAAAGCTATTTGGCGATTACGGTGAGCACGCTGATGGTCGCGGTGGGAATTTATTTTTTCAAATTCCCGAACAATTTTACGTTCGGCGGGGTATCGGGGCTCTCGGTCGTAGTGGGGAAAGTTACGCCGCTGACGCCGTCGGCCTCAAATTTTATCCTGAATATTCTGCTGGTGATTCTGGGATTTTTGTTTCTTGGGAGGGATTTCGGATTCAAGACGGTTTATTCGAGCATTTTGCTTTCGTTTGCCGTCTCGGCTTTCGCTAAAATTTTTCCCATGAGCCATCCTCTGACGGACGAGCCGATGCTGGAGCTGGTTTTTGCCGTGGCGCTCCCCGCCTTCGGTTCGGCGCTGCTGTTTCATGTGGGGGCGTCTTCCGGCGGGACGGACATCATCGCGATGATTCTGAGGAAACACACAAGCGTCGATATCGGCAGGGCGCTGTTTTTGACCGACGCGCTGATCACCCTCAGCTCGTTCTTTGTATTTGATATCAAGACTGCCCTGTTTTCCTGCCTTGGGCTGATGGCCAAGTCGCTGGTGATAGACGGGGTGATCGAAAACATCAATCAGAGCAAATATTTTAACGTGATCTGCTCGGATCCGGAACCTATCTGCCGGTTTATTGTGAAGAAATTAAACCGAAGCGCGACGGTCTGCGACGCGACGGGGGCCTATTCGCACCGGCATAAATTCGTCGTTTTTACCGTGATGCGCCGGCCTCAGGCGTTCCGGCTTCTCCGTTTTATCCGGAGGATCGAACCGGACGCCTTCATCCTGATATCCAATACCAGTGAGATTATCGGAAAAGGTTTCCACAGCGAATAAGGCCTCTATTTTCTGAAGATCCCTTTTACCATCGAGATTTCTTCCTGGTTGGGAAGAATCAGACGGTAGGGGGCCGTGCGGGAATAAATGCAGAAAATGGCGATGCTGGAAAGCCCCTGTACCGTCAGGGACGCGGAAGTCGCGGCGGCGATTCCGTTGATTCCCATGAGCGGGATGAGGATAAGGCTTCCGCCGACGTTCACGACGGCGGCGAGGGCGTTCGGGAGAATGTTGAGTTCCGGCCTGCCGTATGCGGCGATGGAGTTGGTCAGCACCTGCGCGTAGGAAATAAAGACAGAGCCGACGATCAGGTAGGAGAGAGGTCCGAGCGCGCCGACATACCGCGGGAAAAGCACGGGGAAGATAAGGCGCGCGGCCCAGAACATCAGCAGGGCGCCCGCTGTTGTCACATAGGTAACCAGCTTGGAGGCAATCAGCGTCAGACGCAGCTTGTCGCTTTTTTTCTGCATGGCGGCAAGCCGGCTCATAATGACCTGGCTGACCGCCATGGGCAGCAGCCAGATCTGCTGCATCATGGCGACCGCCGTGCTGTAGACCCCGAAATCGGCCAGCTCGTATTTTGCCTGGACAAAGTAACTGCCGAGGTTGGTGTTCAGATAGTTGAGAACGTTGCTCACGTGTGATTTGAGGCTGTATCCCATCACGCTCCCGAGCGGGACGGGATGGTTGTCTTCCGGCGCGGGAACCGGGCGGGGGCCGTTCCAGCGCAGAATGCCGTAAAACGCGAACGCGGACACCAGGACCAGGATGGCGTTGGTTCCCCATATCCAGAGAGCTGCGTCCGGCCGGAACGCGATATAGGCGTTGAGCGCGGTTACCAGCACCCGCTGGACCAGGGTGACAATATTGAAATACCTGAATTTGTTTTCGCCGCGGAGAACGCAGGTCAGGATGCTGAAAACAAAGGACAGAAGACCGTAAGCCACTGTAGCCGCGAGGAACTGCACGGGCGTTGACTGAAACGTGTGAGTGCCGCGCATCAGGAAAAGCACGGCGGCGGAAATCAGTGTGATTCCCGTCGCAAGGAGAGCGGCTGCCTTGCCGACAGCCGCTTTGGCGTTTTGAATCTTGTACCGTGCCACATAGTAGATTACGGCGCTTGTGACGCTCAGACCGAGAATGGTGTTAAAACCGGTGCCCCAGACCTGGACCTGGTTATAGAGGGCCTTTGTCACCCTGGAGATATTGCGCAGGACCAAAATGGTGGAAACCAGTCCCAGCGCCGAACCGAACAGGTTTGTCCCGAATGTGTTGAGCGAATCCCGCACGACTTCGCTGCGGACTGTATGGCCTTTTCCTGAACTCATATTTTTGCCCCGTCTTTTTTCATCATGCTGCCTATTATAGCATCAAACCCGCCCGATCACAAGGTTCTCCTCCTTATCAGAGGGGGGGGAAAAAGGGAGAAAACCGGGAAAGGGCGTCCTCTCTCCCCAAAAGCTTCCGCCTTTGCGGGAGAATTCTATTTTTCAGCCGGTCCGGATCCGCCGGAAAAGCGCTGACGCGGCGGAAAAAGCGAAAAAATTCCGGCGCTGCAAGTTTTTCAGCGCCGGAAATTATCTTTCATCAGCCCCGCCCGGGTACGCTTTTCCGTTCCATTTTAAAAGAATCAGTCCACCAGAGAGAAAACATCCGCCGCGGTCAGACGATGGAGCATCCGCCGTCCACGACGAGAAACTGTCCATTGACGTAGCTGCAGGCGTCGGAGGAGAAAAAGATCACCGGTCCGTTCAGTTCGCCGCGCGCGCCGGGCCGGGACGCCGGGCAGGCGGCATTATACATCTGCATGAACGGCTGATTTTTAAACAGCGTGCCGGCCGTCATCTCCGATTCAAACAGTCCCGGACCGAGAGCGTTGACGGTGATGTGGTAGCGGGCGTAGCTCGCAGCCATTCCCTTAGTAAGCCCTACAACAGCGGCTTTCGATGTATTGTAGGCGTGGCGCACCAGCTGGTCGCTCTTGTCGGCCACGATGGCATTGACCGAGGCAATGTTGACAATGTGGCCGTATTTGCGCTCTTTCATGCCCGGCACGATATATTTGCTCATGAGGAAAATACCCTTGATATTGACGCTCATCACTTTGTCCCAGTCAGCCTCGGACATCGTTTCCACCGAGCCGCCGATCGCAATTCCGGCGTCGTTGAGCAGGATGTCGACACGGCCGAATTTTTCGAGAACTTCCTTGACGGCCGACTTGACGCTTTCGTTATTGGAAACGTCGCATTGGACAGCGATGGCGTGGCCGCCGTTTTTCCGGATGCCGGCGACAACGTCCTGGAGCTTTTCTTTGCGGCGGGCCAGCAGCGCCACCTGTGCGCCCTGCGCTGCCAGCGCGCGGGCGGCATCGGCGCCAAGGCCGCTGGAAGCGCCGGTGACGACGGCGAATTTTCCGGTGAGATCAAACAGATTCTTCATTTTTAATTTCCTTTCGCAGTTTACGTTTTCTATAAATAAGATTTTAACGGCTGTATCCGCCGGTTTCCGGCGGTTCGTTCCGGCCTTAAAGACTATACCAGAATCGTTCGATAAAATCAACCGTTTTCCATCGCGCGGGCGGCGGAAAACGCGGCCGTGAAGAGGAAGCGCTTCTCCTTTTAGCGGGCCCGGGGCTCCTTTCCCTGAGGAACCCTGCGGGAAAAAATACCGGCGCTGGAATTTCCAGCGCCGGTTGACGTTCCATAATGTCCCGTGCCGAAAAGGCCGGGCACGCTTTTCTTCTATCCCGTTTGGGAAAAAAGTCCTGCCTTGGATTTCCCCGGATCGCGGGATAGTTTCCAGCCGCTTTTTCCGATGCGGCGCGTGCCGTGCCTGCGGGAAGGACAGGCTATTCCGCTTTTTCCGCTTCCCGGGTTCCCGGGAGGGGGGATGCCGTCCGATAGGAAACCGCGTAGTCCCCCGGCCCCAGCCGGCATACGCCCTTTTCCACATCCGCAAAGAGGGGATTTCCGGCAGACCGGAAAAGGCTTTCCGGCGCGCAGGGCAGTTCCGCTTCCGCCCTGCAGCCGAAGGGGACGGAAAAGCGGAGTTCCACGTGGGATTCGTCCGGCATGTTCCAGGAGCTGCGCCACACTCCGGACGCGGAATGGTATTCCGCTTCCAGGTGCCTTAAATGCCATTCCGGCATCGGGCGCAGGCGGACGCACCGGAAACCCGGGGCGCTCTCCAGCGGTTCCAGCCCGGCGCAGCGTCTCCATATCCATTCCACGATGGAGCCGTAGGCGTAATGGTTGAGGCTGTTCATTCCCGTCGAGGAAATCCGCCCGTCCGGAAGGAGGCTGTTCCAGCGTTCCCAGATAGTGGTGGCGCCGAGGTTGACTTCATAGAGCCATCCGGGGTATTCCTCGTTCAGCAGCAGGTGGTACGCAATCGTGTCCATCCCTTCCGCGCTCAGGACGTTGCAGAGAAGCGGGGTGCCGACAAACCCGGTCCTCAGTTTGTTCTTTGTGGACCGGAACAGTTTCTGAAGATCCGCGCGGGTGCGGGCGCGGTCGGGCGTGAGACCGTACCGCAGCGCCAGGACCAGGGCAGTCTGTGTCTGGACGCAGCAGCGGCCGGTTTTGGAAAAGTACTCGTCCCTTAGGCCCGAAAGGATCCGGTCAGAAAGGGCGTCATACCGCTTCTCGTCTTCCGTTTTGCCGAGGACGCGGGCTGCCCTGGCCGTCAGCATGGCGCTGTAGCGGTAATAGGTGTCCGCAATCAGGCCGTTGTCCGTTCCGCCCAGCGTCTTCTCATTCGGATCCGGGTTATCGAGGGCCAGCCAGTCACCAAAATGGAAAACGGTGCGCCAGCGGTGGGAACCGCCGTCTACCCGGGTGATATAGTCGACCCACGCTTTCATTCCGGCATAGCTTTCCTCCAGAATCTGCCGGTCCCCGTAGAAACGGTATACGTTCCAGGGAATAATGCAGGCGGCGTCGCCCCAGACGGCCGAACAGCCCTCGTTTCCGGCGGCCGGGACGGTGTTGGGAACCATGCCGCCGTTTTCTTTCTGCTCTTCGCCCATATCATGCAGATATTTTCGGTAGAAGGCGTAGCAGTCGCGCAGAAAGCATGCGGTCGGGCTGAATACCTGCGCGTCCCCCGTCCAGCCCATGCGCTCGTCGCGCTGGGGGCAGTCGGTCGGCACGTCGATAAAGTTGCTCTTCTGGCCCCATTCCGTATTCCGGATGAGCCGGTTCACAAGGGAGTTCCCCGTCCTCAGTCTGCCGGTTTCCGGTATTTCGGAGTAGAGGGCGATCCCCGTAAAATCTTCTTTTTTCAGGTCCGGGATCCCTTCTACCTTGCAGTACCGGTATCCGTAGTACGTGAAATGAGGTTCCAGAATATGTCTTTTCCCGTCGGAGAGAAACACGTATTCCGCTTTTGCCGAACGCAGGTTCTCGCGGTAGAAGTTCCCGCCCTGCAGGATTTCCCCGAACTGAAGGTGGACTTTCTGCCCCTTTGGGACTTGCACGGAAAGACGGAACACGCCGGCCATGTTCTGGCCGAGATCCAGCACCGTTTCCCCCGCGGGCGTCCGGATCAGTTTCTCCGGTTTGAGCGTTTCCCGTGCCCGGACGGGCGTGCTGAGCCGGTCTTCCGGCATGGGGGGCGTTTCCCGGCAGAGATCCGCGGGAACAGGCCTGGTTTCCGGCAGCGTCGCGTCCAGCTTTTCCCCGTCATAGAGGCCCGAGAAGAAGATGCGGCTCCGGCGCACCATCCAGCTTCTGTCCGTCCCGATTACGTCTTCCGTGCCGTCCTGATACTTTAGGCGCAGTTCGGCGATCAGCGCCCAGGAGGATCCGTAATAACCTTCTTTTCCGTTTTTCGGCTTTGCAAAGCCGAAGCGGCCCTTGTACCAGCCGTTGCCCAGAAGGACTTCCAGCCGCCCGCCTTTGGAAAGCTGCCCGGTGACGTCGTAAGTCTGGGACTGTACCCAGCGGTGATAATCCGTGCTGTATGGGGTCAGGCGCTCATCCGAGATTTTTTCGCCGTTCAGGTACGCTTCATAAAGGCCCAGGCCGCAGAGATAAAGCCGCGCTTCCTTGACGGGTTTTTTCGGGCGGATATCCTTATAAAAGATCGGGTGGCGGGTAGTTTCAGAATCGCAGGTGATCCATTGGGCGGCCCACGGCTCATTCCTCTTTCCCGTTTCAAACCAGTTGGTGTCCGAGGAGGCTTCTTCGCCGAGGTCGGTCCGCACCGAAGCGTCCCAGTAATAGCGCGTGCGCGGTTTTAAGGGAAGGTCCGCTTCGAAGGCGAGAGGGTCGATTTTATTACTAAAACCCGTGTCCAGAAGAAAGCTGGAAAAACGGGGCGATTCCGACACGCGGACGCGCGCCGAGGCCTGCCGGCTGCCTTTCGCACCTTCCACGAGCCAGGAGAATACCGGTTTTCCAATCCGATACCCAAGAGGATTTTCGAGATGGCAGACTCTGCATTCTGTAATTTTCATAGAGTTTTCCTTTCCAAGTGGGTTCCTGTCTTTTCCGGGTTAAGCCGGATTCTAGACAATCCCCTGAGCCATCATGGCGTCGGCGACTTTCTGGAACCCGGCGATGTTTGCGCCGGCGACCAGATCATTTTCCCTTCCATACTCTTTTGCAGCGGAGGAAATGCGGTGGCAGATGCCGGTCATGATATTTTTAAGACGCTTGTCGACGTCCTCGAAGGTCCAGGAAAGCCGCATGGAGTTCTGAACCATTTCCAGCGCGCTGACGGCGACACCGCCCGCGTTCGCGGCCTTTCCCGGCGCGTAGAGAATCCCGGCGGACTGGAACACGCGGACTGCTTCCGGCGTGCACGGCATATTCGCTCCTTCGCAGACGGCGAAACATCCGTTATGCACGAGAGACTTCGCGTCTTCGTAAGTCAGTTCGTTCTGCGTCGCGCAGGGCAGGGCGATATCGCATGGAATCGACCAGGTTCCATGACCGTCCCGGTACTCCGCCTTCGGACGGAAAGACAGGTATTCCCGGATCCTGCCGCGCCTGCCCAGCTTGATTTCCTTGACGGCGGCGAGATCAATGCCTTCCGGATCATGGATATAGCCTGTCGAATCGGACATCGCGATCACCCTGGCTCCCATCTGCTGCGCTTTCTCGGCGGTGTAGATAGCTACGTTTCCGGATCCGGAAATGACGACGGTTTTTCCCTTGATCTCTT
>DAITAP010000016.1:6291-11655 GCA_036824225.1 Caproicibacter sp. | reverse complement strand
ATCGGAGAAGCTCGTCCGTAAAATAAAGGAGGCCGTAGCCTGTTGCTTCGGTGCGGGCGAGGGACCCGCCGTAGGAAAGCCCTTTGCCCGTGAGGACGCCCTGCTCGTTTTTCCCGGTCAGGCGCTTATACTGCCCGTAGAGGAACCCGATTTCACGGGCGCCCACGCCGATGTCCCCCGCCGGGACGTCGATATCGGGGCCGATGTATTTATAGAGCTCCGTCATAAAGCTCTGGCAGAAGGCCATCACCTCGCGGTCGCTCTTTCCTTTCGGGTCGAAGTCGCTTCCACCTTTCGCGCCGCCGATCGGCAGCGTGGTCAGGGAATTTTTGAATGTCTGCTCAAACCCAAGGAACTTGATGATCCCGAGATTTACGGACGGATGGAAACGGAGGCCTCCCTTGTAGGGCCCGATGGCGGAGTTGAACTGGACGCGGTAGCCGCGGTTGACGCGCACCGTACCTTTGTCATCTGTCCAGGGTACGCGGAACATGACGACCCGTTCCGGTTCCGTAAGCCTTTCGAGGAGCCCGGCCTTTTGATACTCCGGGTGGCGGCGTATCACCGGTGCGAGCGATTCGAGAACAGTTTTAGCCGCCTCATGAAATTCCTTCTCGCCCGGATTTTTCCGGACAAGCCCGTTCAGGACTTCTTCAATATATGTCATGAACTTCCCCCCTAAAATTATTGCAACATGCCTACTATTTTATCCCTTACGGCCCAGGGTGTCAATCCAATCAGACGGTCCCGAGAAGGGCGCTTCCCACGGCCGGAAAGTGCAGAACAGGTGCCATAAGCCTGAGGAAGGAGGAAAGCTCGGGAGTCAAGGGGATCCGCAGAGGATTTCGCTTTCCGGAAAACCGAAATCCTTCTGAAATTTTCCGCGTTAAAAAAAGCCCCCGGTTAAATTTCCGGAGGCTTTCTAGAATTTTCAGGGATTTTCCGCGACCAGGGCGGGAGCTGCCTTTTTGAGTTTTTCCAGCGTTTCGAGCGCTTCTTTTTTTTCGCGTTCCCGCGAAGAGAGGTAGACCTTTATCTTCGGTTCGGTGCCGCTTGGGCGGATGATCACTTTTGCGTCTCCGCTCAGGCGAAATTCGAGAACGTTGGATTTCGGAAGGCGGATGGGGGAAGTTTTCTCCCCGTCGTACCGCACGGAAAGCTGATAGTCACTCCGGCCCTCGACTCTGCGGCCCGCGATTAAAGCCGGCGGGTTTTTCCGCAGGCTGTCCATAATGCGGCCCATGCGGATCATGCCGTCTTCGCCTTCAAAGCCGAAGTTCAGGAGGGCGTTTTCATAATATCCGTACCTGCGGTACAGGGCGTCCATCGCGTCGACCAGCGTCATGCCTTGTCTGCGGTAGAAATAGGCCATCTGGCAGATCAGCATGCTCGCGTCTACGGCGTCCTTGTCTCGCACATATCCTCCCGAGAGGTATCCGTAGCTTTCCTCGAAACCGAAGAGATAGCGATCCGCGCCTCCGTCTTTTTCGAGGCTGGCTATCTGGTCGCCGATGTACTTAAAGCCGGTCAGCACGCGCCTTAGCTCGATGCCGTAGTGCTCCGCGACGGGCGTTGCCATGTCGGTGCTGACAATGGTCGTGACGGCGACCGGGTTTCTTGGCAGGGTGCCGGCTTTCCGGCGGCCCCGGGCGATAAAGTCAAGAAGCAGAACGCCGACTTCGTTGCCCGTCATCAGGACATAATCATCCCCCTGCCGGACGGCGATGCCGCAGCGGTCGCAGTCGGGATCCGTCGCGAGGAGAAGATCGGGCTTTACGGTTTTACAGAGCTCCAAACCTTTCCCGAGGGCCTCGCGGATCTCCGGGTTCGGGTAAGGGCAGGTGGGAAAGTTGCCGTCCGGGTATTCCTGCTCGGGAACGACGGTGACGTCCTTCACGCCGATTTTATCGAGGATCCTCGTTACACAGACGCGGCCCGTCCCGTTAAGGGGGGTATAGACGACTTTAAGGCCCTGGCACGGTTCCCGGAAAACGCGCTGCTTCATGACTTCGTCGAGAAACGCGTCGATGACCTCTCCGGGGATATAGCGGATGAGCCCGCGCCCGAGGCCTTCCTTAAAATCCATGCGTTTCACGCCGTCGAAAATATCGACCCGGTTGATCTCGGCGAGGACGTCGTCGGCCATTTTGAGGGTGATCTGGCAGCCGTCGGATCCATAGACCTTGTAGCCGTTGTATTTGGCGGGATTATGGCTGGCGGTCACGCAGATCCCGGCGCTGCACCCAAGATACCTTACGGCCCATGAGAGGGTCGGCGTGGGGGAGAGCCACGGATAGATATGGGCGGACACGCCGTTCGCGGCAAGCACGGACGCGGCCTCTTTCGAAAAGAGATCGGATTTAATCCGGCTGTCATAGGCGATGGCGACCGACGGCTTTTCCCCGTGCTTCTTAAGGTAATTTGCGAGCCCCTGAGTCGCGCGGCGGACGGTATAGATATTCATGCGGTTTGTCCCGGCGCCGAGAACGCCGCGGAGCCCGCCCGTCCCGAAGGCGAGATCCCGGTAGAACCGATCGCGGATCTCGTCCTTTCTGCCCCGGATGGCTTTTAATTCCGCGGTCAGGTCCGGATCATCGAGCTTTCTCGAGCACCATCTTTCATATTCGTCAACTTCGTTCATAAATTTCATTTCCTTTCCAGAATCCGGGAATCGCTATTTTAAACATAGCATTTTCCGGAGGCCGTGTCAATCAAATCCTGATGACATTGGTGACGATGCCGGCCGGGGTGATATCCAGCGTTCCGTACGTCCCTTCCGTTCCGTTCAGGCTTCCGGGGTTCAGGATATAAAGCCCGTGGTCGTATTTCGAGAGGGGACAGTGGGTATGGCCGAACAGCAGGACATCCGCCTTCCGCCTGCGCGCCGCGGATTCCACATCCGCGAGACCGTATTTGACGTTATAAGTATGTCCGTGCGTATAGAAAATATTTTTTCCGCCGACGGTCAGAAAGCCGTCAAGGGGAAGCGAGCTTCCCCAGTCGCAGTTTCCGCACACCTGCAGGAATTTTTTTAAGGGAAATCTGAGTTTCATCGCCTCCGCCTCTTCCGCTCCGTCGCCCAGATGGATGACGGTGCCGGCTTCCGGCTCTCTGAGGATCGCCCGGAGAAGCGCCCCGGAGTCGCGGTGGGTATCGGAAACGACAAGAATCCGCAAGGAAAAGGACCTCCTTTAAAAGGGCCCGCCCGAAGGCGGGTCATATCTTTTCACCGCGCGGCATAAGATAATGTCGGGGTGATAAATCATGCCGGATACCAGGAACGGCAGCGAAATGCTGGATTCCCTGATGAAAAAATTAAGCCCGGAAGATCAGAAGAAAGTGAAGTCTCTTCTTTCCAACCGCGAAGAGTGCAGCCGGATCCTCGCTTCCCCGGAAGCGCAGAAACTTCTCCGGAAGCTGACGGGAGGAAAATAAATGGACGACGTTTCCTCCCGGATGAGCGAGTTTTTAAAGGATCCCAAGAACTTTGAAAAGATCCGGCAGCTCGCGTCCATGCTGGGGGGCGCGGAGGAACCGGCGGAAAGTCCCCGGAATCCCCCGCCGGATCCCCCGGGTCCGGAAAGGCAGCCCGACGCGCCGCCGGACGCGGACGTCATGAAGATGATGATGAAATTCGCGCCCCTTGTCTCGCGGTTCCGAAGGGAAGACGATACCACGAGGCTGCTGCGTGCCCTGCGGCCGTTTCTGAGCGAAAATCGGAAGAAAAAGCTGGATGAATCGATTCGGCTGATGCAGCTGGTGCGCGTCATGCCGTATCTGAAAAAAACCGGGCTTTTTTGAAGGTGGGCGAATATGGCAGACAGTCCGGCCATGAACCGGAGAAACATGCAGACCCTTCAGCAGGAAGCGATCCGGCGCGCGCGGGAAATGCAGGCGCGCGCGCGGATTCCTTCTTCCTACGCGCCGGGGCACGGCCCGGAAAGAGCGCAGCGCCCCGCCATGGAACGGCCTCCTGTCCGGGAGGCCGCCCCGGAGCCTCCGCCGCCGCGCCCGGATCCGCCGCCCCGGATGGGCCGTTCCGCGCCCGTCCGGGTTCCCCCGGCTGCGCCGCCGGAGGAAAAAGCGCCTCCGGACGGCACGTTCGACCTGCTTTTTAAGGACAGCGAGCGGTCGCTCATCATGATGCTCCTGCTGATACTCCTCGAGGAAAAAGCGGACAATACCCTGATCTTCGCCCTGATGTACCTGCTGCTCTGACTTTCTCCCTCTCCGATTTCCGGACGGTTCCCGCCGCCCCGGCGGCTATTGACATCTGGAAATATAAGGTATAAAATAGGAGGGCAGGGCACAAAAAGTAGTGCAATGCAGGTTCGGGTGTACCACCACCCGAACCCTGCATACGGAGACGTCCTCTCTCCATACACAGCCGAATACTCAGCGCATTGCGTCCTTTATTATACCTCTTGTTTTCCGTTTTGTATAGATGGCAGGAGATTTTTAAGGAGAGGTCGCGGTGGCTTTGGCGGCGCCGTATAGGGATGGAAGCATCCGCTGTACGGCGTCATTTTTTGCGCTCTGCAGGGGACGTCCTGAAAATTCACGGCGCATTGCATCAAAGCCTCCGGGGGGGAATACCCTCCGGGACTTTGACACCGGGATTTCGGGGCGTCCCGCTTTCCCTCGAAAAAAGGAAATCCCCCCCGAAGCCGGGAGGGCTTTTTTTTGCGGAACTCAAAAAGGAAACTTCGGGCGGCCCGCATCGGGAAAAGGGTATCCTTCTTCTGCCGCCTATCTTGTCTGGCCGTTTCCGGTTATGACGTATTTTGTTGTTGTCAGTTCCCTTACGCCCATGGGGCCGCGCGCGTGGAGCTTTTGAGTCGAGATGCCGATCTCCGCTCCCAGGCCGAATTCGCCGCCGTCCGTAAAGCGCGTGGACGCGTTGACGTAGACGGCCGCCGAATCCACAAAGGCCGTAAACCGACGGGCGTTTTCGTAGCTGTTTGTCACGATAGCCTCGCTGTGCCCGCTGGAGTAACGCGCGATGTGGGCCATGGCCTCATCCAGGCTGTCGACCACCTTTACGGCGAGAATGTAGTCGAGGTACTCGGTTTCCCAGTCCTTTTCCGTCGCCGGGATGACAGAGTCCCCTAGGATCGCGCGGGTCCGGCTGCAGCCCCGGATCTGCACGTTTTTCCGGTCGAGGCGCGCCTTGATGACCGGAAGGGCCTTTTCGGCGATGTCCCGGTGAACCAGGAGAGTTTCGGCCGCGTTGCACACGGAAGGGCGCGAGGTTTTCGCGTTGTACACGATATTCGCCGCCATTTCGATATCCGCGGAGGAGTCCACAAAGATATGGCAGTTTCCCCACCCGGTTTCGATGACCGGCACGCGAGCTTTTTCCTT
>DAITAP010000016.1:0-6256 GCA_036824225.1 Caproicibacter sp. | reverse complement strand
AGTTGCATCATCGCGTCGGCGGAAGCGCGCGAAGTGTCCGTGACGAGCTGGACGCAGTCTTCCGGCAAGCCGGCGCGGCCCAGAGCCCGGCGGAGAACCGCCGTGATCTCCTGGTTGGAGCGCAGGGCCTCTTTCCCGCCCCGGAGGATCACCGTGTTCCCGGATTTAAGGCAGATTCCCGCGGCGTCCGACGTGACGTTCGGGCGCGCTTCATAGATCATGCCGACCACGCCGAGGGGAACCCGTATTTTTTCGATTTTCAGACCGTTCGGCCGGGTCCAGCCGGCCACGACTTCCCCGACCGGATCACTCTGCGCCGCGACGCCCCGGAGATCCTTCGCCATTCCGTAGACGCGTTCCCCGTTTAGCGACAGCCGGTCGAGGAGCGGCGCGCTCATTCCTCCCGCCGCGGCGTCCGCGACATCCCGCGCGTTCGCGGAGAGAATGGTGTCCTTATTCGTTTCCAGGCCGTCCGCGGCGTACCTTAGTGCCTGGTTCTTCCGATCCCCCGCTCCGATGAGAACTCGTGAGGCCGCTTTTGCTTTTTCTCCGATTGCCTTGAGCTGTTCCATTTTTTCCCTCCGGTCTTTTTCCCCGCCCGCTTTCGGCGGACGGCTTCCCAAAAGACTTTACCGCACATTTCCGCCGAAAATTGTCCCCGTCTGGACGCCGTTAAAAAGATCATAGAGCCGGTCCGGTTCGGCGCCGCTCATCACACAGCAGGGGATGCCCGCCCGGTTCGCCGTCTCGGCGGCTTCGACCTTGGTGCGCATGCCCCCCGTCCCGCGGCGGGATCCGCGGCCGCCCGCGAGGGCCCGGATTTCGTCGGTGACCCGGGGCACATAAGGAATCCGGGCCGCGTCCGGGCTCGAACACGGATTTCCGTCATACAGCCCGTCGACGTCCGTCAGAATCACGAGAAGATCGGCCCGCGTCAGCACCGCCACGACGGCGGAAAGCGTGTCGTTGTCGCCGATCTGTGTGCCGACCAGTTCGTCGACCGCCACGGTGTCGTTTTCGTTTACAATCGGGATGATCCCCATGCGGATCAGTTCGGAAAACGTATTTTCCGTGTTGCGCCGGTTGTGCTCGCTGGAAAGCACGTCCCCCGTCAGCAGAACCTGCGCCACAATGCGGTTGTACTCGCCGAAGAATTTATCGTAGATAAACATCAGCTCGCACTGGCCGACGGCGGCGGCCGCCTGTTTCCTTTCCGTTTTTTCCGGGCGCCCGGGGAGGCCGAGTTTGCCCGCCCCTACGCTGATGGCCCCCGACGTGACAAGAATGATTTCCCGCCCTGCGTTCTGCAGGTCGCTTAAGACCCGGCAGAGCCGCTCCACCCGGCGGAGGTTCAGTTTTCCGTTTTCATAGGTCAGAGTGGAAGTGCCCACCTTGACGACGATCCTTTTTGCCCTGGTGACTGCCGACATCTCTTTCGCATCCCGCCTTTTCCTTTTTACTTCCGCCCGGCGCGCGGATCCCTGTGCTATTATATCACAAACCCGCGTCCCGTTGAAGCAGAGCTTTCCCCGATACCCGGCAGAGGAAAGCGGGAAATAACCCAGTGGTAAATAAATTACGACGGTATGTGCTCTGTTAGTTTACACAAAACCGGTACAATTTCCCTTAGAAAGGAAGGATCGGGATGATCTTTGACTTTGGGTATCGTCTGAGAAAACTGCGGGAAAGCAAAAATCTTTCCCAGACGCAGGTAGCGAAGCGGCTCAGCCTTTCCAAGACGTCGATCAGCGGATATGAGAACAATATCAAGACGCCGTCGGTGGACGTCCTGACAAAGCTCGCCGTTTTTTACGGTGTTTCCTCCGATTATATCTTAGGCCTCGAAAATCGGAAGATGCTGCAGATTGACGGCCTGACCGCGGCGCAGGAAGGGATCCTTAAGGATCTGCTCGACGAATTCCAGAAAGGGAACCGCCGCTGCCTTCTGCGATTTTAGGAAAGTGGTTCCTGGGTTGCCGGGCTTTTCTCCGTGCCCTTTTTCCCGCCGGCAGCGCCGGTTTCCAGGAGCGCCGCCCGCCGGGAAAGAGAGAAGATCCCCTCTTTTGAAGGGCCGAGCACTTTGACGAGGACCTTGTCTCCCTTTTTCACCTCGTCCTCCGCCCGGTCCGGCTGCCTTACACCGAGCTCGCGGAGCGGGGCAAACCCCTCTACGCCGGGGGCAATTTCCACATACGCCCCTTCTTCTGCCACCCGCGTGACGCAGCCGCTGTAGATAGCGCCTTCGTCGGGGCCGTCCACGATCGTTTCCACGACACCGAGGGCTCGCCTTGCGTCTTCCGGGCGGTCTCCGGAAACGGAGACCCAGCCGTCCCGGTCCTCGCGCATCCGGACCCGGCACGCGCCGCTGATTTTCTGCAGAGCCTCCGCGACGCTTTGAATTTTGCCGGGCGGAACGGCCATTCCGAGAGATTTCGGGGCGAAAAGGGAAAGCTGGGCCCGGGGTTTCGGAAGGGCCTTGAGAAGATTTCCGCCGAGGATGGAATCGAGAGCTTTTTTCGCTTTCCGCAGGACTTCCCGCACCGTTCCGGGCTTCAAGGGGGATTCGAGGTCCGTCCACACGGAGGTGATTCCCCCGTGTGTGCCGGCAATTTCAAAATCCATGCCCCCGAAGACCGCCTCGGTGCCAAGGATATCCGTGATGGTTTTCCAGCGCCCGTTTTCGGCGGCGAGGCCGAAGGATATCCCCGCGACGGGGGATTCGAGGGGGACGCCCGCGTCTAATAGGGCGAGGGTGGAAGAAGACACGCAGGCCCCGAACAGGGATCCGTCGTCCGATATCTCTTCCGAAGTGACGCAGACGGAGTAGGGAAATCTTCCGGCGGAGGGAAGGACCGGCGCGAGGGCGCGTTCCGTAAATTCCGCGGCGTCTTCGCGCGGGAAAAGGGGATTTCCCCCGGCCCCGCAGTGGGAAAAGCAGCGGGCGGAAAACCGGGGCTGCCCCTTTTCCATCGAACCGAGGGCGGCCGCGGAGAGCGCCTGTGTCCTGCCGCAGGTATAAAGGCCGCTTCCCTGCGCGCGGGGCAGGAATCCGGTTTCGGCGGAAACGGGTCGGATTTCGTCCGGCTCCCTTCCGTCCACGCGCTTTCCGGAGCCGAGAAGCCAGGAGCGGACCGCGGTTCTCTGCGCGAGGAAAAAGCACCGGTCGACGTCTTCGGCCCCGGAATCCGGGTCGAATTTTTGATGTGTCCGTTCGAAAACCGGCTTCAGGTTCGCCCTGCGGACCTTCCGGTCAGCGTCGTCCATGGCTTCCCGGATGTCGTCGAGGGCGTAGTCCAGCACGGCGTTTTCCATTTCTTCCGGCGGGGTTTCCACCTGGAACTTTTCTTTTCCCGCTTCCGACTGAATTTTTCCAAGAAGTTCAATGACGGGCCGGCAGTCCTGGAGACATTTTTGAACACCGGCAAAGACGGCGTCTTCCGGAAGCAATCCGGCGGTCCCGTCCATCAGGACGACGGCGTCGGCCGTGGAAGCGACCAGAAGCTCCGTCCCGGATTTTTCTCTCTCTTTCACCGAGGGGTTGACGAAAAATCTGCCGTCGGAGTATCCGAGAAAGGCGGCCGCGGCCGGGCCGTTCCAGGGAATATCCGAGAGGCAGAGGGCGCAGAACGCCCCAATCAGGGCCGCGGATTCCGGCGGACAGCCCGGATCGACGCTCAGCGCGGAAGAGGAAATACGGACTTCCCTCGAAAAACCCTCCGGGAAAAGCGGGCGGACGGCCCTTTCCATCGATCGGGCCGTCCGGGCTTCCCGCTTTTTTTCCTCCCGGGACGCCGGGACAAGACTGCCCCGCGCGTACGGCTTTTCCTCATAAAGGGCGGAAATCGGGAATCTTCCCGCCCTGCCCGCGTTTCCCGGAAGGGCCCTCGCGGTGGAATAAACGGCGGTGCCGCCGTATCTCACGAGGCATCCCCCGCCTTCCTCCGGCGCCAGTTTTCCGGTTTCCACCGTCAGAGGATGTCCGGCAAAATCGGTCTTGTAAGCCCTGTAGTTTTCGAACATCTTTTCCTCCGCGCTCCCTTTTCCCCGCCTCTAGGTCCGCCGCGGCCGGTTTTCCCGGCGCGGGAACCGCGGATAAAGTCGAAGGCAGGCGAACCATGTCGCCTGCCTTCGGATACGTCTATTTTCGAATTCCCAGTTTTTTAATCACGGTGCGGTACCGCTCCAAATCGTTCTGCTGAAGGTAATTGAGCAGGTTCCTTCGCTTCCCGATCATCTTAAGCAGACCGCGTGCGGAATGATGGTCCTTCTTATGGGCTTTGAGGTGTTCCGTGAGGAGATTGATGCGCTTTGTGAGGATCGCCACCTGGACTTCCGGGGATCCCGTATCGCCTTTATGCCTCGCGTAATCCTGGATAATCGCGCTTTTTTCTTCTTTGAGCAGCATGAGACATTCCACCTTTTCAAGATTCCCGCGGGCGCAGTGCAGGGCCGGTGAAATCCCCACAGAAGAAGGGCATATCCCCTGGACCGCGCGGGGGGTCAGAACATGGTACAGTATAGCACGCCGCGCCCCGATTTTCAAGGCAGTCCGGCGGGCTGGGAGCGAAAAAATTCCCGGTTTCAGAAAAAGTCCGGGAACGGGCGGGGAATCGCGTTTTTCTTAAAATATTCCTCCGCTTTTTTCCCGTCTCCGAGAATGGCCTCTTTGAGGTCTTTGAGGTTCGGGAACCGGATTTCCGGCCGGAGGAACCGGAGCAGGTCGACGCGCGCCGTCCTTCCGTAAAGATCCCCTCCCCGGTATTCCGGCATCCAGGTTTCGGCAAGCGCCGTATTGGAACCGACCGTCGGCCGCACGCCGACATTGGTGACCCCCGCGTACGCGTTTCCGCCAAAATATACGGCGGAAACATAGACGCCGAACTTCGGCTTCACAAGATGGTCCGGAAGGGCCTGGTTGAGCGTGGGAGCGCCCAGGCGCCTGCCGAGGCGCCTGCCGGGAAGGACGGGTGACTCATATCCGAAAGGGCAGGGGAGAAGGCGCGAAGCTTCCTCCACGCGCCCTTCCCCGATCAGGCCGCGGACGCGGGAGGAACTGACGGGCGCTCCTTCCCAGAGGACCGGTTCTGCCACGGCGGCTTCCATCCCGCGTTCGGCGCAGAGCTTCTGAAGTTCCGCGCTCCCGGCTTTCCCGCCGCTCCCGAACGTGAAATTGAATCCGCAGCAGGCTTTTTTGACCCTGCAGCTTTCCGAGAGCGCGTCGACAAATTCTTTTGCCGTCATATCGCGCACCGACGCAAAGTGCAGAAGGTACATCCGCTCAAACCCCATCGATTCCAGAATGGAAATCTTCCGCTTCTGCGAAAAGATCCAGCCGTCCGGGGGTTCCAGATCGAACGTCAGGACCGCGGGCTTCAGCCCGCCGCTTTGAAGCGCAAGGGAAAGGACTTTCCGGTGTCCCGGGTGGATACCGTCAAAATTGCCGAGCGCCAGGGCGCAGGGCCCGTCAGACGATGCCAGCAAGCCGTAAAGGACTTCCATTTTGTATTTTCCCCCCAAAAAGGTTTGTTTATACCGGGCAGAACAGCCTTAAGACGTGAAGTTTTCCATCCCGCTTTTCCCCGAGGCCCAGAAACTCCCCCTCCGGCGAGCAGACGCGGAAGCGGGCCCCTTCCGGCGCCGGGTTCCCGGAAAGGGCGGTGCGGCCGAGGTCGAGCGCCCCGCCGTTTCGGAAGCGCTTTGCCTGGGCGGCGCTGATCCGGATTTTCGGCTTCGAGGGGAAAAGACATTCGACAGGTCTCAGGCATTCCGGAAGCCGGCCTTCTTTTTTAAGGTCCTCCGCCTTTTCCAGAGTGACGGCGTCGTTCAGCGTAAAACCTGCCGCCCGGGTGCGGCGCAGCGACGTCAGCACCCCGTATGTACCAAGCGCCTGTCCAAGATCCGCGCAGAGCGTCCGGATATAGGTCCCCTTCGAACAGGCGGCAAAAAGGCGGCCGGACTGTTCCGCTTCCTCAAAGCCCAGAAGCCGGATTCGGTAGATGGTTACCTTTCTTGCCTTCCGCTCCACTTCGACGCCCTGCCGCGCGAGTTCGTAAAGCCGCCTGCCGCCGACTCTCACGGCGGAATACATCGGCGGTGTCTGGAGGATTTCCCCGCGGAACCGCCCGAGGGCTTCCAAAAGCCGTTCTTCTGTCACCCGGGCGCCGCCCCGGGCAGTCACCCTGCCCGTCGAATCCTGCGTGTCGGTCGCGTATCCAAAGCGGAAAGCGGCTTCGTATTCTTTTTCCGTGTCCTCTAA
>DAITAP010000015.1:0-19776 GCA_036824225.1 Caproicibacter sp. | reverse complement strand
CGCACGGTGGTGTGAGAGGTCGGTCACTCAAATGGGTGACCTCCTACTCGATTCTCATTTATTCCCGGTGGAACCCTTTCCGATCCATCCTTCCCGGAAAATTCTTTTTCCTATCGGGTGGGGAAGCAGGGCTTTCCCCTGCAGACCTTTTCGACCCCGCTTGATTTGCCAGCCATTTTTCCATCTCCACTACAGCAAGGGGAGCAGAGGAAAGCGCCGCGACTATCAGCCACTGAGATCCCGTAAGCATCGCCGTCCGGAACAAGGCATCCATCGGCCGGAAAACAATCACCGCCGTCTGGAGGAAAGTACAGAAGGCCGCCGCCAGAATCAGCCTGTAATTTGGCAGAAGTCCGGAATGAAAGACGGAGCGGCTGGAACGCATGTTGAACGTGTGGACTATCTGGGAAAGGCTCAGCACGGCAAAGCCCATGGTTCTTCCAATCGTAGGCGCAGCCGGATCCACATCAAAGAACGCTCGGCCGATACTGTACGCCAGCAGAGAAAGAGCGCCTATCAGGCACCCTTCCACGACAATACTGTAGCCCATGCCGCCCGCGAACATGTTTTCCCCGCGCCGGACAGGCTTTTGCTCCATGATTTTTGGATCGATCGGCTCAACGCCCAACGCCAGCGCCGGCAGAGAATCGGTGACAAGGTTTACCCAAAGCAGCTGAATCGGCTGAAGCGGGAACGGCAGACGAAGCAGGAAGCCGACAAAAACCGACAGGATTTCCCCGATATTGCAGCTCAGCAGAAAATGAACGGTCTTTTTAATATTGGCATAAATCCCGCGGCCCTCTCTCACGGCGGAAACAATCGTAGCAAAATTATCATCTGTCAGAATCATGTCGGAAGCCGCTTTCGCGACTTCCGTGCCCGCGATGCCCATGGCACAGCCAATATCAGCCGCGCGGAGAGCAGGCGCGTCGTTCACTCCGTCTCCCGTCATCGCAACAACCTCACCCCGCGCCTGGAACGCCCGCACAATGCGCACTTTGTGTTCTGGAGAAACGCGGGCAAATACCGTGTAGCGGCAGATCTTTCTTTTCAGCTCTTCCTCGGACAGCCGATCGATTTCCATGCCGGTTAAAACGGAACCCCTGTCCCGCGCGATGCCGATTTTGCGTGCCACCGCCTCAGCGGTCGCGGCATGGTCGCCGGTAATCATCACAGCCCGGATTCCAGCCCTGCGGCACACAGAAACCGCTCTCTTCGCTTCCGGGCGCGGAGGATCCGCCATGCCGATGAGGCCGCAGAAAGTCATACCGTTTTCTATCTCGGTTCGGTTCGCCGGAAGAACATCGAAATCCCGGCAGGCAACGCCCAGAACCCGCAAGGCCGCGGAAGCCATCGCTTCATTCTGACGCGGGGCGGCACCGGATACACACCGGCTGAACAGAAAATCCGGAGCGCCTTTCGTGACGGCCCGATATCGGCCTCCCGGCAGCCGGTGGACGGTTGTCATCATTTTCCGCGCGCTGGAAAACGGGATCTCCAGCGCGCGGGGATATTTTCTCCTGTCCGCCTGAAACGTACCGATGGAGACGGCGCGAACCAGCGCGGCCTCGGTCGGATCTCCCATGATCTGACCGCCGGAAATTTCGCAGTCGGTACAGAGCGCCGCCATGCGGAGAAGTCGCCGCCCCAAGGACGAATCCATGCGGATCATGCCGTCCGCATCGCGAAGCTCCACAACCGTCATCCGGTTTTGAGTCAGGGTACCCGTCTTATCCGAACAGATGACGCTCGCGCTTCCCAGCGTCTCAACCGCCGGCATGCGGCGCACAATGGCGCGTTTTGCCGCCATCCGCCGCACCCCAATTGCCAGGGTAACGGTTACTACGGCGGGAAGCCCTTCCGGAATGGCCGCTACCGCCAGACTCACCGCGATAAGGAACATGTCAAGCGGATTGACCTGCTGGAACAGTCCCATGATGAAGATGACGAAGCAGATGGCCAGCGCCCCAATTCCAAGAGTCCGGCCGACCTGCGCCAGCCGGTGCTGGAGGGGCGTCTGCGGCGCGTTCGGACTTCCAATCATCCGGGCGATGCGGCCTACCTGCGTATGGATTCCGGTTTCCACCACCAGACCTTTTCCATTTCCTGAAGTGACGGCGCATCCGGAATACAGCATATTATGCCGGTCGCCGATCGGAGTTCCCATGGGGAAAACTTCACCGGCAGATTTTGTGGAAGGCACACTCTCTCCCGTAAGGGCGCTTTCCTCGGATTTCAGATCGACCGCTTCCACGATCCGGAGATCGGCCGGCACCAGATCCCCCGCCTTCAGGCGGACCAGATCCCCTGGAACCAGCAAAGGGGCGGGGAGAACCGTTTCCTTTCCCCCGCGTACTGCCCGTGCCTGAGGACAGGAAAGCTTCCTCAGGGCCTCCAGTGATTTTTCTGCCCGGCTTTCCTGTACCATTCCCGTAATCGCATTTACAACGACAATGGCAAGGATGATAATGGAATCTACAAAATCGCTGTCATGTCGAAGGAAGGAAGTTGCAAACGAAATTCCTGCCGCTATGAGCAGGATAATCACCATAAAATCGGCGAACTGGGCAAAAAAGCGCGCCATCAGACTCTTTCTCTTCGGCCGCGGCAATTCGTTCGGCCCGTATTCCCGGAGCCGCTGCGCAGCCTGTTCGGGTTTGAGACCGCGTTCCAGGTCGGTCCGCAGCCTGCTGGCGCACTCCTTCTCTGGCATGCTCTCCCATTCCAAATTTATCATCCCCCGTTTTTTATTCATGTATATTCGCAATTGGTTTAAAATATGGTATAATATATTTCAACAAACCGTGCGGAGGAGAAAGTATGGATGTTACAATTTTAAGATATGTCCAAAACCATTTTCACAATCGGTTTACCGACTTTCTTTTCACCGTCCTTTCACGCATGGGAAATGCGGGAGCTGTCTGGCTTGGGATTGCAATCCTGCTCGGCAAGGATCGGCCGACCAGACGGTTCGCGATTATGCTTTTTTTCTCCATATCCTTAGCCTACATTATCAGTCAGATTTTAAAACCCATCATCGGCAGGCCGCGTCCCTTCGTTTCCTACCCGCGGCCCCTTCTGATCCATACGCCCGGCGGATATTCCTGCCCGTCGGGCCATTCTGCTTCCTCTTTCGCGGCAGCAACCGTTCTCTGCATGGCAGACAGGCACTTCGGAGTTGCCGCCATCATCCTTGCCTGTTCCATTGCGTTTTCCAGAATATTCCTGTTTGTCCATTATCCGTCGGATACCGTTTTCGGATCTATACTTGGAGTATTAAGCGCGCTTTTGATTATCTATCTTTACAAAATATAAGGGATTTTGTACATCATCCGATACAATATATATTTTTACCCTAATTTCTTATAGTATATCTTGCGTGTTTTATAGTTTAATGACAAAAATGGCCTTTTTCCGCTTGATTATTTTTGGTCAGTGCTTTAGAATTATCCTGTTATCGAATATTTCAGGTGACAGAAATTCACATCCAAAAAAAAATGAGAAGGTGGAAAAATGGTCAGATTTATCGGGAGTGTAGATTTACCAGGGATTTGTCTTAAGTATTATGTTTTTGGAAATCAGAAAGATGGATATGGAATTCGCATTTTAAAGGATAAGGGAGAATGTGCTGATCAATACATCTCACGCAATTTGACCAAGGTCATGAATCTTGCCTGGTCGTTAAGGCGGTGTTCGGTTTTCCCGTACAATCTTACCGAAGTGCTGGAAGATCTTCTTTTTGAGGCTGCCGCTGTTGACAAATGAGTTTCATTCCCTTATACTGATAATTACAGGAATGATTATCAATAAGGAGTGTGAATTTGAGTGAAAAAATATATCTGCGGGGTATGTGGCTATGTATATGATCCTGCAAAAGGTGATCCGGAACATGGTGTGAAACCGGGAACCGCATTTGAAGATCTGCCGGATGACTGGACGTGCCCGGAATGCGGGGTCGGGAAAGATATGTTCAGCCCGGAATAATTCCAAAAAGGAAGTCTTATTCTTAACTATGAGTGCGATTCAACTTCGAAAGAATGTTTATTCTGTCGGCGTACTGAATCCTGGTCTTCGCATATTCGACATTATCATGAGGTCGGATTATGGGACAAGTTACAATGCATATCTCATCACGGGAAAAAAGAATATCCTCATTGACACGGTTCATGAGGATTATTTTGAAGAATACCTGCACAACATCCAGAGCGTCGTTGACATTTCAAAAATTGACGATTTGGTGATGGATCACACCGAACCGGATCATTCCGGCTCCGTGGCAAAACTGCTGGCTCTGAATCCACGCATTCGGGTGCATTGTACGATTCCCGCGAAGAAATATCTGAGTTCCATCGTGAACCGGCCATTCCCGTGCAGCGTCGTCAAGCAGGGCGACAAGCTGGACTATGGAAGCGGGTCGCTGGAATTTATTCCCGCCCCGCTGCTTCACTGGCCGGATTCCATGTTTACCTGGATGCCGGAGCAGAAAGTGCTCTTCACCTGCGACTTTCTCGGCTGCCACTACTGTGAACCGACCATGCTGGAAACGGGGATTCATTACCCTCAAAAGTACCAGGAACAGTTTGCCTACTATTATCAGGGGATTTTCGGGCCTTTCCGTCCCTATGTGCTCAAAGGACTCGATAAAATCAAAGATCTGCCGATCGAGCTGGTCTGCCCGAGCCACGGTCCATGCCTTCCGGAAGGTGCAAGAAAGCAGCGGAAACTGTACCGCGAATGGAGTGTTCCTCGTCCGCGCCAAAAAAAGCTCGCTGCCATCCTGTATGCTTCCGCATACGGTTATACGAAAAAGCTTGCAGAGGCAGCGTACGAGGAGCTCTCGAAGAGCGGAGCACTGGAAGTCCAGATGCGCGATATTGTGTTTTCGGATCGTTCCGAAGTGATTTCTCTTCTAAACGACGCCGATATTCTGCTGTTTGGATCCTGCACCATCAATCGAGACGCGCCCGGCGCCGTATGGGAAGTCCTTTCCGCAGCCGACGCCATCAACACACACGGAAAACCGGCAGGAGCTTTTGGTTCCTACGGCTGGAGCGGGGAAGCGGTTCCGATGATCCGCGACAGACTGACGCATCTGAAATATCATTTTGTCGGGGACGGATTGCGGGTGGTTTTTCGTCCTACGCAGTCCGATTTGGACGCGATGCGCGTGTATGCCGGCAAAGTGGCGGAAACAGCGGGCTAGAGAGCAGGAAATCGAAACCGCCGCGAAGTTTTGCTGGAAACAGATTCGATTTCCGGAGCTGCAGTCCGAAAGGGCTGGTTAGCTCCGGTTTTTTTTGTCCCTGCCGCGCGGCTTTCAGGGGGCCTGGGAGTGCCGCGGGAGGAAAAAACGCTTCCGAAGCAAGGTTCTCTCTCTTTGCTTCGGAAGCGTTTTTTCCTCTTATCCCCGGTCCAGCAAATCTTTCAAAACCAACTGTGCCTTCTGCGGATCCGCCCGGCCGCGCGTTGCTTTCATGACGGCGCCGACGAGTGCCTTGATCGCTTTCTGCTTTCCCCCGAGGTAATCCTTTACGGCAGCCGGATTCTGCCGGACTGCCTGTCTGCAGAACTTTTTCAGTTCTTCTCCGCTGACGCCCTCCAAATCCTCTTTGCTGAGAAAATCAGAAACCGGTTTTCCGGTGTCCAGCATTTTTTCCAGGGTGGATCGCACAAGGTTTTCCCGTATCCCCGCCTTCTCTGCCATCCGCAGCAGCGCGTTCAGATCTTCCGCCGACACGGCGATTTGGAATTTTTCCTTTGCGTTTTCATCCGGAAGGCGGGCAAAAATGGGGCCTGTGATGCAGTTCGCCGCAGAGCGGGGATTTTTAAGCCCCTCTGCCGCCCGTTCAAAATAATCCGCAATCTTTCGGTGTTCAATCAAAAGCAGAGCTTCCTTTTCCGGCAGGGCATATTCCGATTGGAAACGGGAAAGGCGCTTCTGGGGATCTTCCGGCATCTCCGCGCGGATTTTTCGGGCCGTTTCCTCCGTAATCCGGATGGCGATAAGATCCGGGTCGCGGAAGTAGCGGTAATCGTTGGCGTCTTCCTTGTCCCGCATTCCCTCGGTGCAGCCGGTCTTTTCATCGTACCGGCGCGTTTCCTGCACAACGCTTTCCCCGCTCTCCAGCAAATCGATCTGCCGATCCCTCTCATAGTTAAGGGCCTTTGTCATGTGGGAAAAGGAATTCATGTTTTTAATTTCCGTCCGGGTGCCGAGCCCATCCGATCCTTCCGGCCGCACGGACACGTTTACGTCGCAGCGCAGAGATCCTTCTTCCATCCGGCAGTCCGAGATCCCCAGATAGCGCATGATCATCTGAAGCTTTTCCACATACTCGACCGCTTCCTCAACGCTTCGGATATCCGGTTCGGAGACAATCTCAATCAGGGGAACGCCGCTCCGGTTATAATCGACAAAGGTACCGGCACGCCCATGGATCAGTTTCCCCGCGTCTTCCTCAAGATGGATTCTCGTAAGGCGTATCCTGCGCCCATCGGAAAGGCCCACCCAGCCGTTTCGGCAAAGGGGCATGTCATATTGAGAAATCTGATACGCTTTCGGCAGATCAGGATAGACATAGTTTTTCCGATCCATCCGGGATATCGTGCTGATTTCGCAGTTTGTGGCAATCCCCGCCATCACGGTATATTCTACCGCCCTGCGGTTCAGAATGGGAAGCGTGCCCGGCAGTCCTATGCAGATGGGGCAGCAGTGCGTATTGGGTTCCCCGCCGAACTCCGTCGTGCAGGAACAGAAAACTTTTGTTTTGGTCGACAGCTCCACATGGGTCTCAAGGCCGCAGATCAGTTCATATTTCATAGATCGACCCCCATCCCTTTCACACGATAGGGCTCCCCGCCGGTCTCCTGTTCATAGCGGTATGCCGCATTGAGCAGGACAGATTCCGAAAAGCGGGGACCGATCAGCTGCATTCCGACGGGCATCCCGTCCCGGCCGGACCCGCACGGAATGCTGACAGCCGGCAGCCCTGCGATATTTACGGGCACGGTGCAGATATCCGTCTGGTAATTTTCCACCGGATCCCCTCCCGTCCGTCCTTTGGGAAACGCCGTTGTCGGAACCGTAGGGGTAAGGATCAGATCACATTTTTGAAACACGTCGTCAAACGCACGGATGACCGCGCCGCGAAGATCCTGCGCTTTTTTATAGTAGGCATCGTAATAGCCGGCGCTCAAAACATAAGTGCCCAAAAGGATCCTGCGTTTCACTTCTCTGCCGAAACCCTCGCTGCGCGTTTTGCAGACCATCTCTTCGCGGTTTTGATAGTGCGGCGTGCAGTAACCGTACCGGATGCCGTCATAGCGCCCCAGGTTTGAGGAGGCTTCCGCGCAGGCCAGAATGTAATAAATCGGAAGCCCGAGTTTGACGGACGGCATGCCGAATTCAGAAAGTTCGGCTCCCATCGATTTCCAGATTTTCAGCGTGTTCCGCAGCGCTTTCCGAACGTCTTCCGGAACATTGTCGAAATATTCCCTCGGGATCCCGATCTTCAGGCCGCGGATCCCCTTTCCGAGGTCGGGGACCACCGCTGTCTTCCGCCCGGTACAGGTCGAATCCATCGGATCCTGCCGGGAAATCACGTCATAGATCAGCGCGGCGTCTTCCACGCTCTGGGTGATAGGGCCAATCTGGTCAAAACTGGAAGCGAAAGCCACAAGCCCATATCGGGAAACGGTGCCATAGGTCGGTTTAAATCCCACCGCGCCGCAGAAGCTGGCAGGCTCGCGGATCGATCCTCCGGTATCGGATCCCAGTCCATAGACGGCAAGATCCGACGCCACGGCCGCTGCGGCGCCCCCGCTGCTTCCTCCCGCCACACGGACGGGATCGTGCGGGTTTCCCGCCCCGCCGTAACAGGAATTCTCACAGGTCGATCCCATGGCAAACTCGTCCATGTTTGTTTTGCCAAGCAGAACGGCGTTCTGATCCTTCAGAATTTTCCAAACCGTCGCGTCGTAAATCGGCACATACCCCTGCAGCATTTTTGAGCAGCAGGTTGTCTCGATTCCCTTCGTGCTGATATTGTCCTTCAGCGTCATCGGAATTCCCTCAAGAGGAGAGAGGGAGCGGCCCGATGCGATGTCTTCATCCACACGCCGGGCGGTTTCCAGAGCCGTTTCCGGCGTAAGCCTTATATAGGCATTCAGCGCCGCGTTCTCTTTTCCGATGGCATTCAAATATTTCTCTGTAAGTTCCGTGCAGCTTAACTCGCGGGATTCCAGCATCCCGTGCAGCCGCGCAATGATTCCGTTCGTTTCCCTGTTCCCCCCTACCTGCGGTGTCTCACGAGGAAAAATCCGTCCTCGGCGCTTCCCGCGTTTTTCAGGATGTCGTCCCGGCGAAAACTCGGGTGCGGGACGTCCTCCCGGAAAATGTTCTCTCTGCCGTCGAAACCGCCAAAGGCGGATCCCTTTTCCGGGGAGGTCGCCACAGCGTCGGCAAAGCGGATCATCCGGTTGAGATCTTCCGTCAATCCGTCCAGTTCCTCCGGTTTTACATAAAGTTTCGCCAATTTCGCCAGCCTGGCAATTTCCTGCTTGGATACCATTCCGCGCCTCCTTAAACAGACGGCTGTCTGCGAATCCGGATATGAGCTTCCCGAAGCTGCTGCTCCGTCACTTCACCCGGCGAACCCATCATCAAATCCTGGGCGTTGGAATTCATGGGGAAGGCTATCACCTCGCGGATGTTCTCTTCCCCCGTCAAAAGCATCAGCATCCGGTCAATCCCGGGCGCCATGCCGGCATGCGGCGGGGCACCATACTGAAAGGCATGATAGAGGGAAGTGAATTTCGTCTGAAGCTCTTTCTTCGAATACCCGGCAATTTCGAACGCTTTTTCCATAATATCAATCCGATGGTTGCGCACCGCACCGGAAGAAAGTTCCACGCCGTTGCAGACGATATCATACTGATAGGCAAGAATGTCTTCCGGCCGCTTGTTTTTAAGGGATTCCATCCCTCCCTGCGGCATGGAAAACGGGTTATGCATAAAACCGATTTTTCCCGTTTCCGCATCCGGTTCAAACATGGGGAAATCGACGATAAAGCAGAACGCATACCGGCTTTCGTCGATAAGTCCCAGCCGTTTTCCCAGTTCCTCCCGGATCTGACCGGCAAGTTCAGGGGCCAGTTCCGCGTCATCCGCGATGAAAAACAGAACGCATCCCGGTTTCATGCCGGCGCGGCGCGCCAGGACGCGCCGGCGGTCCTCCGAAAGGTATTTGTTAATCGGGCCCTGATATTCTTCCTTCTGAGTCACCTTGATGTATCCGAGGCCTTTCATGCCGATGCTTTCCGCATACTTGAGCATTCCTTCAAAAAAGCTCCGCGGTCTGGTCGCGCAGTCGGGCACATTGACCGCCTTGACAACTTTCCCGCGGAACGGCGCGAAAGAAGTCCCCTCGAACAAATCGGTGACGTCCAGAATCCGGAGCGGGTTGCGCAGATCCGGTTTATCCGTCCCAAATTTCTGCATGGACTCCCGATAAGGGATGCGCGGAAACGGCGCCGGGGTAACTTTCCTGTCAGAAAATTTTGAGAAAGTTTCGCCCATCACCTTTTCCGCCACGGCGAACACATCCTCCTGATCGGCAAAAGCCATCTCAAAATCGAGCTGATAAAACTCGCCCGGAGAGCGATCGGCCCGGGCGTCTTCATCCCGAAAACAGGGAGCGATCTGAAAATACCGGTCAAAGCCGGAAACCATTAGAAGCTGCTTGAAAATCTGCTGCGCCTGCGGCAGAGCGTAGAACTTTCCGGGATGCCGGCGGCTTGGAATCAGGTAGTCGCGCGCACCCTCCGGGGAAGAGGCGGAAAGAATCGGCGTCTGAATCTCCAGAAACCCGAGATCCGTCATTTCCTTCCTCAAAAAGGCAATCAGCCTGGAGCGCAGGACGATATTGCGATGGACTTTGGGGTTTCGAAGATCGAGATAACGGTATTTAAGCCGGACATCTTCCCTCGTTTCACGCGACTCTTTTCGGGTTGACGGTTTCCTCGTCGCGCAGGACGACTTTTCCGGCCGCCGTCAGGGTGCATTCACGCCGGATATCCTGCAGCATGTCTTCGTTATGAACCACCAGCTGCACGACGCCGTACTGATCCCTCAGATCAAGAAACTGCACGCCTCCATGGTCGCGGATATTCTCGACCCATCCCGCTACGCGAACTTCCTTTCCAACATCGTTTTCGCTGACTTCTCCGCAAAGCCGCGTGCGGTATCGGTTCCCTTTTATCATGTTCCGCTGATCCCCTTTGTCTTTTGCATATCGTATTTTAAAAAATTCACTGATACCGAAATATTATAGCATGAAGGCCTCTCTGTTTCAACCTTCCTTAGAAAGAAGAGAAGCCCAAAGTGCTACCCCTGTTCGTCGAGCGTCAGGCGGTAGGAAGGCAGAAAGTCCTTCAGAAAATAATCCGCCTCCGGAAGGTGCATTTCCTGGACGGATCTGCGAAGGGCATCTTCGGCGTTTGCAAATTCCCGGTTGCCCATCCTTTTTTCCTCCACGCATTTAATCAGTCCTGAAATCTTGTCCGCCGCCTTGACAAGGGGAGCAAGTTCCCGATCGGCCTCCCCTTCCGGCTTGCCGAGCAAGGGACGGTAGACGTCTCTCAAATCTTCGGGCAGCAGGGCCAGCAGCCGCCTGCGGGCAACGTCTTCCACGCCGCGGTAAGCGGAGCGGATCTCCGGATTATAGTATTTGACGGGCGTCGGCATATCGCCGGTCACAATTTCCGTCGCGTCATGGAACAGCGCAAGAACCGCCGCCCGCTGGGCGTCCACGCGGCCTCCAAAACGCCGGTTGCGCACTACGGCAAGAGCGTGCGCGATCACCGCCGTCTCAAAGCTGTGTTCGCAGAGATTCTCCTGCCGGGTATTGTGCATCAGCCCCCACCGGTTGACATTTTTCATGCGGGAAAGCATGGCAAAAAAATGATACATTCTGATTTCCTCCTTCGGACCCTTTTATCATACCGTCTTTTTTTATAAATGGAAAGGGTCGGGACCTCCTTCTCTGTCCATCCGTCGGGAAGCGCCAAAAAAAGCCGGCGGCCTGGTTGTCCATCGAAAGGCGGCGCCTTTCCCGAAGGATCAAAAAGATAAAAAGTAAAGTTTTGTTCTTTGTTTGGACAAAACATTATGATATAATGAAATTATTGATTGTTGAAACGGAACGGGGATGCAGCGTAGTGATACGGCTAGGCAAATCTCAGAATGACAGCGGCCGGTACTGCCGGAAAGCCTTTCTGAGCGGGATAATCCTGTCGCTTCTGTTTTTTTTGCCTTTTATCCTTTTTGATGACGGATATTTTCTGTTTTACGGGGATTTCAACGTCCAGCAGATTCCCTTCTATCAGATGTGCCATGACGCGATTCGAGCCGGAAACTGGGGATGGAACCCGACGACCGACCTCGGCACGAACTTCATCGGGTCCTACACTTTCTATCTGCTGGGCAGCCCGTTTTTCTGGCTGACCATCCCGTTCCCAAGCTGGATGGTGCCTCATCTGATGGGGCCTCTGCTGATCCTGAAATTCGGATGTGCGGCGCTTACTTCCTACCTCTATCTAAGCCGCTATGCGCGTCACCCGGATTATGCCATTCTCGGATCACTTCTGTATGCGTTTTCCGGGTTTTCCATCTATAATATCTTTTTTAACCATTTTCATGAGGCGATTGTCTTTTTTCCGCTGATGCTGTGGGCAATGGATGAGTATATGTACCGGCGGCGCCGTGTGGTCTTCGCCGTAACGGTGTTCCTCTGCTGCACGGTCAATTATTATTTTTTCACCGGCCAGGTCGCTTTCCTGATTCTCTACTGGATTGTCCGGATGCTGGCGGGCAGCTGGGATATCAGCCTGAGAGATTTTCTTCTGCTGCTCTGCGAATCCGTGATCGGGGTTCTCTGTTCCTGTATCCTTCTGATCCCGACGGTGCTGGCAGTCCTGCAGAATCCGCGGATCAAGGATCCTCCGATGGGCTGGTCGGCCCTCCTGTACGACTACAACCAGAGATACCTGCATATTCTGGAATGCTTTTTCTTTCCGCCGGACATCCCGGCCCGTCCGAATTTCACCCCGGGTTCGGAGGCAAAATGGGCTTCCCTTGGCGCGTGGCTTCCTTTCTTCGGAATGAGCGGCGTCTTCGCATTCCTCCAGAACCCGCGGAAGCACTGGCTCAAAACCCTGCTCTGCATTCTGTTCTTCATGTCGATGGTCCCGGCGCTCAACGCGGCATTCCAGCTTTTCAACATGGCTTATTACGCGCGTTGGTTTTATATGCTGACCCTGATGATGTCGCTTGCGACCATCGCGTCGCTTCAAAGCTTGAAAGCCGACTGGAGGCGGGCAGTCCACTGGACCATCGGGATTACCCTAGGCATCGCCCTTCCCATCGGTCTGATGCCGAAAACCGAGGATGAGAACGGGGAGAAAAGCCTTGTTTTCGGCCTGGAGGACTACCCGACCCGGTTCTGGTCGTATGTGGCGATAGCGCTTTTAAGCCTGGCACTGCTGGTTATCGTGTTTCAGTACCGGAAAAACGGCCGGGCAAAATTTCTGCGGAAGTGCATGTCCGGCATCTCGCTCGTCACCGTAATCTACGCGGCATTTTTTATCGCACTCGGCAAAACGCAGAGCGACGATACCCATCAATGGATTATCCCTTACTCTCTGAACGCGGGGAAAGATATCCATGTACCCGACGACGGCAACAGCCGCATCGACATATACGACGGGATGGATAACCAGGCCATGTTCTGGCAGAAACCGACCATCCAGGCGTTTCACAGCATTGTTCCCGGATCGGTCATGGAATTCTATCCGACAATCGGGGTCCAGAGGGACGTCGGATCCCGGCCGGACACCACGGTCTACGGGCTCCGGGGACTGACAAGCTGCCGGTGGCTGTTCGACCCGGTGAACAGCGGAAAGAGCTTTGTGGATGAAAGCGGAAAAACGCTGATGCCGGGCTGGAGTTATTACGCCACGCAAAACGGATGCGATGTCTATCGGAACGACTATTTTATCCCGATGGGCTTTTCCTATGACGGCTATATCACGCGAAGCGAATATAACGCCGCCTCGGAATCCAACCGGCATCTTCTCCTGCTGAAGGCCCTGGTTCTGGAAGACAAGGACGCACCGCGCGCGGGCGGGATTTTAAAGCATATCGACGTAAATACCCTCCAGTATACAGAATCCGAATACCTCAAAGACTGCACTGCCCGAAAAGCGACGTCATGTTCGTCGTTTCACTATGACAACGGCGGATTTTCCGCTGTCTTTACGTCGGATCGGGATCGCCTGGTCTTTTTCAGCGTCCCCTGGGAAGGCGGCTGGAGCGCTAAGGTAAACGGGAAAGAAGCGGAAATTTTAAAAGCGAATGTCGGATTCATGGCCGTAAGGGTGCCGGAGGGCACGTCGTCCATCCGCTTTAACTATCAGACTCCGGGAATCCGCCTGGGCGCCTGGGTGACGCTGGGAGGGTTCCTGCTCCTGGGAGTCTACTGGTTCATGACCCGCCGCAGGGCAAAAAGCAGAAAGAGGATCCTGTTCCGTGTCAAGCGGATAAAATACTCTCGGACCGAAGATCTCAAAAACGGAGGGGATTAAAGTGCCTGTCGTCTATCTTGTCGTTCCATGCTACAATGAAGAAAAAGTCCTTCCGGAAACAGAAAAACGCCTTCTGACAAAATTAGGCTCGATGGAAAAAGAAAATCTCGCCGGCAAAGGCAGCCGCATTCTTTTTGTCGACGACGGCAGCCGGGATCAGACCTGGAAACTTATCTCCCGCTACAGCGCGGAGGATGCCCGGGTCTGCGGAATCCGGCTGGCCCACAACCGCGGCCATCAGAACGCGCTTCTTGCCGGACTGATGACGGCAAAAGACCGCGCGGACTGCGCGATCAGCCTGGACGCGGATCTTCAGGACGATGTGGAAGTACTGGACGAATTTGTCCGTAAATTCCTCGATGGATGCGACGTGGTATACGGCATAAGGAAGAAGCGCGAATCCGATACATTTTTCAAGCGGGTAACGGCAGAGGGGTTCTACCGCTTTCTTTCCGCCCTGGGAGTCGACATTGTCTATAACCACGCCGACTACCGGCTTTTGAGCCGCAGGGCTCTGGACGCACTGAGTGAATACCGGGAAGTCAACCTGTTCCTGCGCGGAATAATCCCCCTGATAGGATACCGGTCCGGAACCGTCTATTATAACCGGCACGAACGGTTTGCCGGGGAATCAAAATATCCGCTGAAAAAGATGATAGCGTTTGCCGTGGATGGGATTACCTCATTCAGTGTAAAGCCGCTGGAGCTTGTTTTCCGGCTCGGCCTTCTGATTACTTTCATCAGTCTTGTCGGGGTCATCTGGTCGGCGGTTTCCCACTTCCACGGAGGAACGGCCGCGTGGGTGCCGGCCGTATGGTCCCTCTGGATGCTGGGAGGGCTTCTGATGCTCTGCCTTGGAGTCGCGGGGATATACCTTGGCAAGATTTATGCCGAAGCGAAAGCCCGCCCCCGCTACCGCATTGCCGAATTCACGGGTTCCCTTCGGGATTCCGGCGCCGTCCAGAATCCCTGACGGCCGAGAAGAGGGGATTCCTTTTTCCCCCCCGGCACGGCGGCAGGATTCGGAAGACGGCTTCGGGACAGCCGGTTCTCCGGAGCAGAAACTTTCGCTTGACTTCGTCCCAGAATACAGTATAATTGGGATTGTAAGGTACAGAAAATGCAATGCAGAGGCAGGTGCGGCAACACCTGTCTCCTGCGACTGGAGGGCTAAACTCCATATCACAACCGAATTCACGGCGCATTGCGTCCTTTATTATACCGCCTGTTTTGGATTTTGTATAGGGGGTAAAGAAGGGTGCAAGGCGTTTTCGGAGGCGCTGGATATGGATGAAGAATCTGTATTTGGCGTTTTTTTTTGTACCTTACAGCTTAGAACGGGCAGCCAGGCGGGAAATATTCGATAACAGGGTATTCCGGGGATATCTGCCTTCTCTCCGTCTGGCTGTCCTTCTTTTTGCCTGCTGCGGGTGGTGCACCCGGAAAAGCCAGGGCAGAATGCCGCTCTGTACAGAATAGAAAGTAAGGCAACGGGACAAATTCGACACAGGCGTCAAGGGAAAAAGAGCGATCGGTCCGCTGCGCGGGGCACGAATCGGCCCGCGCTGCCGCCTGCCATAATCCACAGTCTTTTGGGGAACCAAACCTTATAAAGAAAGCATTTTATAAAAGGAAAGCAGCCGTAAACCCCAGGGTATCCGGGTTTACGGCTGCTTTTATAGGATCAAAAGCCCGCAGGGCCTGTTCTCTTTTTTCTGCTTCCGGGTGGGATTTCCAGAGTTTTCTTCTGCCCGGAAATTATCCTCGGCGAACCGGAGCCCGCGTCAGAAGTCAGTTCTCCTGTCCTCGGAGAATCTGACCTGAAATCAAACAGTTTTTGGCGAAAAGAATATTTTCCGATCCCTTTTCCCGGCGGCGGTTCCGCTTTCTCATTTTCCTTCTCAGTCAAGAACGTCATGTGCCTGGGAAAGAAGATAATCCCTGTCCCATTGAGCGTAGGCGGGATCGGAACGGTGATCCGCAAGATGGTAATGCTCTTTCAGGTAGGATCCAAAATCGCTGCTTAATTTACAGGCGCCCCACTGATTGAGGTGGGTCGCGTTATTCATGTCATTTGGAAAATCGAGACCTATCCCATCCATTTTATCGCAGTAATCCAGAAACGGCACTCCTTTTTTCTCCGCGTAGGACGCCACAGAGTTAAACAGCGCCTCGCAGTCGTCCACCCATCCGTTCTTCGCATCATATTCACTGTAATCCGCCGGAAAATTCAAAAAGATCAGGGAAAAGCCCTCTTCCCTGGAAAGATCGATGATCTTCTCGAGATACTGGAGGGATTTCTGCGGGATCTCCGCCTGTTTCTGCGTGCTTACGTAGGAAGCATCGGATTTTCCCCACCGGTTTGTGCCGGACATATATCCTTTCATGTAGTAATAGGAGGACATGTCAAAATAGGAATAGTCTTTCGGATCCAGCGTGGACCAGCGGAAATGGTATTTGAGGGCGGGAAGAAAATAGAAAATCCATTCCTGCGGGGGGACGCAGTGGAACGTTGCCTGGACCTTGTTCGCGGACCACTTCATATTGTCGAGCGCGTTGCTGACTAAACCGCTTTCCCCATAGGGGGACGTCATGGCAGAATAAAAGGTGTCCACCGCCACCACGTCCGGATGGTGCTTTTTGAGAGCTTCCCGGAGCAGATAATAAGAAACATCCAGGGTCTGGCCGCCGGTCGCATAATTAAAGCTGGTGATGCCGTACTGCTTCCACAAAACGTTGGGATCGAGGCCGCCGTTCATATGGCTGGACCCTATCAGCAGCACATCATACTCGTCGCCGGAATCATAGAGCCCCTGCACCAGTTTTGCCCTGTGCGGGGTTTTATAGATAAAGACCGGAGACAAAGCGGCAAACAGGCACACCAGAACAGCAAAAAGAACAATAATCTTACCTGCGATTTTTCGATACATTTTGAAGTAATTCCCCTTAAAACTGCGAATAGATAAACTGTCCGGCTTCCCGCAGGGGGCCGTAATTTCCAAAAATCAGAATGATGACCGCGGCTGACAGATAAACAGCCCAGCGGCACGCGGTGCCGCGCCCCAGAAGCTTTTTGCGGAGATCACAGCCGCGGCCCAGAAAATCGGCAGCCAGTACGAGGACAATCCCCGCAAGCGCGGCGCAGAACTCCAGAACGTTCATCCCCGGAATGAGAGGCCCGTTTGCCACTTCAGCAAGAGAGCGGAAGTGGAACATGTTCCGGATGAGGACAGCGGCGCCCGAAAACGTCCCGGCGCGGAAAAAGATCCACGCAAAATCAACGAGGAGAAAGGTAACTGCCGCCCGCCAGATCTTAACCGGTCCGGCATCTTCCCGGATTCCCAGCAGGTTTTCCGCGCGTTTTTTCACCGGCTTCAGCGTCAGTCCGATAACTTGATACAGGCCGTGCAGGGCGCCCCATACGACAAAGGTCATCGAAGCGCCGTGCCAGAGACCGCAGACGGCAAAAACGATCAGGATATTCAGATAATGGCGTGCCCTGGAACAGCGATTTCCCCCGAGGGGAATATAGAGATAGTCCCGAAACCATCGTCCAAGCGACACATGCCACCGGCGCCAGAATTCCGGGATCGACTTTGAAAAATAGGGCCTCTGGAAATTTTCAGTCAGGCGGAAACCCATCACTTCCGCAGCGCCGATGGCGATATTCGAATATCCGCCGAAATCACAGTAAATCTGAAAAGCGAAGAAGATCGTCGCCAGAAGGACCGGCAGGCCGGAATATTTTCCCGGACTGTCATAGACCGCATCGACCAGAGTCCCCAGCCGATCGGCTACCACCATCTTTTCAAAATATCCCCATAGCATGCGGAGCAGGCCGCTTCTGACCCGGTCATAATCGTATCTGTGGACTTCCCGGAACTGCGGCAGCATGGATCTGGATTCCTCGATGGGCCCGGAAAGCAGCTGAGGGAAAAAAGACACGAAGAGCGCATACTGAAAAAGATTTTTTTCCGGTTTTACGTCACGGCGGTAGACATCGATCACATAGGTTGCCGCCTGAAAGGTATAAAACGAAATTCCAGCCGGAAGCAGCAGGTCCGACGGGGAAGGATGAATCGAAACACCGAAAATGGACAGGAGGCCGGCAGAAAGCCCCTCAAAAAAATTCAGGTATTTAAAGACTGCCAGAATCGCAAAAATTGCCGTCAGGCTCAGAACGGCAGGAAGTTTTTTCCAGTTGGGAGCAGCAGCCTCCCCTCCCCGATCCGCCCTCGCAACCAGAGCTCCGCCTGCCCAGGTAATGACTGTGACGGCTGCGAGAAAAACGGCGTATGCCGCATTGGCCTGCATCAGGAAAAAGTAGCTGGCACCCAGAAGCCAGTAATTTCGAAACCGCTGCGGAATCCAGAAATAAACGGCTGCGACAACCGGGAAAAAGATCAAAAACTCAACCGAAACGAACGACAAGCAGTTTTCCCTCCCGACACCGTCGAACACTCTCTCTGCGGCTCTGCCGCTACGCCGGGTGCCTGCGGATTTTAATTCTTAAGAATCTGGATGTTAAGATTATAACGATTTCATTCCGATAAATTTTCTGATGAAATGTAAATCTTCTGTGAATTTTTTAAAGCAGGACTGGGGACGGCATTTCCCGCAGGGACCCGAACTCCCGAAAAGGTATCCCCCTTATGTTTTCCATAATCTGCCCCAAAAAATACTCCGCATGAATTATTTCCCTAAAGACTCTCTCTCTGGTTCCAGCCCGGCTGTCTTTCGGGAAGCCCCGGGCCCCGAAAGACAGCCGGGCCTTCGGGAGATTTTGTTTCGCGCGCATAAAAAAGCAGCCGTAAAAAATCTGCGGCTGCCAGGATAAAAACGGCTGGCGGATCAGGCCGTAACTGCCTTTCGTTCCATTCCGTGAGACCGGATACTGCGCTGACGGCGCCGGCGCAGCGCCTGCAGGCGGAAACGGTTATATCTCTGAACGACAGCGAAAGGAATATTTGCAATCGTAATAAAAAGGGCCGTTATGATTCCGACCAGAAAAGGATTGACGAGAAGCGTAATAATCGCGCACAGGGCATTCCTCATATGGACCCATTCCCCGCGGCAGGTTTCCATGATGAAATGATCGAGGTAATCAATGGAATCACTGGTCAGATGCCTCTTTGAAAAATCATTTTTCCCGATATGCTGAGGCAGTTTGTCTTTCCAGAGATTGATTTTCAGATTGTCCCGATACCATTGGCCCCCGTGCTCCCAGGGCTTTGCCGTGTAGCAGTTCTTCGAGGCATCAAAGGTAGATTCCGGAAGCCTGATGCACGCAATGTAACAGAGCAGATGCCAGATCCCGATGATAACAAAATTCCACAGGAGCATCTCCAGAAACGAAGAGTCTTTCAGCATCCTAACCACTTCCCTTTCCCGGAGACTGGCGCCTTTCAAGCCGCGAATTCGGCTTTTCCCCCTATCCTGACACCATCTTCCGGGCTTATAATATAGTATAATACAAAAAAGGGAAGTGTGCAAGTTGAAAGTACTGTTGATCGGCGGCACGGGAACCATCAGTTCCTCGGTTGCCAGGCTCTTAGCTGAAAGCGGAGCGGATCTGACCCTTCTCAACCGGGGAAACCATTCGGAACTCATTCCCACCGGCGCAAAGCTGATTCGGGCCGATATTCATGACGAGAAAACCGTGGCGCAGAAGCTGAAAGGGCAGAACTTCGACGCTGTCGCGGACTTTCAGGTCTTCACTCCGGATCAGGCGGTGCGGGATCTGAAACTCTTCTCCGGGAAAACCCGCCAGTATCTTTTTCTGAGCTCCGCCTCCGCCTACTGCAAACCGCCCGTCTCCTATCCTGTTACGGAGAGCGACCCCCTGCGCAACCCATACTGGCGCTACGCGCGTGACAAGATAGCCTGCGAGGAGGTTTTCATGGGAGCGTTCCGTTCGGACGGTTTTCCCGTCACCATCGTCCGGCCCAGCCATACTTACAGCGACCGGGCCGTGCCGGTCGCCGTTCACGGGAAAAAGGGAAGCTGGCAGGTTCTCCGCCGCATGCTGGACGGAAAGCCCGTGATTGTTCCCGGAGACGGGCTTACGCTCTGGACTTTAACCCACGCCGACGATTTTGCCCGCGGGTTCTGCGGCCTGCTGGGAAACCCCCACGC
>DAITAP010000014.1:0-20585 GCA_036824225.1 Caproicibacter sp. | reverse complement strand
TTCCCATTTTTGTTCGTCGTTTTCCGTCAGATCCTTTTACGCTGGAATATTCATACACATAATAGCGACCAGAAATAAGTTTCACCATCGTGCCTTTTGGCTTGAATTTCAATATGGATTCTGGCACAGAATATTTCCCCACAACCCTCACCTTGTATACCTAAAATATACCTAAATTTTATCATAAATTATTCGTCATATCAATAGGAAAAAGTGCCTTTCCTGCTGAAAGAATGGTGCTTTTCTCATGTTATTTGATTTATATTTTATCCCGATACATACCTAAAGATCATTATTGGTGTGGCTATAGATAAGCCTTTCAAGCTGATTCAAAATTGGATTTTTTCTTCCACTTGCCACTTTTCCATATTTTCCCTTTATACCAACGAAAAAAAGGCGGCCTTTCAAGACCACCTTTTTTCCATTATCCACATAAAATGACCGCAGTAGATTTATGGATCATGTCCGCAGATTTGCGCCATGTAACTTGTACGCCAGAGCATTTAAAATACCATATACGTTTTTTTTGTTGGAAACCGTCTATCTGTGCTAAACCGTTCTGCACATTTATTTTGGCTGTAAGATATCAGGTTGAAGGTCTTGGAATAACGGAGATGACGTAAATTAACTTTGAGATATTCAGGCAGTCTTTCCGGTCATCCTGCCCCAGATAAAGCAGGCAAGCTCCCGTGCGACAGCAGTCCTGGCAGCGTTCATTTTCCTGCCTTTGCCAAGGACCATTTAAGAATATCGGCGCTGCAGATGTTTGTTCGCCTTGTCCGCGTATACAATCATAGTGGCATATTGGATGGATTTCCTTCCTGAAAAAGTTTTAGTGCTTTTGATTTACGACTGACAGCATCTCTTGTATCGCTCTGCAGCGCGTCCTCAAGAAGTTTTCGAATATGCCATATTGTCTGTTTTTTGGAATGCCGATCCGTATCTTGTCGTCCCCGTTGAAATCTACTCCCGGCACGAGTCGGGGCGCGCCCCGATTTCCGTCTGCCCGGGAAGGCGGCCGCCGGGTATTCACAAACTCGGCCCGGCATGATATAATAAACAGGACTGACGATTTTTAGCTGCGGATTCGGGATCCTGATTTCCGCTTTTACAGAGCAGCCGGAAATTCCGACTGCTGCCGTAAAAATTTGAACCGGAAAGTCAAGTATGTTAGATTGTGAAGAGGGAAAAAGACTGCATGGATGTCAGAAATGATTTAAGGAATATTGCGATTATTGCCCATGTCGACCACGGCAAGACGACGCTGGTCGATCAGCTGCTGAAGCAGAGCGGAGTCTTCCGGAAAAACGAGGAAGTTGTGGACAGGGTGATGGATTCCAACGCCATCGAACGCGAGCGCGGAATTACCATTTTATCGAAGAATACCGCTGTATGGTACCATAACGTAAAAATCAATATCATCGATACGCCGGGCCATGCCGACTTCGGGGGTGAGGTCGAGCGTATTCTGATGATGGTGGACGGGGTGCTCCTTCTGGTCGACGCTTTTGAAGGATGCATGCCGCAGACTCGTTTTGTTCTCAAAAAGGCGCTCGCGCTCGGCAAGAAGCCGCTGGTCGTCGTCAACAAGATCGACCGTCCCGGCGCCCGCCCGAAAGAAGTGGTCAACGAGGTCATCGATTTGTTTATTGATCTCGGGGCCTCCGAGGATCAGCTGGATTTCCCGGTGATATACGCTTCGGGGCGCGACGGTTATTCCACGGCGGATCTGAACGTGCCGGGGAAGAATATGAAACCTCTGTTCGACGCCATCCTCAAATATATTCCTGCCCCGCACGGAGACCTGAACGGCCCGACACAGGTGCTGTTTTCCAACGTCGACTATGACGATTATGTCGGACGCATCGGGATCGGCCGCGTGGAGCGTGGCTATGTGCATGACGGTGAAAGCGTTGTTCTGTGCCACCGGGACGGGACGAAATCCAACGTAAAAGTCACAAAGCTCTACCAGTTTGAGGGCCTCAAGAGAATTGAAGTCAAGGAAGCGCACCTCGGCGACATCGTGGCGGTTTCAGGGGTCACGGGCCTTAATATCGGTGAAACGATCTGCGACCCGGAGCATATTGAACCGCTCCCGTTTGTCAAAATCGACGATCCCACGGTATCGATGCTCTTTATGGTTAACGACAGCCCGTTTGCCGGCCGGGAAGGGAAATACGTCACTTCGCGCAATCTGCGCGACCGCCTGTTCCGGGAACTGGAGACCAACGTGGCTCTCCGCGTCGAAGAAACCGGTTCTCCCGACAGGTTCAAAGTCTCCGGCCGCGGCGAACTGCACCTTTCCATCCTGATCGAGGAGATGCGCCGCCAGGGATATGAATTCCAGGTTTCAAGCCCCACTGTCATCTATAAGGTCATAAAGGGCAAAAAATGCGAGCCGATCGAGCTTCTGATGATTGAGGTTCCGGACAGTTATGTCGGCGTGGTGATGGAGAAGCTGGGACCGAGAAAAGCCGAGCTTTCCAATATGGGAAAGCGTACGGCCGGAATGACTCATCTCGAATTTAAGATCCCGGCGCGCGGCCTCATGGGGTACCGGCAGGAATTTCTGACCGACACGAACGGAAACGGGATTATGAACAGCGTGTTCGACAGCTATGAGCCGTACAAGGGCGATATCGTCACTCGTTCGCAGGGTTCCCTGATTGCGCATGAAGCCGGAACCGCGACCGGCTACGGGCTTTTCTACGCGCAGGACCGCGGAAGGCTTTTCATCGGGCCCGGAACCGAAGTCTATGAGGGCATGATTATCGGGGAAAGCCCCAAATCGGACGATATCACCGTCAATGTCTGCAAGAAAAAGCACGCCACCAATACCCGTGCCTCGGGATCGGATGAGGCGCTCAAGCTGACGCCCCACAGCGAGCTGAGCCTTGAGCAGTGCCTCGAATTTATCAAGCCGGACGAACTGGTCGAAGTGACTCCGAAACATATCCGTATGCGCAAGATGATCCTCAATAAGGAGACGCGCATGAAGATGGAAGCCAGAAAAAAATAGAATGAATTTTGTGGTTCTGGATCTGGAGTGGAACGGCGCGTACAGCAGGCGCCTCGGGGGATTTTTGAACGAAATAATCGAATTTGGGGCCGTCCGCGCTTCCGGCGGGGGCGGGCAGGCCCCTGATACCTTTGAGGCCTTGATCTGTCCGCAGGTCGGCAAAAAAATCAGCGGAAAGGTAAGCACCCTCACGAGCATCACCAGCGAGGATCTTCGGGAGGGTGTGCGTTTTCTTGAGGCCGTTTCCCGGTTCGGCAGGTGGGCGGGCAACGCCGTCGTGATGACATGGGGGACTTCGGATATTCTCGCTCTGATCGAGAACTGCCGCTATTTTCACGGGAGTGACCGGATTCCTTTTTTAAGGCGCTATGTCGATCTGCAGGAATACTGCGAGCGGATTCTCGGATGTGACCGCGTGAGGCAGGTAGGCCTCGACTCCGCGGCGAGGATGCTCGACGTGGATCCGGAATCATTCCGTCATCACCGGGCTCTGGGAGACAGCCTATTAGAACTCGCGTGCTTTCGAAAGCTGTACCGGCCGGAAACTCTGAAGCCGTTTATCCAGAACGCGGAAAAACGGGATTTTTACGATCGGATGGAGTTTAAGACGACAGATATCTGTGATCTGAACCATCCGCTTATCAGGCCCGAGTATCTCACCTTCTGCTGCGACCGCTGCGGGCGCAGGGCGCGCCGTGTGGGGGACTGGCAGTTGCGGAACAAAAGCTTCCGGGCGGAGTTCTTCTGCAGGGCATGCGCGCACCGGTTTTACGGAAGGGTTCAGTTTAAGCTCAAATATGACGGCCTTACCGTTCGAAAATCGGTTCTTCCCCCCAAAGCCGGCCTTCCTGCGAAGGAGAATAAAACAGAGGAGAAAAAAAGCGTGGGGGGAAAAAACGGCTGATTTTTCCCAAAATGGCAAGGAAAATCAGACTTTCCCCCTTTACCGTTTCAAAAGGGCATCCGGGCTTTCCCCAAAAAGGAAAGCCCGGATGCCTTTTTCCGGAAGGACGGCCGCTTTTCAAGAGGAACCTTTCCTGGATAACTCTTTTTTCTTTTTCGGGACGGGCTTTTCCTTCTCTCTACCCGACGCGAAGAAAAGGCAGAATCCCCGCATGCAGCAGGCGCCGCACTTTGGGTTTCGGGCCGTGCAGACAGCCCTGCCATGCAGGACGAGCCTGTGACAGAAATCATTGGATTCTTCCGGCGGAAGGACTGCCCTTAGCTGTTTTTCCACTTTTTTAGGGTCTTTCCCCTCACTGATGCCAAGTCTTCCTGAGATGCGGATGCAGTGCGTGTCGGTTACGACGGCCGGTTTTCCATAAATATCGCCCACAATCAGATTTGCCGTTTTGCGCCCGACGCCGGGAAGGCGTGTCAGGGTTTCGACAGTATCCGGCACCTTTCCCTTGAAATCTGCCTTTAACATCCGGCACATGGCGAGGATATCGCGCGCCTTGGTCTTATAAAGGCCGCACGAGTGTATGTAGGGCTCGATTTCCTCCTGAGTGGCGGCACAGAAGGCGTCAAGATCCGGAAAACGGGAAAAAAGTGCCGGCGTAACCAGGTTGACACGGGCGTCCGTGCACTGGGCAGAAAGCCGCGTTGCAATCAGCAGCCGGAGAGGATCCCTGTAGTGAAGCGAGCAAATGCTGCCAGGGTATTCCTTTTTTAAAGCCTGGACCGCGAGCGCGGCGCGCTGCTTTTTTGTCATTCGAGATAATCCCCTTCCGCTTTTTATCTTATAACAAAAACCTGCCTGGCACAAGATCCCGGTTTCTGCCATGAACCATTTGAATGCCGTCCATCCAGGCTGTCAGAGTAAAGGAATGCGGGGGAAAGGGGGATAAAAAAGTACATGTTTCCGTCCTTTACGAATTTTTCTGTCCTGCTTTCGGTAAAAGAAAGCTGCCATCCTTCTTGCAGGCATTACGGTTTCCGCAGAAAAGCTGTCATCCGGGATGCGCTGTCTTATCGTATACAAGTGCAGCAAAACCGGTAGTTATAACGGCAAAGCGCCTTTTTTCATCCGAAGGACCGTAACCGGACCTGTAATTCCGCTTGGCGGGATCTGCATATAGGCAGAGAAAGGATCCTTAAGGCGCTGGACCAGTGTGTTGGCAGCAATAATCTCCAGATGGTTTTGCCCGATCTTTAGGGCATTGCCGAGATCCCACCGGTAAGGGGCACAAATCCGGATCCCAAGATCTTTTCCGTTTAAAATAAGGCGGGCAGTGGAACCGACCTTGCCTAAGTCAAGCTGCATTGGTTCCAAACTATCCATCGAAATACTCTTCCGATATCTTATGAACCCGGAAAACTCCGGTTTCCCATCCGGCCCTGTGATATTTATAAGGCGGGAATTCCGGCGGAATACCTGATATTCTTTTCCCAGGCCAAGCTCCAGCAGAGAAATTTCCCATCCGCCGCTTATTTCTTCTGCCTTTTCCCAGCGGACTTCCCGCGGGAACCTGGTTAGAAAGGAATCTTCCCACGCATCGAAGGAAAGAATTTCCGACTGTCCCGGAGCTAAATTTACCGGAACGGTCCCGTCTTCCGTTTTATGCCGGGTATAGATTCTGTTTAAAAGATCGAGCTTCAGGTATTCCCCGGTGCGGGGAAGGGAAACTGCCGTTTTGGCTGCCAAGACGGCGGATTCATTTGACAGCATAAAGTAAGAAGCTGTCCCCCTTTTAAAATGCGAGATGCGCAGCAGGCGGGATTTCGATTTATAATCGTGGGCAAGCGTCCGCCGATGCACGACAGAAGCAAGACCGGAAACGGCGACTATTTCCCCGGGAAGACCGCCTATGAAATCAGGAATATGGGACGGCCCTGGTTCCAGGAAAAACACAGGAAACCCATTCTGGTGGAGGCGGGCAGCGGCCTTCCAGAACCGGGAAGGGAGATATTCCGCAGAAGGGACGGCAAGAAATCGATAGAAATGCCCATTCACTTCCAGTTTCCCGTTTTCGGATCCGGCTTTTTCTAACGCGTCGACAGGGAGAATATCGTAATCGATCTGGGCGTCATAGAGCGCTTTCGCGGGCTTCCCCATCCTCATGCAGCGGCTGCCGCTCATCCACTCTGCTTCTGCCTGGTAGAGGATGGCGCCCGGCACCTGCCGTTCCGCGCCGGAAAGCAGATGGGCTGCCCTGTTTGTATATCCCATCAGTTTGGAAAATCCGGAAAACTGCGGATCGTTGCCCTGGGCGTAAAAATGCGGGGGACAGTCCGGATCAGGGTAAAGATCTGTGAAGGCATGGGGGACGAAGCGGTTAATCCCGCGCACCAGAAGAAAATCGATCAGCCATTTCATGAAAGAAGCGCTTTCCGCCCAGCCATATGCGCCAAATACCTCACATAAAGCCCGTCCTTTCATGTGTGGGGAAATGCGGGACAGGGAAGAAGCAAGTTGCGCCAGAACATAATGGAAAAAACCGGGGTCCGCCGATCCGCCGGCGACGCGGGCCGCCGTCGTATAATCGGCGGTACCCGGCATTACCTGGTGCAGGACAATGTCGATACCGCTCATGTCCTGACCCTCGAGGGAGCGGAAATAGTGCCCCCCGCTGCACCCAATACGCTCGTTGGTGTCATTGTCCTCAATAATATGGCCGATATAGAGAACACCATGCTGTCTGCACCAGTTGCCTATTTGATGGGAAAAATTCTGATTCCAAAGCCCCGTAACCGCATCCATAAAGGCGAGCCGGATCTGCGGGGATCTGTTTCGGAGGGGATACCATAGGCTGGGAAGCGACGAAATCGGATCGGAAATGCCGGAATTTTTCATAAGACTGGGAATTTCATCCGACCAGGGGAGCGCCATTCCGGGCTGTCCGATCGTCCTGTAATAAAAGCCTGGCTCCTTTCCCCATGGGCCCAGATACTGACAGTATAGACCCGGTTCATCCGAAAAGAAACCCGCCAGCGTATTTCCAAAATATTCCTTAAAGTGCTGATAGTGGGGTTCATAAACCGCTTCAATTAAGGTCTGGACCGACTCTTTTGACAGCATATCGATATACCATTCCGTCCCATTGCTGCAGCCCTTGCGGGTTTTGTAGAGGAAAAAGACCCGCCAGCAGCCTTCCGGCACATCCCAGTATAAAAATGGGGATCCGGGACGGACGGATAAGACAATCGGATCTCCGGATATTTCATCCTCTTCGCCAGTTCTCCGGTATGCGCATACGGCAATCAGGGTTTCCTCTTCGTCACAGGGAGGGATCAGCAGGGAAGCGCTTTCCATGGGGCCTATCACATCCGTATGGTGTTCCCGCAAAAACCATCGGCGCCGTTCCGGGTATTTTTCTTTTATCAGGCCGTTGGCGTATCCGGTAGGAAAATGCTTGTCGTCAAGGATCCAGACCTTCATCTCCCGCCGTTTTGCTTCTTCCAGAATTAATTTCATGTCGGACCACCATCTGGGTCCGCAGAAGCCTTCATAAGGCCGGGATTCCACACAAAACGCGCGGCATCCGCTTTCCCGGACTTTTTGGATTCTGTCGGGCAGACTGATTTGACTTTCCTCGTGCATCCAGAAAAAGGGCAGAAGATAATTACCTTCTTTTCCTGTAAAAATATCTCGAAGTTTTTCGTCCATCACATTTCCTCCCTAATTTGATCAATGCTTATTCTTTTTTTGAACCGATAGGAATTCCGGTAACAAGTATTTTTGCAGAAATGGGTAAACACAAAGAATTGGCAAAGTTGCAAAGCAAATCATTGCTCCACGGAAAGAACGATCGGATAAAAGCCTCAGCCTGTCTGCACTTTCGGTACGAAAAAGCCGACACCATGGCCTAAGATATAATTTCATCGACTGCTTACAGAAAAAACCGCATTTTCTGACTAGAGACCCGAGATTACCGATCCAAAAGGAAACGCTGTCCGTCTTCCGCCATTTGTACCGGGTTGAATTTCTAACGGACGAGTTTGCGGTTCTGCCTCACTAGACAAAGCGTTCCTCAATTCCATAAGAAATTCCTTTTACGCATAATATGCGGCTTTTTCCTTTTTCAAAAAGGCACCCCTGTTTTGTTCCCCGGCGCGGTACTTTTCGGGGCTGACACCGGTTCTCTCCGTAAAAATTCGGGTAAAATAATGGGGATCGGAAATACCGACCGATTCCGAAACCTTGTACACCGTAAGGCTGGAACTACGCAGCAAGTCTTTTGCCTTCGAGATCCGGTAGGAGATCAGATACTCGCTGAAGGATTTATGGACCTCGAACCGGAACCCCGCTGGCATTCGCAACGAGGATGCCCTGACCGACCGTTGCCAGCATCTCCTCCTTTAAATTGGAAATTTCAATATCATCATTATTCCCAACTAAAAAACCAGAAATTTTCCATCATTGTATCATACGCCGGCAGAAACTGCAAAGAAGCGGAGCCCACTGGTGTCAATTGAATCGCTTCCGTCGGGAAAGCGGGGCAAAACCTCATGAAGGGGAAGGGATATTGGGGAGAAGGCGTCGGGGAAAATCAAATGAGTTTAAAAGGATAAACGGGTGCCGGAATCAAAGGCACAAGCCCCCCTTTTGCAGTCGACTTAGAGGAAGCAAAATAATTCTGGAACCGGTTCCATTGCGTTTTAAGGGAAGGGAGGGTATAATGAGTTAATAAATTTTAGTCCAGGAGGGATTTGAGAACATGTACGGTGACATGTTGGATACCATCGGTCTGGTGGAAAAAGCCGATCCGGAAATAGGCAGCGCGATGCGCAGGGAACTTCATCGTCAGCAGGGAAATCTCGAGCTGATAGCTTCCGAGAATATTGTTTCCCCCGCTGTAATGGCCGCGATGGGAAGCGTCCTTACCAACAAATACGCGGAAGGGTATCCTGGCAGGCGGTATTACGGCGGATGCGAGTATGTCGATATTGTCGAGGATATTGCCAGAAAGCGCGCCTGCAAGCTGTTCGGCGCGGAGCACGCCAACGTCCAGCCGCATTCCGGCGCGCAGGCGAACCTCGCGGTCTATTTTGCCCTGCTGAAGCCGGGCGACACAGTGATGGGAATGGACCTCTCGGCAGGCGGACATCTGACCCACGGTTCCAAGGCCAACCTGTCGGGAAAATACTATCATTTTGTTCCATACGGAGTCTGCCCTGGCACCGGACTGATTGATTACGACGGCCTCAGGGAAACCGCCCTGCGGATCAAGCCGAAACTGATCGTCGCAGGTGCCAGTGCGTATCCGCGCAAGATCGACTTTCAGCGGTTCCGAAAAATCTGTGACGAGTGCGGGGCGCTTTTGATGGTCGATATGGCCCATATCGCGGGCCTCGTAGCGACAGGGCTGCACCCGAGCCCGATTCCGTGGGCCGATATCGTGACAACGACCACGCATAAGACTCTGAGGGGTCCGCGCGGCGGCATCATCCTCTGCAAGGAAAAATACGCGAAAGCCATCGACCATGCGATTTTCCCCGGTACGCAGGGAGGTCCGCTGATGCATGTGATAGCCGCGAAGGCGGTCTGCCTGGGAGAAGCGCTGAAGCCGGAATTCCGGGAATACGCCAGCCGGATTGTGAAAAACGTCCATGCCCTGGCGGAAGGCCTCCTCAAACGGGGAATCCGGCTCGTGACCGGCGGGACGGACAACCACCTTGTCCTGATAGACCTGAGTGGCACGGATTTAAGCGGGAAGGAACTGGAACAGAATCTGGATTCCGTCCATATCACCGCCAACAAGAACACGGTCCCGAATGAAAAACGCAGCCCGTTTGTCACAAGCGGCCTGCGCATCGGCACCCCCGCCGTCACGACGCGCGGTATGGGGGAAGAGGACATGGACCGCATCGCGGAATGCCTGAGCCTCGCGATCCACGATTTCGACCAGTCCCGCGGGAAAATCGAGTCGACAGTCCGGGAACTCTGCTCGCGCTACCCCATCTATGAATCGGACGAAAGAACACAGCGGAATTGATTTCCGCTTTGAAAAGAAAGGAAGGCGCCCATGCCTGCTCCCCTTGCCGACCGGATCCGGCCTCAGACGCTGGATGAGATTGTCGGGCAGCATCACCTTCTGGATCCCGGCCGACCGCTTCGGCGGATTATCGAGTCCGGCCGCATCCCCAATATGGTCTTTTACGGCCCGGCCGGCGTCGGAAAAACGACGCTCGCTTCCATTATCGCGAAACGGACGAACAGGACCCTTTATAAGCTCAACGGCACGACGGCCACTACGTCGGATATCCGCGGCATCGTCGCGCACCTTCATACGATGGAAGCACCCAACGGGATCCTTCTTTATCTTGACGAAATCCAGTATTTCAATAAAAAGCAGCAGCAGACGCTGCTGGAGTTCATGGAAGACGGATCCATCACCCTGATTGCGGCGACGACGGAAAACCCGTATTTCTATGTCTACGGCGCCATTTTAAGCCGTTCCACCGTGTTTGAATTTAAATTTGTGGAAAAAGAAGACGTGCTTCCGGCTGTCAGACGGGCGTTCCATTTCCTCGAAACGGAACAGCACCGGACCATCCATGTGGAAAAAGGAGCGGCGGAGCATATCGCTTCCGCCTGCGGGGGAGACGTGCGGAAAGCCGTCAACGCCGTGGAGCTCGGGGTGCTTTCCGCCGGGACGGAGCCGGATGGATCCTGTACGGTCACGCTGGAGGCGGAAAGGGAACTGACACAGAAAAGCGCACTCCGGTACGATCGGGCCGGCGACGAGCACTACGACATCGTTTCCGCCTATCAGAAGTCCATGCGGGGATCCGACCCGGACGCTGCGCTCCACTACCTTTCGCGCCTTCTCCTTGCGGGTGACCTGCCTTCCGCCTGCCGCAGGCTGATGGTCTGCGCCTGCGAGGACGTAGGGCTTGCCTATCCGCAGATTATCCCAATCGTGAAGGCCGCCGTGGACGCCGCCATGCAGGTTGGGCTTCCGGAAGCGCGCATCCCGCTCGCCGACGCGGTGATTCTCGTATGCCTTTCACCCAAGTCGAATTCCGGTATCACGGCCATCGACGCCGCCGAAAAAGACGTGAAAAACGGAAAGACGGGGCCGATTCCGCGAAATCTCCAGAATATGCACTTCGACGGGGCCGACAATCCCCGGAAAGGCCAGTTCTACCTTTACCCGCACAGCTACCCGGATCACTATGTTCCCCAGCAGTATCTGCCGGATATTTTAAAGAACGCCCGCTATTACCGGAGCGGGGACAATAAAACCGAGCAGGCTTTCCGATCCTACTGGGAAAAAGTGAAGGGTAAGCGCCGGGAATAACCCCTGTCGGCCCGCACAAGCGTGGACAGTCCCTTTTTCTTGCGTTTTTGGACAGGCGGGGATATAATAAAAGCAGAGAAAGGGTTCAGAGATGGAGGTGTCAAGTCTTGACGAGGGACGTTCTGTCCATGCTTTCCTATGGGATGTTTGCCATCGGAGTAAAAGACGAGAAAAAATTTTCCGCCTGCATTGCCAACACGGTGATGCAGGTAGCCTATAACCCGGATATTGTGGCGCTCAGTATGAATCATAAGAATTACAGCTGCAGCTGCATTCAGAAGAGCGGGATTTTCAGCGTATCCGTCCTTTCGGAGAATACATCCGGTACGGTCATTGGAGCTCTCGGCTTTAATTCCGGCCGGGATACCGATAAGCTCCAAAATGTTCGCTACCGTGTCCTGGCGGAGGGTGTTCCCGTGATCAAGGAAAACATCTGCTGCTGGTTTCTCTGCAAGGTTGTCGGGAGCATAGAAACGCGTTCCCATACCGTCTTCCTGGGGGAAGTGGTGGCGGGAAGCGAAAAAGTCCGCGGCAAACCGATGACGTACGATTACTACCACCGCACCATCAAGGGCCGCGCGCCGAAAAACGCGCCGACCTACCGCGAGGAACCCACAACACCGAAAAAAACCGGCGGGGAAACCTGGGTCTGCACGATCTGCGGATATGTCTACAACGATCCGTATGTTCCCTTTGAGGAACTGCCGGACAACTGGGTCTGCCCCGTCTGCGGCGCGCCGAAATCGGCGTTTCGCCGTCAGGAGCCGCAGGAGTAAAAATCGGAAAAATCAGGACGCCTGTTTGGGCGGGGGCGGAAGAGGAAAGGAAGCATCTTCTTTCCCCCTCTTTTTTCGGGAGGGCTTCCTGTTCTTGATTCCTGGAATATCGGATCAGAATACGCGGTTTTCCGCAGCCGCACTGCCGATGGGCAAAAGGGAGTTTCCTTTTTTGAAGCTGATTTTTCGATCTTGATATCAGGTTCTCGGCAAACTATAATAAAAGAAGTCTTTTCCAAGGTTTTTTACCTTTCGGATCAAGGCGGAGGAAGTGCCGCTTTTTAGGAGGTTCTGAATGGAACAAAAGGAAAAAAGAAAACTTCAGATTGCCGCGTGCAAAATCCGCATCGGCGTCATAGAAGGCGTTTATCACGCGAAGTCCGGGCATCCGGGGGGATCTCTCTCCGCGGCTGATATTTTCGCTTACCTTTATTTTAAAGAGCTGAGGATCGATCCGGCGCATCCGAAAGCTCCGGAACGCGACCGGTTTGTCCTGTCTAAAGGGCATACCTGCCCGGGGCTGTACGCCGCACTGGCTCTCCGCGGGTATTTTGCATGGGACGAGCTTAAAAAACTCCGCCATATCGGCGCCATGCTCCAGGGGCACCCCGATATGAAAGGGACGCCCGGGATCGACATGAGCACGGGGTCGCTCGGCCAGGGCGTCTCCGCCGCCTGCGGGATGGCGCTCGCGGGGAAGATGGATAAAAAGGGATACCGGGTCTACAGTCTGCTGGGCGACGGGGAAATTGAGGAAGGCGAGGTCTGGGAAGCCGCCATGTTTGCCGGCCACCATAAGCTGGACAACCTGTGCCTGATTATCGACGATAACGGCCTGCAGATTGACGGCCCGACAGCCGAAATCGGCGGCCCGGAGCCGATCGATGAGAAATACCGCGCGTTCGGTTTTGATGTCCAGACGATTAACGGACATGATTTTAACGCGATTGACAAGGCGTTTGCCCATGCAAAAACCGTCAAAGGCAAACCGAGTGCCATCGTTGCCAGAACGGTGAAAGGCAAGGGCGTATCCTATATGGAGAACGCGGTCGAATGGCACGGCAAGGCCCCGAACGACGAACAGTATCGGATTGCCATGCGGGAACTGAACAATTCGCTTGCGGAACTGGAGGCGGAATAAATGGCAGAAATGGTAAAGAAGGCAACCCGGGAAAGCTACGGGCTGGCTCTTGCGGAACTGGGGAAAACGAATCCCGATATTGTCGTACTGGACGCCGACCTTGCTTCCGCGACCAAGAGCTTTTATTTCCGGGATAAATTCCCAGAGCGGTTTGTCGACTGCGGCATCGCGGAATGCAACATGATCGGCGTGGCGGCCGGACTTGCGACATGCGGCAAAATCCCATTTGCCAGTACGTTTGCCATGTTTGCTGCCGGGCGCGCGTTCGAACAGGTCCGGAACTCCGTCGGGTATCCGCACCTCAATGTAAAAATCGCCGGTTCCCATGCGGGCATTTCCGTCGGCGAAGATGGGGCGACGCATCAGTGCCTCGAAGATCTTGCCCTGATGCGGACCATACCGGGCATGGTTGTGCTGAACCCGTCCGACCATTATGAGATGCAGGCAGCTGTCCGTGCCGCTGCCAAGCATGTAGGACCGGTCTATATCCGGTTAAGCCGGCTTGCGGTTGAGAGCTTCAATAATTCCGACGATTATCATTTTGAAATTGGAAAAGGCATTACACTGCGCGGCGGAAAGGATATTACCGTCATCGCAACCGGACTGATGGTTTCCCGCGCTCTCAAGGCGGTAAAAGAACTCGAAAAGGAAGGAATTGACGCCCGCCTTATCGATATGCATACCATAAAGCCGATTGACCGCGGGATCATCCTCCGTGCTGCGAGGGAAACCGGGAAAATCGTCACGGTCGAGGAACATAACGTCATCGGCGGCCTTGGAGACGCTGTCTGCAGCGTACTCTGTGAAGAATACCCTGTGCCCGTCATTAAAATAGGCGTCAATGATCAGTTTGGGCATTCCGGCCCGGCTCAGGATCTTTTGGAACAATTTGGCCTCTGCCCGTCCCATATTGAGGAAGTCGTGAGAAAAGCCGTCCAGAAATAAAGAAAATCAGAATTAGTTAAGCCTGCGGAATAACCGTGGGCTTTTTTCGAAAGGGGGAAGAACGGACTTTAGAAATCACCGAGTTTTCCAAAAGCTTTCAGCGAGGCGGTATCATTCCCTTTTCAAAGCTCCCTTGCAGCCTGAAACGGCAGTTCCGGATAAGAAGAAAGAAAGACGGGAAAAACCATTCAAAATAAGGCTGGATGCTGCCGCTGTGCTTCCAAAGCCAGTCCTGCGGAAATTTGTCCATCGAGGAAGGCAACAGAAAGGATCAGGCTAAAAATAACGACGCGCACGGCGACAGGGGGCGCGCCGCGGGAAAAAACATACGGCGGCATCAAGACAGACCTCTCTATCTGGCAGGGCATCGGATAAGACAGACCAGATGGGCAGAAATTTGGGAAAAAAAGAACATGATTCATTCGGAACCTTGCAAAAAAAGCTCTTCAATGCACTGGAAAAAAGAATAATATCGGGCATAAGGAAGGTCATCAATATGCAGATAAGCCTTACCAAGGAATTAGCAAAAGCTGTCGGTGTTGAAGTTCAGCCTGCTTCCAATGAAATGGATCCCTTTTTCTGCTGGACTGCGGATCTGACCAATGCTTTTCAAGACCATAAAAAGAACATGATCGTTATGGTGAACCATGCAACCCGCTTTACGGTTTTAATCTATGGAGTCAAAAGGAGACTTCTTCATACTGCAGCGGAAAAAATGGCCGCTGCAATCCGCGACACGCTGCTTGAAATGAATATAAATCCAAAGATTGTGGATGAGTATTTTAAGCAGGCAGGGGAAATTACCTTTGTAGAAAACAAATCCAGCCAAATTACTGCCTGGGTAAACCAGCAAAGTTTGGAAGCGGCTTCTGTCGTTAGCAATATGGTAAATGATACGGACTATAAAATTAATTTTGAAGATACTCTGGGATATGCTGTCAGCAAAGATCCGGTTGACAAAGCGGGTAAATTATTTCCCTATGATGAGATGGTAAAAGCCCTGGCGGCCCATACGAATCATACGGGTTTGCCATTGTATCAATACCGTGCGTTTGAACTGCTCGTCACGCTTGACTTGGAGGTCTATCAAGCAACCAGACGGCTGATTGTCCCTGCCAATCTGGAGCTTGCAGGCCTGCATGAGGTCTTACAGGATGTATTTGGATGGGCTAACGACCACTTATACGATTTTGCCGTCCTTGACGAACGGACCGGAGAAAGGGTAGTCAGTCTTGTGGCAAGCAAGGAAGATCGTGTGTTTGGGGATATTCTGTTAACGGGACATAAGCTGTCAGATTTTTTTCCAAAGTGTAAGCAGATGCTTTATACCTATGATTTTGGAGATCAATGGGAACATCTCATCGAGCTTGTAAAAGTGATCAATCATTATGATAAGAAATCCCCGTATCTGGTGAAAGCAAGCGGACAAACCCCTCCTGAGGATGTAGGCGGTGTCGACGGATTTATTGATTTTCGGAAAATCATCCTGAATCCTAAAAATCCCCAATATAATGACGCAATGGAGTGGTCGGGCGGCTGGTCCCCCGAGTTAATAGACGAGGGTCCTTACGTTGTAGACTTTAGATAAAAAGCGGCTTTTTTACACTGCCACTTTTTCCGGCATACAAAAACCGTTTCTCCATTTGCTGACTGGATTTGAAGAAAGGAGAAGGGTACAAAATTTATATCACAGCGGTTTTCTGCCATCTGGGAGGTCATGCCAGGGAAAAATCGAAGCGGCATAAAATAGCGGGAACAGCGGCTGTAAAGCCCGAAGAATATGGGAAAATCTGTCGAGGGGATGCTGAGGAAGGAAATGGCCAAGAAAGCAGTACTTCAGTCAAACTTGGATTTCTTTTTTACGTCTGACGGCTTTATCTTGGACGTTGGAGAAAATGAACCGGAGGGGAAAGCCCTCGAGTGGAAGGGACGCTTTGAGAAGGACCGCTACAAAGCCTTATACCAGCTTGGATTTTCTGATAAGGAAGACTGGTTTTCTCCATCCATGCTGTTTCTGTATCATGTATCCGAAGCTTTTCTTCAGGCCCTCACGCATCTGCCCGATTTAGAGATCATCCGGGAAAACGCGGAAGTCCTTCCAGATGACAGCACGGTGGAACGGCTACTCAAGAGACTGCCTTATGCAGTGGGATGGGAATATGTGGATGCCGGCTGGATCCATGACGCTTTCCAAAAGCTGCAGGAAGTTTATCAGTCTGAGCTGAAACGCTATCATGGTACTGTCGAGATGTATTTGACCGAAAAAAACCAGAATCTGCGTGTGCCGGGTCGGTTATTCTTTCATCTCGTTGAGAACCGCAGCGATGACGAATTTCCGTTCGCTTTTATGACTACCTACACTTCCCTGGACGAGGAAGGCAAAGTAAAGCACTTACCCTTAAAATATGCCTTGACCGAATACGGCGCGGATTCAAAGAAACTTTTGGAGCTGATTCGGTGCCTCGGACAGGCGGCGGGAAAAAGCAATTTTATCAGCGGACTTATGGAGAGCGGGGAGCTGTTTCACCCTTTGCGCCTGACCTCAAAGGAAGCATATACTTTTCTTAAGGAAATACCGATCTATGAGGAAGCTGGCATACTCTGCCGGGTCCCCAACTGGTGGAAGAAAAGGCAGACGGCAATCCAGCTTTCCGTTTCCATTGGAGAAAAAAAGCCTTCCCTTTTGGGCTTGGACACCCTTGTTGATACGGTTCCCCGCCTGATGTTCGACGGTAAGGAACTGACGCGGGAAGAAATCGATGCCCTTCTTGCGCAGACAGAAGGCCTGGCATTTCTAAAAGGAAAGTGGGTGGAAATAGACCACGCGAAACTAAAAGATTTGCTTTCTGCCTGTGACAGGATTCGGGGCGGGAACATCTCGCTGGCTGAAGCGCTGCGTGGGGAGATTGACGCACCATCCAGGGGTTCGGAAGATATCCAGATTACCAATGGTCAGTGGCTTCGATCGCTGAGAAACCGCATGCAGAATCCGATAGGGGCGGATGTTCCCAAAGTGCCGGACAGCCTTCACGCCGTGCTGCGCCCTTATCAGAAAACCGGTTTTACATGGCTTTCCGATATGGATTCCCTGGGTTTCGGCGCATGTCTCGCCGATGATATGGGACTTGGCAAAACCTTAGAGGCGCTTGCTTTTCTGGAACGGATGCGGACGGAAAAGGGCGGACGGGTTCTGCTGATTGTCCCGGCGTCTCTTCTGGGAAACTGGCAAAGGGAAATTGAGCGTTTCACCCCGGAAATGCCCTATTCCATCCTTCATGGGAAAGCGTCCGCTGCTTCCGGCGATCCCCCGAATAAGTTTTTGACCATCACCACGTATGCCATGGCCATGCGGCAGAAACCGCTTCAGGAAATCCAATGGAACGCAGTGCTGCTGGATGAAGCCCAGGCAATAAAAAATCCGGCAGCAAAGCAGACTAAAAGCATCAAACAGCTTAAAAGCCGGATGCGCATTATCATGACAGGCACGCCGATTGAAAACAATTTATCCAATCTATGGTCCTTGTTTGATTTTATAAACAGCGGCCTGCTGGGAACCATGAAAGAATTTTCTTCATTCACAAAAAGCCTATCGGATGACGCGGGCGGCTATGCGAGACTGCGGAAAATCATTGCCCCTTTTATTCTCCGGCGCCTCAAAACCGATAAGAATGTAATCTCAGACCTGCCGAACAAAACCGAGATTTTAACCTATGCCGATCTTTCTAAAAAGCAGGTTGTACTTTACCGCCATACGGTGGATGAACTGGAGCATTCACTGCAGAATGCAGAGGGAATCCATCGGAAAGGGCTTGTTCTGGCGGCAATTTCCAAGCTTAAGCAGATCTGCAATCATCCCGACCAGTATCTGGGGCAGGATTCTTTTCTTCCGGAGGAGAGCGGAAAATTTCTGGTCCTCGGCAACCTTTGTGAGACGATATATGAAAAAAGGGAACGCGTGCTGGTCTTTACGCAGTTTAGGGAAATGACGAGGCCTCTTAGCAGGTATCTGGAGAATATATTTCACCGCGAAGGCCTGGTAATCCACGGCGGTATTCCGGCAGGGAAGCGGACAAAGCTTGTGGAGCAGTTCCAAGGAGAAGATTATGTGCCTTATATGATACTGTCAATTAAAGCGGGAGGTGTTGGGCTGAACCTTACGGCCGCCAACCATGTGATCCATTTTGACCGGTGGTGGAATCCGGCTGTGGAGAACCAGGCGACAGACAGGGCCTTCCGCATTGGGCAAAAAAAGGATGTAATGGTCTATAAGCTGATTTCATCCGGAACGATAGAAGAAAAAATCAATACCATGATTTCGAACAAGAGCAAGCTTGCACAGGATGTCATCGGTTCTGGCGGTGAAAACTGGATAACAGAACTGAACAACAGGGATCTTATCCATCTGTTGCGGTTAAAGGAACGGAGGTGCTGATTTTTGCGGGGTTATGATGAATTCTATCACCACCTGTCAGCGGAAGAGCTGCGGGGAAAAGCGGAAAAGAGTAAAAATAAATCCCCTCGTTCCAGAAAACTGGATCCTGTCGTGATTCAGGGACGGAAGATCGCACGCACATGGTGGGGTGCGGCGTGGTGCGAAAATCTCGAGCGTTATGCCGACTATGACAACCGCATCGGTCGCGGAAAAAGCTACGTACGCGCTGGGGCGGTGATCGATCTGAAAATGGAAGGTGGTACGATTCGAGCCCGGGTTCAAGGCTCCCGCAAAACGCCCTATAAAATTGAGATCCTAATTGATCCCATGCCAAGAGACCGCTATCAGGCTGCCTTGAAAGTTTTTGGAAGAAGCATTGAAAATCTGGAGGCCCTCGTAAACGGTAATTTCTCTTCCAGTTTAAAATCACTTTTAACCGACCCCAGAATTGGGCTTTTCCCTAAACCGCAGGAAATCCATTTCTCCTGCAGCTGCCCGGACTGGGCGAGTATGTGCAAACACGTTGCCGCTGTTTTATATGGAATTGGCAGCCGCCTCGATGATAACCCGCTCCTGTTCTTTGATATGCGCGGGATTGATGTCAGCGTTTTTATCAAAAAAACCGTTGAGGAAAAGCTTCACGACATGCTGAAAAATGCGGATAGAAAAAGTTCAAAAATTTTAGACGATCATTCTGCAAAAACCCTTTTCGGGGTGTTATAACCGCCCAAGTCTTCCTGGAAAAGATGAAACAAGGTCTTAGAAATATGAAGCGGCGGAAAACTTAAATTCCCTTCCCTGGCATATGATATTGTGGATAACCTTGAACGGAAAAAGCCCGCGGCTTTTCTTTCCGCGGGCTTTTTCCGTCATTCCAGGAACATATGCTCGATGAAGATTTTCACGCCGATTGTGATTAAAACCACACCGCCGGCTGTTTCGGCGTACCCCGCGCAGAAAGTGCCGAACCGGTGTCCCGCATAGACGCCAATTAGGCAGATAAAAAAAGTGATCATACCGATGATCAGTACGGAAACTGCCATCCGGGCCGGAGTACCAGCCCCAACGGCCGTCGGGAGAACGATTCCGGTCGCAAGGGCGTCAATGCTGGTGGCGACGGCCATGGCGAGGAGCCTTTTGAGAGGAATGTCATCTTGAACGGGACAAGCCTCACCGTCCATTTTTTTCTTATGGGACTCCCAGATCATGCTACCTCCCAGATACCCGAGCAGGATCAGCGCAATCCAGTGATCTAAAGAGCGGATGATATCTTCCCCAGCCTTTCCGATCAGCCAGCCGGCCATTGGCATCAGCGCCTGAAAAAAGCCGAACAGAAAGGATATTTTCAGCGCGAAAGGAAACCGGACGCGACGCATGCACGCCCCGCTGGTAATGCTGGCGGCGCAGGCATCCATTGCGAGCCCCACCGCAATGCCGCACAGGTAACCGTAATCCATCGGATTTCCCCCAGAATTAAACAAACATTAAAGATCATCCTATCAGCAGATTGGAACTTTGTCAACCTCTGGGATACGGCTTCGTGCGGAACAGAATTAGGGTTACGGGTCAGACTGGGACCTGTCTGGAGTGAAAAAGCTGAAACAGCTAAGAGACGCAGGTCCTGGCGGGATATGCTTTTGGGAACTGGGGAAAAGGCCGGAACTTTTATTTTGACTTTGATCTACCCATCGGCAAAAGCTGTCCCGGGAAGAATTACCCGGACAGACTGAATGAGGGACGCTAGCTAAAACCGAGACAGACATCCACAATATTTCAATAAAAGAAATTAGTGCAGCTTGAACGGTGTTGGGCGTTTCCTAATGAAGACCTCCTTCCATGAAAGGAGGAAAATTCGAGACTGCCAAAATAAAACAGCAAGAAAATCAGTACATCGGAATTTTTTGATGCATCAGGTATATACGCTTTTTTTATTAATAATTATGCTATCTGGACAGTTCGAAGTTCTAGTCTGCTAGGCTGCCAGATGACTGGCTTGAAATGCAGGCATTTTGGGCAGCGAACGAAT
>DAITAP010000013.1:13989-20693 GCA_036824225.1 Caproicibacter sp. | reverse complement strand
CGCAAAAGCAGCCAGGGAGCCTCTGTGGGCAAAGCGGCGCACATCCCCAATCTCGACCATCCGCTGAGATCATTCACCAACCCATATAGTAAACAGGGCACAGCAGTTCCCTACAAACTGACCTTTGTATATTTTCCCTTATGGACGGATAAACCAAGTCGCAGACGGGAAAATTGAGAGAAAGGGGTTGGTTTTTACGAAAGCGGACTGGAAATATCTCTGGCGAATCCTTGTGATTCTCCTTTTAAACATTTTGGTGATCACCGTGGTCATACGATCCGGCAGCTCACTTAGCGTTCTTTCAAAAGTCGGTTCAACAGGGAATGAAGTGCGGCAGATTCAGACCCGTCTGAAAAATTGGGGCTATTATAAGGGAACGGTAGACGGGGTGTATGGTTCCGGCACAAGGAGCGCAGTAATTGCTTTTCAGCGTAAAAACGGACTGACAGCCGACGGAATTGCGGGTCCGGCCACGCTTGCCGCTATCGGCCTTCCTACCGGGAGTACGGGAGGCGGTTACAGCAACAGCGACATCAACCTGCTTGCACGGGTAATTTCAGCCGAAGCACGGGGGGAACCATATGTAGGTCAGGTGGCCGTCGGCGCTGTGATTTTAAACCGGATTGAGCATCCGTCTTTCCCCAATACGCTGGCAGGCGTGATTTACCAGCCGGGAGCTTTTTCCTGCGTAAACGACGGTGGTATTAACGCACCGGTGTCTGACTCCGCTTACCGAGCCGCACGCGACGCCATCAACGGCTGGGATCCCTCGGGCGGTGCGATATATTATTATAATCCCGCGAAAGCTACCAGTTCCTGGATTTGGTCCCGCCCCGTCATCACCGTAATCGGGGATCATCGTTTCTGCAGTTAACTTTGTTCTTAGGAGCAACCAAGTCCTTTTGAAAAGCCGGACTTACTCCCCCCGTAGGGAAGGTCTTCATGACAAACCTACAGGCGCTCTGCAGGTCTGCGTGGTATTTTGGGATCCGCCGTCACGAAAACTTACCCGAAGAGTTTGAATTTATTGCTCCGCATTCCGCCGCGCGGCGGAATGCGGATACTTATGGACAGCGCGTAATTTTTAGAGCAGGTTCCTGCTTTGCGGCTTTTTCCGCGGCGGCCAGATCGTAGCCCTTTGATCCGTGCCGCCATACATTCATCCCATCCCTGAAGTCCCGGGAATCCCGGTTCGGATTCACGAAATCTATTTTTTCACTCTGGAAAATTTTCCATATCCGGCCGCTTCGGTTTTCAGAATCAGGACCTGAGTTTTTGCGTCCGGTATTTTTCCCTCCATGACAAGAGAGACCGCCTTTTTTAGGGAAAGCTTCTCCGCCTCAAGGAATTCGCCTTCATCCAGATCATTTTCTCCATGGGAACGCACCCGGCAGGCATAAAGATAAATAATCTCATTCGCATAACCGGGTGAGGGATACAGCTTGCCCATGTCGACAAAATTTTCTCCGGTTACGCCGGTCTCTTCACGCAGTTCGCGCCGGCCTGCCTCAAGCGGGCTCTCCCCCGGCTCTATTTTGCCGGCGGGAATTTCCAGCAACGCTTCATGGTATGGATATCGATACTGGCGCACAAAATAGACCTCATTGGTCTCCGTCAAGGCGGCAACCGCTACGCCGCCGCAGTGATCCACGCATTCCCTCGTTACGACTCGTCCATTTTCCAGTTGCGCCTGATCAACATGAAAATCTAATATTCTGCCATGATAAATGTTCTTTCGGCTCAGGGTCTTTTCCGTAAGCTTCATTTATATTTCTCCTTTAAAACTAAGTTTATACGTTAAAACGGAACAGAACCACATCGCCGTCCTGCATTACATAATCTTTGCCCTCGGAACGAACGAGCCCTTTCTCTTTTGCAGCATTCATATTGCCGCATTCTTTCAGATCTTTAAACGCGACGACTTCCGCGCGGATAAAGCCGCGTTCAAAATCTGAATGGATCTTGCCTGCCGCCTGCGGTGCTTTGGTTCCTTTCCGGATGGTCCATGCTCGGACTTCCTCTTCCCCGGTAGTTAAAAAGCTGATCAATCCCAGCAGCCCGTAGCATTCGCGAATCAGCCGATCCAAACCCGATTCTTCGACCCCCATGTCTTCCAGGAAGAGCTTTTTGTCCTCCAGCGTCATCCCGGCGATTTCCGCCTCAGTTTCTGCGCAGATAGGGAGTACGGCCGCTCCTTCGTCCCTGGCAGCCTTTTTAACTTCCTGGAAGAAAGCGTTGTTTTCAATGCCGCCCTTAAAGTCGTTTTCACTCATATTGGCGGCAAAGATTACCGGCTTCGCCGTTAGCAGGGAAACCGATGCAAGCAGTGCCGCTTCATCTTCCGTGCATTCTACCGTTCTAGCCGCTTTTCCAGCATTCAGCGTTTCACGGACCCGGAGGAAAAAATCCAGTTCCTTCTGATATTTTTTATCCATCTTCAGCATTTTTTTCGTTTTTTCAATTCTTCGATCCAGAACTTCAAGGTCCGACAGGATCAGCTCGAGGTTAATGGTTTCGATATCGCGCTTTGGATTCACACTGCCCTCTACATGGACGACGTCACCATTTATAAAACAGCGGACAACGTGGACTATCGCGTCACACTCACGGATATTGGCCAGAAATTTATTTCCGAGGCCCTCGCCTTTGGAAGCACCGCGCACAAGTCCGGCGATGTCGACAAATTCAATGGTCGCGGGAGTGTATTTGCGAGGGTGGTAGAGATTGGACAGCCAGTCAAGCCGTTTGTCTGGCACCGAAACAATCCCTATATTGGGTTCAATGGTACAAAACGGATAATTTGCAGCCTGGGCTCCCGCATTGGTAATAGCGTTAAACAGCGTGCTCTTTCCAACATTGGGAAGCCCGACGATCCCTAGTTTCATGTTTTGATCTTCTCCTTCGGTTGCCAAAAATCATAAATAAATACGCAATACTTTAGTCTGGCCATGGAATTCGGGAAAACAGCAGACAGAAAGCGTAAATCACCGGCTGATGAATGATATAAAGCAAAAGGGCGTGACGCCCGAACCATGATAGAACCGGGACACGCTCCGGATACAGCCAGGCGGGAAATTTCCCTGTTTTGGCCAGTTTTCCTATAAAAACACCCGCCGCATACATAAACGCCCAGGGTATCAGGGGAAAATAATCGGCGCTTAGAAAACCTGGACCCGGCAAGCCAATCGGCGCAAGCCATGGAAAAGCATAAAGCGTCTTCGGAACAGGGTAGGAAAAGAATCCTCCTGGTCCCAAAAATCCCTGGGGTACTTCCCGTGTCAAGGCATAAAAAACAGCGCATCCGGCCGGCTGCTTCCAGGAAAACCGGCATCGGTCAATTTTCTTTTTCAAAAGGCCGCAGGCTATCATGCATACGGAAAGAAAATGTAAGATACCAAAAGTGATAATATCTTCCGGCAAAAAAACGCCCGTTACCAAAGTGACGCCCAGTGCCACCGCCAGCAGTTTCAAGCCCCTTTCAAGGTTCGAATGAGACAGATTGCAGGCAATTCCCGAAATAAATATAAAAAGCGCGGCAAAAAATGGTTCCGCGGGTGTAAAAAAGCGGAAATAATAGGCTCCCACTCTATTGTGAAACAGAAAGCCCGCCGTATAAAATCCGTGGAAAAATATCATGCAGAAAACGGCAACGCCGCGCATTTCATCCATGCAGTGGATGCGGCCCATTCCCTTCTCAGGTAAGCCGGATTTGGACATGAGATACCCCCCGCTCCGCACCCTGCGGAAATATATTTTATTATACCATGAAACCAGAGAGTTGGACAGTATAAAACAGGACAATCTGCCGATTTGGTGGAATCCCCTCCCGGAATGTCTGGAATTTTTCTTCCCTCATGGTATAATAAGGTCAAAAGGCGGAATCGCAGAAAAAATAGAAGCTTCAAGACGGAGGAACAATTGTCAATGGCATACAGCAAATTTGAAAAAGAATATACGGTAACCGAAAAAATGCTCGCCCAGAACGTAGGCAGCGGATCCCTGCCTGTCCTGGCAACGCCCGCGGTTGCGGCGATGTTTGAAAACGCCGCTGCCAAACTGGCAGAATCATATCTGACACAGGGACGGACCACGGTAGGCACAAAAATCAACATCGATCATACGGCTCCCACTCCGCTTGGAGCAAAACTGACGGTGAAAGCCGAATTGACCTCTCAAGAAGGACGGCTTTTCCACTTTCATCTCACAGCAGAGGACGAATCCGGACTGGTCGCTTCCTGCGATCATGAACGAGTAAGCGTGAATATCGAGCATTTTGTGGAAAAGGCCAGATCTCGCAAAAGGATTTTCCATGAATCTTAAATATTCCCTCGTGATTTTCGATCTGGATGGTACTCTGACAGATTCTGGCTCGGGGATTATCAGCTCGGTGCGAAAGACATTGATTTCGATGGGAAGACCGGTTCCGCCACAGGATACTCTGCGACGTTTCATCGGTCCTCCTACCTGGGACAGTTTTCGCATTCTCTGTAAAATGTCCTCGCCGGAAGCCGAGGAGGCGGTGCGGCGCTTTCGAAAAATTTATGGATCCGAAGGACTGTTTGACAACAGGGTGTATAACGGCATTCCGGAACTTCTGGATCATCTGCGCGCAGCTGGAACCAAACTGGCTGTTGCCACATCAAAGCCCGGATCCATGGCTAAAAAAGTCCTAGATCATTTCGGACTATCCCCGCATTTTGACATGATTTCCGCCGCAGACGAAACAGATCGCGGGGGTGGAAAAGAGGCCCTCATTTCGCAGGTGCTGAAAAATCTGGGTGTATCGGCCCGGGACACGGTGATGATCGGAGATACGAAATTTGACGCTTCCGGTGCACACAAAGCGGGAGTTTCGTTTGTTGGGGTTCTGTATGGCTTCGGCACAAAAGAAGAAATCAGTCGCGCGGGGGGATCCGTCTTTGCGCTTTCCGTTGCTGACCTTGAAAAGGTACTCTTTCAAAAGACTTGAAATCCGGCAAAACGTCAGAATTTTCATCAATATTCCGGGAGGCGGTTTTTGATGCTGAAAAGGCATCGTTTACAAACAGAAAAAGAAAGTTTAACGGATATTACGGATGAAGTGGAGCGTTCCGTGGAAGACAGCGGGATTTCGGAAGGCCTTTGTGTGGTGTTTTGCCCGCATACGACCGCAGCCGTTACGATCAATGAAAACGCGGATCCCGATGTCCGGCATGATATTCTGTTAGGCCTTTCCAAAGCGTTTCCCCAAAACGCGGAATTCCGTCATGCGGAAGGGAATTCTACCGCTCACCTTAAGTCTGCCTGCGTCGGCTCAAGCGTATCCATTCCGGTAGAAAACGGCCGGCTTACGCTCGGCACCTGGCAGGCTGTATATTTCTGCGAATTTGACGGGCCACGTACCCGTTATTACTACGTTAAGGTTCTGGAAGGCTGAATTTTCGGTTGACAATTTTCGTATCCCGCTGTATCATAGAGAGCGAAACTGAATAGGGGTGCTGGGAAATCCCGGCTGAGAGGAAACGGTTCCGCGTTTCCAACCCGTAAACCTGATCTGGATAATGCCAGCGTAGGGAAGCAAATTCAAAAAACAAACGCCCCCGCGCATTCCGCGGAGGCGTTCTTTTTTAAGGCCTCCCCAGTACTATCCAAATGCGGTGCAAGTTTTAAGACGGCTTTGATTGATTTCTTGATGGAGGGATATCAAAATGACGAATGAAAAAAAAGCGGGACTGAGCGCCACTAATTTAAGGCTGGTAGAAAGCGCTATCCTGATTGCCCTTTCTACGGTCCTCAGCCTGGTAAAAATCTATCAGATGCCTTTGGGCGGATCCGTTACACTCTGCAGCATGCTGCCTGTCCTGTTGATAGGATATAAATACGGCCCTAAATGGGGACTCCTGACAGGTTTTACTTACGGTGTAATTCAGCTGCTGATCGACTTGAGTGCAGCTCTTTCCTGGGGACTGACGCCCCAAGCTCTTGCGGCTTCTTTCATTTTTGACTATATTCTGGCATTTTCAGCCCTCGGGCTTGCCGGAATTTATGGGAAAGGTTTCGGCCGTTTCATAGGAGGCCTTACTACCGCTGTCGTCCTGCGCTTTGTATTCCATGTGATCTCCGGAGTGACAGCTTTTGCTTCCTGGCTTCCAAAGGAATGGGGTAATCATGTTTTCCTCTACTCCCTTGCCTATAATGGATCCTTCCTTCTGCCGGATTTCCTTATCTGCCTCGTAGTCGGTCTGGCTCTTTACCGTCCGCTTCGCCGTTTTCTGGAAGAAACCTGACGAGTTTGAAATCCCGTAAATAAACCAAGCATCCAGACAAGAAAAAGCAGCTTCAAAAGATTCCATATATTTGCCAAAACATATAGTAACAGGGCAGAAAAGAAGGACAGAAACCATTTTCCCGGTTCCTGTCCTTCTTTTCTGGAAACACCGTTTCCAAAGTTGACTGCTGGATTTCCTTCTGAAATCTCCTCCAGCGGTTCCCAGTACGCGCTCGAGAATAACCGGACAGGATTTTTCTCTCCGCGCATCCTTTAAAGAAGGAACCTTCCAAAATAGAACCACCTTCGCAGTCGTTTTGTGAAAGAGGGCTTAACTGATTTTTCCTTTGCCTGGAACGGAAGTTTGTGGTAAGATAGAATCTCCAGGGGAAAAGCGAAGGAGGAATGTCCCGTGCTCCGCATCGGCTGCCATCTTTCCGCATCGAAAGGCCTTCTC
>DAITAP010000013.1:0-13979 GCA_036824225.1 Caproicibacter sp. | reverse complement strand
ATGGGACGAACCGCAAAAAAGATCGGTGCAAACACGTTCCAGTTTTTTACCCGCAACCCCCGCGGCGGAAAAGCGAAGAAACTGGATCCCGAAGATATTCAAAATTATCTCCTTTTTTCAAAAGAGAACGGGATTGGACCAATTCTGGCTCATGCGCCCTATACGCTGAATGTGTGTTCCGCTCAAGAGAAAACGCGCGAGTTTGCTCTTTCTGTCCTCGCTGACGATCTTGCCAGAATGGAATATATCCCGGGAAATTATTATAATTTTCACCCCGGCAGCCACTGCGGTCAGGGAACAGAGAAGGGAATCCGCCTCCTATGTACAGCCTTGAATACGGTTCTCCGGCCCACGCAGTCTACAACGGTTCTGCTGGAAACCATGGCTGGCAAGGGAACCGAAATTGGACGCAGTTTTGAGGAACTGCGAAGAATTTTAGACGGTGTCGCCTGTCCCCAAAAACTGGGAGTCTGCCTGGATACCTGTCATGTATTTGATGCCGGCTATAATATTCGAGATGATCTTGACTCCGTACTGGAAAAGTTTGACCGAATTGTCGGGATGAAGAATCTGAAAGCGGTTCATTTGAATGACAGCAAAAACGATCTTGGAAGCCGAAAGGACCGGCATGAAAAAATAGGGTCTGGACACATTGGGTTTGAAGCATTCGCCCATATTGTCACCCACCCTCTTCTGCGCGATCTTCCGTTTATCCTGGAAACGCCAAATGATCTTCCCGGTTATGCCGGAGAAATTGAGCGGCTTCGGGAAGCGGCAGAGGAGAACCAATGAAAATTATTTTTTCCGGTGTTCGCCGGAGCAGGCTGCGTCACCGTCCTCCCCGACGCAGCCACATCGGAAGAGAAACCGTCCCGCTAAGGCAGCAGGTGCTCGGCTGGACGATCCTTGCGGGGATTACCGCCCTGTTCCTATTCATAACCGTCCAGCTCTTCCGGCCGCTAATGCGGCTTGCTTCAGATCCCCAGAAAATGCGATTGTTTGTTCAGTCCCAGGGTGCCTTTGGGCGCATTGCATTCCTCGGTATCGAGATTCTCCAGGGCTTTCTGCCTATCCCTCTGGAACTTACCACCGTAGCCGGCGGTTATATTTTCGGACACGTGCAGGGCTGTGCCCTGACCGTCTGTTCCGTGCTGATTTCTACTTCCATGATCTTTTATATTACAAAAATGTACGGCCATCGGCTGGTGGATTTGTTCATCCCAAAGAACCTGCAGAGAAATGTTCGTTGGTTTCGCAGCGAGCGGGTGCGGGATACTGCCACTTTCATTATCTTCCTGATTCCCGGAACCCCCAAACGGCTGTTTATCTTCACGGCGGGCATGGTGCCTCAGGATTTTAAGCGATTTCTGTTCATCTCCACTGCCGCGCGCATCCCCACCCTCTTAATCTGTTCCTCCGGCGGAGGAGCGCTCAGCAGCGGGAACTATGGCCTTGCGGTTTTTCTTCTGGCTCTCGGTCTTGCATTCGCCGTCGCCGGTTTTTTATTTTACCGATACCGTAATGGCAAAAAGAAGGTTCCGAATTCTTCCTCCACGCTTAAAAAATAAGAATTTTTCAAACCTTATGCGGACCTTTTTTCCTCAGCATGAAGTGGACAAGCGGTTAAAAACAAGGCCTGTCAGCGGCTTCGGATAAAAATACGTGGATTTTTGAGGCATCTTTTCCCCCGCGGCAGCTACGTCACAGATCTGCTCCACGCGCGTAGGGTTAAGCAGGAATGCGCATTGGCTCTCTCCCCTGCGGACGGAATCAACCGCTTCCTCTGCGGAGCGCGTATAGGAAAGATTTTTCTGGTTTTTCATGTTTTCCCGGTTGATGCCGAGGAATTTTTCCAGGATTAAACTGTGCAACACAGAAACATCCAGTCCGCGGTAAGCTTCACTTTTTCCCCGCAAAGCCTCGGCGGCGGCCGATTTTTCCTTCAGTACCAGGAGGAACCATTCCGGCCCGCCCGTATAAAGCGCAAAGGCCTGTTTTCCCTCCTTCCCGAGCTTTTGCAGAACGGATCCCGCCGTATCGATGTCCTCCCTTTTCTGAAGGCTGAAATTTTCTCCGCACTTCTTTAACAGGCTGGAAGCGCTGAAGTCTGAAAGGCCGTGCACCAGCCGGTGCGTCGGGAAAACTGTCAGGCCCTTTTCCTTCATGTTTACCAGCATCATCATCACATAATTGTCGCCCTCGCAGTCATTCTTTTCCGACCGCTTCCAGTTCCGGTAATTTAAAGCGGTTTCATACCTGTGGTGGCCGTCCGCGATATAAAGCTTTCGCGGTGCGAAGTCCTTGCAGATGGATTCGATTCCTTCCCGATCATTGACAAGCCAGAGTCGGTGGGTGATCGGTCCAATCGAGAACTCGTATCGGGGCCGGCCCGAAGAAAGCGCATCCAGTTTCCCGCTTGTAGCGCCGTTTTCATCCATGTAAAGCGAGTAAACCCCGCTGAAATTACAGCCCGTCGCCTTCATGAGGCGGAACCGATCCTCTTTCGCTTTTGACAGGGTCTCTTCGTGGGGAAGGATGATTCCCTTTGAAAATTCCTCCAGTTTTACGAGGCAGAAAAAGCCTTTTACCTTTCTCCGTTCCCCAAACGCATCGAATTCCTCTTCATAAATATAAAGGCCGGGATCCGTATCCTGTCTCAGCGTGCCGTCCGAGATCCACGCGTGCAGCGTTTCTCCAGCCAGCGCATAGGGATCCTGGGATGTTTCCCGCGTGGAATTGTCCGGGTTTTCACCTTTTTCGTCCTGCTGTTTGGGCAATTCCAGCCGTACGGCGTTTCTGGGATTGTGGGCGAGCAGAGCAAGCCGTTCTTTTTCCGAAATGACATCGTAAGGCGGGCATACCAGCGTAGAAATATCCCCTGCCGCCTCCGTATAGCGCAGAGCACGGAAAGCCTTTATTTCTGCCAATTTCAATTCCCCCATTTTCAGAAATCATAACCGTTTTTTCTCTTTCGTTCCCCGGATTTCATTCTTTCTTAAAAGAGCGAAAAAGCTTCTCCAGCTTCTTGCCATATGCTTTGTTCTCGCTGTCATCCGCAGAATTGCGGTAAATCATCAGATATTTTCCGCTGTCTGAAAGAACGCCGGGCACTTTTCCCCCCATCAGGGAAAAACTCCCTTTTTCCTTGATCTCCGACAGGACTTTCCTGGCCGTCTCATTGAGGTTGTCCTTGTCAAATTCGTAGAGCTCCAGCGTGACATTGTTTTTTCCGTTATAGCCGTACTGATACCGCACACCCTTTTTTGCACCGATAATATCCGCCCGCATCTCTTCCGCTTTTCCCGACACGGAAGCATTCTGCGACAGATATTTCTCCAGCCCCTCCAGGGTGTCCTCGACGCTGCCCGCGGCTGCCGAGGTGGAAGACTCGAGCGCTTTTCCCCCGGTCGCGGAGGAAACTCCAAATTCACCGGCGCTGCACGAAGTGAGCAGAACCATCCATGCGGCCGCCAGTATGGCCGCTGCTGTTTTTTTTATCATTCAACAATCCGCCTTTTTTCTGGATTTCATCAGCCCGCAGAGAGGCCTTATGCCATCCTTTTTATTATCGTGTTTCCCCATCTGTTTGTCAATGCTTTTCCGAAAGGTCAAAGGGAGGGCCGGCGCCGTACGGCGCTGGCCCTCCCCTTTAAAACTTTGCTGAATATTAATAAGTAATTTCTGCGGACAGCCGGATATCGCGCGAAGAGGCGCCCGCCAGAATTTGAAAAACGCCTTTTTCCACAACCCAGCGGCGGTAAACCGGGGAATAGAAGGCAAAATCATCCCCGTTTAGAGTGATGGTCACTGTCTTTTCTTCCCGGGGTTTCAGTTCCACTTTCTGAAAGCCTTTCAGTTCCTTCTTCGGTCTGCGGACCGTGGATGCCGGATCGGAAACATAGATCTGCACGGTTTCCTTCCCCGTCCTGTTCCCGGTATTTTTCACGCGGAGAGAAACGGAAAGCGGTTTTCCCTTCTCCAGCCGGGGAGAGGACAGGCGGAGATCCGAATATTCGAACGACGTATAGGACAGGCCGTATCCAAACGGGAACAGCACCTCTCTGTCCAAGGCGTCATAATACCGGTATCCCATCAAGACCCCTTCTCCGTACCAGGAAACCGGCGTGCTGGGATAAGAACCGTAAGCGGGGGTGTCTTCCAGGGAAAGCGGGAAGGTCTCGGATAGTTTTCCGCTCGGGTTGACGCGGCCGAGAAGAACATCCGCAAGCGCTTCCGCCCCGCAGCTGCCGGTATACCAGCTGAACACAACGCCTTTCACGCTGTGGATCCACGCGCTCATATCAATGGCAGATCCCGCCTGGACAACTACAATGGTATTGGGATTGACTTTTGCCACCTGCTGAATCAGTTTTTCAAAGGCAGGATGCAGACGGATCGAAACACGATCGGATCCTTCGGTTTCGACCGAGCTGTTCTCTCCCACAAACACGACGGCGGCGTCCGCTCCGGCTGCCGTATCCAGAGCTTCGCGGATCTCGAAAATATCCGGCCGATAGGAATTGCCCCAGTAGCTGTAAGCTTTGGAGTAACTTACCCGGTCTCCCAGCGCGCTGCGCAAGGCATCCAGCGGGGCGTCCGCGCGCACCGGACTGACGCACGCGCTGCCTCCCCCCTGAATAAAGGGGTGTTCCGCGCATCCTCCAATCACCGCTACCCTGCGGACCTTCTTTTCGTCAATGGGAAGGACACCGTCTTCATTTTTCAGAAGGGTAACCGCCTCCTCCGCAATTTTCCGGGCCAGATCCAGGCGTTCCTGCACGGTATCCGGGTTCTGCCGGCGAAGAGGTTCCGCGTCTTCCACCTTTTTTACGAGATTCAGCAGGCTAAGCACCGCCCGGTTAATTTCCCCGTCGGTAATCTCTCCGGCCTCATAGGCCCTCTTGAGGGCAGGAAGGCTGTCTTTGGAATAGGGCATATCCAGTTCGAGCGACGCTTTTAATGCCGCCGGGCGATCATGGACGGCGCCCCAGTCGGAAATAACGGTGCCCTGATACCCCCATTCCTTCCTCAGGATTTCGTCCAGCAGGTAAGGATTCTGGCTGCAGTGAACCCCGTTCAGCCTGTTATACGCACACATTACCGTCCATGGCTTTGCCTCTTTGACGATGATCTCGTACGCTTTCAGGTAAATTTCCCGCAGGGTCCGGTCATCCATCTCGCTGCTGCTATAAAGGCGGTCCGTTTCCTGGCTGTTGCAGGCGAAATGCTTAAGGCTCGCGCCGATCCCCCGGCTCTGAAGCCCGCGCACATAGGCACTGCCCATGCGTCCCGCCAGAATGGGATCTTCACTATAATACTCAAAATTACGGCCGCAAAGCGGAGATCGTTTCATGTTTGCGCCCGGTCCCAGAAGGATATTCACGCCGTTGTCGATGCATTCCCCCGCAAGCGCCCTGCCCATGCGGTACGCAAGGTCAGGATTCCAGGTAGCGCTGACGGCGGAGGCCGTCGGGAAACATACGGCAGGCACCGTGTGTTCCTTCCCGTCCTCTGATTTTTCAACCTTGCGGAGCCCGTAAGGTCCGTCGGACATCCGCACCTGCGGAATTCCAAGACGCTCAAAGCCAACCGTATTCCAGGTGTCGGCACCTGTCAGAAACGTCAATTTTTCATCCGTTGTCATCTGCTTCAGGATTTTTTCCGTTTCCATTCCACACTCACCTTTTTGCTTTCTAGTTAATGAAATATCCCCATCGATCATTATATCCTTTTTCCGAAGGAATGGAAAGAAAATTCTGAAATCAGCGGTTCCTTAAGACGGAAAAACTCTCTCCTTCCTGGTCCATAGGATGGGCCGGTGCCCCCCTTTATGCGGAGCGCGGACTCTGGTGGATCTGCAGAATGAGGGGGGGAGGGAGACCTGCTTTTTCCCGTTTTACTGCTTTCCCAATAATTTTACAAGAACGGCTTTCTGGGCATGGAGACGATTCTCAGCCTCGTCAAAAATTTCCTTTGCGTGAGCTTCAAACACCTCGGCGGTGATTTCTTCCCCGCGGTGGGCAGGCAGGCAGTGGAGTACCAGGGCGCCGGGTTTTGCCGCGGCCAGGACTTTCTCGTTTACCTGGTAGCCCTGAAACGCCAGACGGCGCTGGGCAGCCTCGGATTCTTCCCCCATGGATGCCCAGACGTCGGTTACCAGCACGTCGGCGCCCGCGGCCGCTTCCAGGGGATCGTGCGTCAGCGAAAATGCCGGGTGGGTCCGCGCGAAATCGAGCACCTGCGCGGCTGGATTGTAATTTTTCGGGCAGGCGACGGAAACTTCCATTTTCATCTTCAACCCGCCGACGATCAGCGAATTCATCATGTTGTTCCCGTCGCCGATAAAGCACAATTTCAGTCCTTCCAGCGCGCCTTTATATTCCCGCACGGTCATCAGATCCGCAAGGACCTGGCACGGGTGAGAAAAATCCGTAAGCCCGTTGATTACGGGGATCGAACCGTAGCGCGCGAGGGCTTCCGCCTCCGACTGCTTAAAGGTGCGGATCATAATGCCGTCCAGATAGCGCGACAGCACCCGTGCCGTGTCCTGCACCGGTTCGCCGCGCCCTATCTGCAGATCTCCGGCGGAAAGAAAAATCGGCAGTCCGCCCAGCTGATACATTCCCACTTCAAACGACACGCGCGTGCGCGTCGATGCCTTTTTAAAAATCAGGCCAAGCGTCTTCCCGGCGAGGACGTGGTGGGCGATTCCGTGTTTCTGCTCATATTTGAGCTGGTCGGCAAGATTCAGCAGGGAGGAAATATCCCCGCCTGTCAAGTCCAGAAGTTTTAGCAGATGCTTCATAGTTTCCTCCTGTTTTAAAGTCAAGAGCCAGGCCTTTTTCCGGTCACTGGAATTCCGTCAGAGTTTCCCTTAAAATGGACAGACCTTTCATCACTTCTTCTTTTGTAACGGTCAGCGGCGGAAGCAGGCGCAGCACATCTTTCGCCGTGAGAATCAGAAGACCCTTTTCCGCGCAGCGGGCAGCGATTTTTTCCGGACTTCCGCACTGCGGTTTCGCGCCCAGCATCAGGCCGGCCCCTCTTACGGAAGCGATTCCCGTCATTTCGCGGAGCTCCTTTCTGAAAAAAGCGCCCTTTTCGCGTACTTTTTTAAGAAATCCGGGGTCGCCTACGCGCCGCAGCACGACAAGTGCCCCCGCGCAGGCAATCGGGTTCCCGCCGAACGTGGATCCGTTCATTCCGGGCCCAAGCCCCTCTCCCAGACCTTCCGAGCAGAGACAGGCGCCCATGGGAATCCCTCCCGCCAGCGCTTTGGCGCTTGTGACGACGTCCGGGGCAACGCCGTAGCTCTGGTAACAATAGAATGTTCCGGTGCGCCCTACCCCCGTCTGCACTTCGTCGACCATGAAAAGCAGATGGTGAACCGTGCAGAAATCTCTGAGACTGACGACAAATTCCCGGGAAAGCGGCACTACGCCGCCTTCTCCCTGGATCAGTTCCACCAGCACGGCACAGGTTCTGTCCGTGACCTCCGCTTTCACGCTTTCCATATCCGGTTCCGCGTACCGGAACCCCGGTGTCAAAGGAATAAAATCCTTGTGGAACTGCATCTGGCCCGTGGCGGCGAGCGTCGTCAGGGTTCGTCCATGAAAGGAATTTTTCAGCGTAAGAATCTCCGTCCGGCCGGAACCGAGCAGCCTCTCCCCATACCTGCGCGCTACCTTGATCGCGCATTCGTTTGCCTCGGCGCCGGAATTGCAGAAAAAGACTTTCCCCATTCCGCTTAAGCGGCAGAGTTCCTCCGCCGCGAGACCCTGGACAGGGCTGTAAAAAAGGTTGGAGCAGTGCGAAAGCTTCGCTGCCTGGCCGGCTACGGCCTTTGCCCATTCCGGATCCGCATATCCCAGGCAGTTTACGCCGATTCCACTGGTAAAATCGACATATTCCCTCCCGTCGGTATCTTTTGCCACAGCGCCTTTTCCGGATACCAGCGCAACGGGAAACCGATGATAGGTCGGCATGACATAAGCCTTGTCTCTTTCCCTGATTTCCGTAAATTTCATGGCGAACCTCCTAAGGATGACATGTGTTTTGAATAACAGCGCTTTTTACAAGGGGCGCGGTCAAATTCCACGCTGATTTTTTTAGGGGGATGAAAACCATTTCCCGCGCAAAGCCGGGGCGGACAGCCGCCCCATAAATCCCGCTTTCGCCGGATGGAAAAGCCAGATTACGGCAGAAGAATCCGCCTTTTAAAAAAACATGGTTCCAATTCCCTCGTCGGAAAACAGTTCCACCAGGATGGAATGCGGGATTCGCCCATCGATAATATGCGCCCGTCCAACTCCGCGCCTCACCGCATCCACACAGCACGCGACTTTGGGAACCATCCCGCCGGCAATCACGCCCTGATTTCTGAGTTTGGGCACGTCGCTGACGTTCACGGCGGGAATCAGGGTGGACTCGTCATCTTTATCCCGCAGCAGCCCCCGGACATCGGTCATCAGGATCAGCTTTTCCGCCTTGAGCTCCGAAGCGATGCGGGACGCGGCAATATCCGCGTTGATGTTGTAAACCTGTCCGTTCTCACCGCCCGCTATGGGCGCGACGACCGGCAGATAGCCGTCCCGCGCTGCGCTGAAAAGCGGCGCGGGATTTACTTCGGTGATTTCCCCGACAAATCCGAGATCCGGCGGACCCTTTCGCTTTCGGGCCTTCAGCATTCCCCCGTCCAGACCACAGAGGCCCACCGCGCGTCCATTGTGCTGTTCCAGAAGCTGCACGAGATCCTTATTGACTTTTCCGGCCAGCACCATCTGGACAACGCCGATGCTCTGCGGGCCGGTATACCGCATCCCGTCGGCAAAGCGGCTGGAAATTCCAAGCCGTTTCAGCATCGCGCTGATTGCCTTTCCGCCGCCGTGCACCAGCACGACGTGGATTCCGACCAGCTGCATCAGGACGATGTCTCTCATCACGGCGTCTTTGAGAGTTTCGTCCGTCATGGCGCTGCCCCCGTATTTCACCACCACGGTTTTTCCCGCGTGAGCCTGGATATAAGGCAGAGCCTGCACCAGTACTTTGGCCCTGTCTTCGTTGGATATCATCATTCTTTCGTCTCCTGCCTTTTCTTCAGGAGCGGTAGCTTCCGTTGATCCTGACATAGCCGCAGGTCAGATCACATCCGTACGCTTCCGCGCGGGCATCGCCGTCTCTGAGAGCAATGCGGACCGTAACTTCCTCTTCCGACAGAATCTTTTTCGCAAGATCTTCCCGGAACGGGATTCCCGCACCGTTTTTAAAGACAGCGACGCTTCCCGCCTTCGAAGAAAACGACACGTCCGCCTTCGAGGGGTCTGTCCGGGCACCGCTGTAACCGAGCGCGCACAGCACGCGCCCCCAGTTCGCGTCCGAACCCCCGATGGCGGCTTTGACCAGGTTCGAACGCACAACCGCTCTGGCCGCCAGCCTCGCGCTTTCCCGATCCCCTGCCCCGGTCACCGCGCAGACAAGGAGGCGCGTCGCGCCTTCCCCGTCTTTCGCGATCTTTCGGGCAAACCGCACGCAGAGCCGTTTGAGGGCACTGGAGAAAATCTCGAACTCCTCTCCGGATGGTTTTTCGATCCTCGGGTTTCCGGCGAGGCCGTCCGCCAGGATGACGCACATGTCATTGGTCGATGTGTCGCCGTCCACGCTGACCATATTAAAGCTTTCATCCACGGCGCGGCGGAGAGCCGCGTTTAATGCCGGGGAGGAAATGGCCGCGTCCGTCGTCAGAAAGCAGAGCATCGTCCCCATGTTCGGGTGAATCATGCCGGAACCCTTCGCAATTCCGCCGATCCGCACGGTTTTTCCCCCCAGAGGAAATTCCACGGCGAGGTTCTTCACCGCCGTATCCGTTGTCATGATGGCGTGCGCCGCCAGAAGCGATCCGTCTTTCGAAAGAGACGCCGCAAGGTCCGGCACCGCTTTCTCTATCGGCTCAATCGGCAGGGGAACTCCAATGACTCCGGTCGACGCCACAATGACGTCCCGGGGCGAAATCTTCAGCGCCCGCGCTGCCGCTCTGCCCATGCGCCTTGCCTTTTCGGGTCCGTCCTGACAGCAGGCATTGGCGTTTCCGCTGTTACAAAGAACCGCCTGGGCCCTGCCGTCGCTGAGATTTTCCCTGGTGACTCCGAGGGGGGCGCCTTTTACCAGGTTCCTCGTATAAACTGCCGCGGCGTCACAGGGCACCCCGCAGGCAATCATCGCAAGATCCGGTTTGGAAACGCCTTTCCGGATTCCGCAGGAAATGCCGCCGGCCCGGAACCCGTCCGGCGCGGCAGTCCCTCCCTTCACATCTCTTTCTAAGCTGTCCATTTCCGTCTCCTTTTCAGAATGCCGGCGGCATTGCGGTCAGTCCGGCAGTTTCCTCTAGTCCAAATGCAAGATTCATGTTCTGGACGGCCTGGCCGGCCGCTCCTTTTCCCATATTGTCGATGGCCGCGACCGCAATGAGGGTCCCCGAATGCTGATCTTCATGGAGTGAAATATCACAGAAATTGGAATATCGGACGTTTTTGAGATTCGCCACGCTTCCTTCCGGAAGAAGACGGAGGAAAAACTCCCCGCCGCAGGCCTCCTCGTATGCCTTCCGCACTTCCCGCATATCCGCCCCGGGCGCGAGTTTCGCGTAGCAGGTCGCCAGGATCCCGCGGGAAACCGGCAGAAGGTGGGGGACAAAGGTTATTTTTACCTCTTTCCCGCATACCGCGCGCAGTGTCTGCTCCATTTCCGGCGTATGGCGGTGACAGCCCGCCTTGTAGGGAGCCATACTTCCTTCCAGCTCGGCAAAATGAGTCCCCTGAGTCGGTTTCCGTCCCGCGCCCGTCACGCCGGAAGCGCAGTCCGCGATGATTCCTTCCGGCAGAATCAGCCCGGCCATGAGGGCCGGGGCCAGAGCCAGGGGGACCGCCGTCGCGTAGCAGCCTGGATTGGCAATCAGCTTCGCGCCGCGTATTTTCTCCCGAAACAGTTCCGGAAGGCCGTAGACCGCTTTTTCGTGCAGACTTCTGTCCTCAAAGCGGCCTCCATACCGCTCGAGGCGGAAATCCGCGCCCATGTCGATAAAAACCTTGCCCGCGTCAACGCACTGTTTCGCGATTCCCTGCGAAAGCCCGCTCGGAAGCGCCGCAAACACCACGTCGCTTTTTTCGATTACCGTATTCTGGTTTTCACAGATCAGGCCGCACTGTTCATAATAAGCCGGGAAAATTTTATCGAGCGGTTCCCCCTCGTGGCGGAGGGAACCGGCGGCCGCCGCCTCCGCGTCCGGGTGGCCGGAAATCAGGCGGACCAGTTCCGCGCCCGCGTACCCGGTCGCGCCGAGAATCCCCGCCTGGATCATTTCCCGGATCCTCCGCCGTTTTTCAGCCTTTTCACTGCCTGTACCGTAATGGGAAGACCGAAAAGCTTGATAAATCCATCCGCGTCCGACTGGTGGTAGACGTGGTCGGCGCTGAAAGTGGCAATCTCCTCGTCGTAGAGGGAATAGGGGGAAGAGGCACCCGCGTCGATGATATTTCCCTTATAGAGTTTCAGTTTCACAACGCCGGACACATTCTTCTGAGTGGAATCCACAAAGGCGGAGAGGGCTTCCCTTAACGGGGTATACCATTTCCCGTCGTAAACCAGTTCGGCAAATTTGTTGGCGACCCCTTCCTTATAGTGGAGCGTATCACGGTCAAGGCACAGTTCCTCCAGCTTCCGGTGAGCGTGGTACAGGATTGTCCCTCCGGGCGTCTCATAAACGCCGCGGGACTTCATCCCGACCAGACGGTTTTCCACCATGTCCACAATGCCGATTCCGTTTTCCCCGCCGATTTGATTGAGCTTTGCTATCAGATCCACGCCGCAGAGGGTTTCTCCGTCGAGCTTGACCGGAATGCCTTTCTCGAACGAAATTGTGACATAAACTTCCTTATCGGGCGCTTTCTCCGGCGTCACCCCAAGTTCGAGGATTTTGTCGTACTGCGGTTCCTTCGCGGGATTTTCAAGGTCAAGCCCCTCGTGCGAGAGATGCCACAGATTCTTGTCCTTGGAATAGTTTGTTTTTCTCGTGATATTAAGCGGAACGTTGTGCTCTTCCGCGTAATCAATCTCTTCGTCCCGGGACTTCAGATCCCAGATGCGCCACGGCGCGAGAATGGTCATATCCGGCGCGAAGGCACGGATTCCCAGTTCAAAGCGGACCTGATCATTTCCTTTTCCCGTCGCGCCGTGGGCAATCGCGTCAGCCCCTTCCGCCTGGGCGATTTCAACAAGACGCTTCGCGATCAGCGGCCTCGCGAGGGATGTCCCCAGCAGATATTTGCCTTCATAGACCGCACCGGCTTTCAGCGCCGGCCACAGGAAGTCTTCCACCAGCTGCTTTTTGAGATCCACGATGTACAGTTTGGAAGCGCCGGTCTTCTTCGCTTTTTCTTCCAGGCCGTCCAGCTCCGCCCCCTGCCCGACGTCCGCCGCCACGGCAATCACTTCACAGTTATCATAATGTTCCTTGAGCCACGGGATAATCACCGACGTGTCCAGACCACCCGAATAGGCCAGAACTACTTTTTTAATCTTTTTATCCATTTTTATCCAGCCGCCTTTTCTCCTCTGCTTTTTCGAAAAAAGCATCAGCAAAATTTTGTGTAATTCATATTATACACCTATTATGCAAAATATCAAGCCCTTATTGCATAAATATTCATTCTTGGCATTCCGAATAAATTCTGCCCCCTTAGAGAAAGGAAGGGCGGCACCCCCCCTGAGGCTTTGCGGTTTTCTAGAGGGAATCTGCCGTCTTATCCCGTCTTCCCAGAATGGAAGAGAGAGAAAAAAAGATTCCCCGGGTCCCCCCGCACGCGGTCACGGCGGCATCGACAGAGGGGGATCCGAATTCCGGGAGGGGGCCCTTTCCGAAAGGGTAAGGGTGGGGAGCTCTGCCGCCGCGGCGCCGGCAGTTTCGTTTTTTTTTGGGGGGCTTTTTAAAACAGATCAAAAAAAATTCCCAAGTGAAGAAAGGGACCGCACTTTGGGAATCCGCACTTTGAATCTGAAATTTTCCGGAATCTTCTGGATATTTTCGCCTTAATACGCTTTTCCCCAGTAGACAAGCTCTTTGGCGGGCCGTCCGCAGCAGACGCAGGTATCGGAAATCCGTTCCTGGTCGAAAGGGATGCAGCGGGAAGTAAGGCCTGTTGTCTCTCTGATTTTCGCTTCGCAGGCTTTGTCCCCGCACCACATCGCGCGGACAAAGCCCGGTTTCGAAACCGCGATTTCCTTCATTTCATCCAGGGTGCGCGCGTCGTACGTCATGTTTTTCCGGCGTTCCAGCGCCCGGCTGGAAAGGATTTCTCTGACTTTCCCTAACTGCTTTGCAGCCTCGTCCTCAAGATTTTCGAGCGGCGTGAAGATTTTTTTCCTGTCCGGCCTGCGGACCAGCACGCACTGGTTTCTGGCGATGTCCTTCGGCCCGATTTCCAGCCTGAGCGGTACGCCTTTCATCTCATACTCGGCGAACTTCCATCCCGGCGTCTGGTCGGAGTCGTCCACTTTTACACGGAAGGAGCCTTTGAGCCGCTTTTCCAGCTCGCGGGCTTTCTCCAGCACGCCCGGTTTCTGCGGAGCGATTGGGACAATCATGATCTGAACGGGCGCCACGGCGGGAGGAAGCACCAGTCCGTCGTTGTCGCCGTGCGTCATGATAATGCCGCCGATAATCCGGGTGCTGAATCCCCAGGAAGTCTGAAACGGATAGCAGATGGAATTGTCCCTGCCCTGATACGTCACGTGGAACGCCCTCGAGAACCCGTCGCCAAAATAATGGCTGGTGCCGGACTGCAGCGCCTTTCCATCATGCATCAGCGCTTCGATGGTATAGGTCGCCACCGCGCCGGCGAATTTTTCACTTTCCGTTTTGCGGCCTTTGATAACGGGGATCGCAAGCCTGTTTTCACAGAAATCGGCATAGACGTCCAGCATCCGTC
>DAITAP010000012.1:19755-21775 GCA_036824225.1 Caproicibacter sp. | reverse complement strand
TTCCTCCCAGCAGCCCTTGTCCTGCCTAAGGCCTACTGCATCGAAATTAATTCGATCGCGAAAGGCGACGTGGTCGTGGTGGACGACAATTACGGGGTCCGGATTACCGAGATCCTGAATAACAGCGAAATTATGAGGCTGATCTGAATATCGGGGAAGAGGGCACATTTTCCGCTTTAGGAGGTTCGAAAAATGGACAAAAAGATCATGCTGGTGGATGACGCGGCTTTTATGCGGATGATGATCAAGGACATGCTCGCGAACAACGGGCTGGTCGCCGTGACAAATTATCCGGTGGAAAAGCCGGACCTGGTGATTATGGATATCACGATGCCGGTCATGGACGGCCTGGAGGCCCTCAAGCAGATCCGGGGAAAGGATCCGGGCGCGAAGGTCATCATGTGCTCCGCCATGGGGCAGGAAGCCATGGTGGTCGACGCGCTGAAACACGGCGCGAAAGACTTTATTGTCAAGCCCTTTAAGGCAGACCGCATCATGAAGGCCGTGAGGGGCCTCCTGGAATGACGGGGCCGGCTTTTTCCCCGGTGCTTCTCTACTCCGGATCCGGCTGGATGCCGCTTCTGCTGACGGCGGCGGCGGTCGCGGGAGTGCTTTACCTGTGCTATCGCTTGAGCCGGTTTCTGACAAAAAGCGCGGGCCGTTCTTCCGGAAGCGGAAACATCCGAATCCTGGAAAGGGCGGCGTTCGGACCGGACAAGGGCCTTGCGATTGTCAAAGTCTGCGGATCCTGCTATTTGATCGGGTTTTCCAGTAACCGCATTGAGATCCTGAAGGAATTGGATCCCGCAGAGCTGCGTCCGCCGGCGCGGATGCCGCAGAACTTTCTGGATCTTCTGGAATCTGCTCTCGGAGGAAGGCGGGGTCGGACTGAAAATGGACAAAAAAGAGGAAAAGGCGGGTTCTGAAAAGTCTTCCGGGAAAAGGAAGCGCGGGTTTCGAAGGGCCGCGATCCTGATGGTTTCTGTCCTTGCGGTCCTGATTTTTCTTCCGGCGCCGGCTTCCGCCGCGCAGACGGGGGTAAGCATCAACGGGAAAAACGTCGATACGCTCGAGATTATCGAGATGATGACCATCCTTACCCTGATTCCGTCGATCCTGATGATGACGAGCTGTTTTACCCGGATTGTCATCGTTCTTTCCTTTTTGAGGAACGCCCTGGGCCTCCAGAGCACGCCTCCCAATCAGGTGCTGGTCGGAATCGCCCTTTTCCTGTCGCTTTTCATCATGTCCCCCGTCCTGTCAAAAATCAACACCGAAGCGTACGTCCCTTATAAGGAAGAAAAGATCACGCAGGAGGAATTTCTCCACCGGGCGGGTCAGCCGCTCAAGGAGTTCATGCTGAAGAACACCAGAAAGGAAGACCTGAATCTTTTTATGGGCCTCGCGAAAATCAAAAGCACCACGCCCCTCAAGGATCTTTCCGTTACCGTCGTGATCCCGTCGTTCATGACAAGCGAGCTCAAGCGCGCGTTCGTGATAGGATTCCTGCTTTATATTCCGTTTCTGGTCATTGACATGATCGTTTCCAGCACGCTGATGTCGATGGGGATGGTCATGCTGCCTCCCGCGATGGTCTCGCTTCCGTTCAAGCTTCTTCTTTTTATTCTGGCGGACGGATGGAACCTTCTTTTCAAGACCCTTGTTTCTACTTTTAACCTGTAAATGCCCTCTGCCGTCCCGGATCTGCCGGGGAAAGGGAAAAAGAAATGTCCGTGTCTCAGATGATACAGGTCGTGCAGAACGCCATGCTCCTGGTCCTCAAAGTCTCGGCGCCGATTCTGCTTGCCAGCATGGCCGTGGGGCTGCTGATTTCCATTCTGCAGGCGGCGACCCAGATCCACGAGCAGACGGTGGTGTTTGTCCCGAAGCTGGTTGCCATCGTGCTCGTCCTTGTGGTGATGGGATCCTGGATGGCCGACACGATGAGAGATTTTGTCAATTCTATTTTCCGCCTGATTGCCGGTCTGAACTAAAAAAAGCGGGGTTAAGAATCTTCCCT
>DAITAP010000012.1:12339-19730 GCA_036824225.1 Caproicibacter sp. | reverse complement strand
ACAATGTCACCTTGCTTCTGCTTGTCTTCGCGCGGATGTCCGGATGCATTCTTCTGAATCCCATTCTCGGCAGAAGGAATCTTCCGTTTCCCGTAAAAACCGGGCTCGCGCTGATGCTGAGCTTTTTTACCTATCCGCTGATAAAGGACCGGACCCTGGAAATTACCTCGCCCCTTCTTTTCGGCCTGTGCCTTTTAAGGGAGATTGCGGTCGGGTTTTGTGTGGGCTTTGTCATTCAGCTTTTCATGTCGATCATCGTGATGGGCGGGGAGCAGATGGATATCCAGATCGGCATTTCCATGTCGCGGATTTATGACCCGCAGAGCAATGTCTCCATGCCGCTTTCCGCCTCGGTTTTAAACGCGATGTTTCTGCTCCTTTTTTTCCTTACGGACTCGCATCTGACCCTGGTGGAGGTTTTTGTGAAGCTGGGATCGGCGGTCCCGTACGGCAGCGGGATGATACCCGCGGAGGTGGGGGCAAAGCTGGCGGGCGCGTTCGAGCAGATGCTGATCTATGCCGCGAAGATTTCGCTGCCGGTGATCGCCGTGGAGATGGTGAGCGAGATCGGAATCGGCCTTGTGACCAGGGCAGTGCCGCAGATTGACATTTTCACCGTCGAGATACAGCTTAAGATCCTGATAGGGTTCGCGGCCATCGCCATTCTGGCCCCGCCGTTCGCCTCCTGGATCGAAAGGCTGATAAGGCTGATGTTTGACTGCATCAGCGAGATCTATCGGCTGCTTTTGTAGAGCCGTTGGGGGGGAAAAAGGCGGATGGCCTCTCAGGAAGGAAAAACGGAAAAGGCGACGCCGAAAAGGCGCGAGGACGAGCGGAAAAAGGGAAACCTGTTCCAGAGCTCGGATATGGTCAGCGCGCTTTCTGTCCTCGCGGTCTTTGCGGTCATGCGCGCGGTCCTTCCCTATGCGTACCGCTATTTTGTCAATTTCTTTGACGGCTGTTTTTCGGGGATGGCGGCCCTGGATTCATTAAGCCCGGGACAGTCGGGAGACGCGCTGGGGGCCGGATGGCGGGCCGTCCTGCTGATCGGGGGGCCGGCGATGCTGACGTCGGTGCTGGCGGCTGTCGCAGCGACGGGGATGCAGACCCGGTTTAAGATTTCCTCCAAAAAGATAAAATTCCGGCTATCTAATCTTAGTCCCCTCGCGGGGTTCCGGCGGCTTTTTTCTCTTCGATCCCTTATAGAAGTCCTCAAAGCCCTTATCAAGCTGACGGCCATCGGATCTCTCCTCTATCAAAAGCTGAAGGATATTTTTGGAGACAGCGTCCGCATGATGGACGACAGCGTCCTCCATTCGACAATCCGGATGCTGGAGGATATTTTCGATCTTGTGATTTCGATGTCGCTCCTCCTCATCGGAATGGCCGCCCTGGATTACTTCTATCAATGGTGGGAATATGAGCGGAGCATCCGCATGTCGAGGCAGGAGGTCAAGGAGGAGTATAAGGAACTGGAAGGAAACCCGGAGACTAAAGGCCGGGAGCGGCAGGAACAGCGGAAGGCGGCCCGCCGGCGGATGATGCAGCAGGTCCCCACGGCGGATGTGGTGGTCCGGAACCCGACCCATGTGGCGGTGGCGCTCCGGTATGACGCGGAAAAGGACAACGCCCCGGTCGTTGTGGCGAAGGGGCTCGACTATCTTGCCCTGCGCATCCTCCGCGTCGCCGAGCAGTACGGGATCCCCACGAAAGAAAACAAACCCCTCGCCCGGGCGCTTTACGCTTCCGTCGAAGTCGGAATGGAAATCCGCCCCGAGTTCTACGCGGCGATGGCTGAGATTATGGCGTGGGTCTATCATCAGAAAAAGGAGAGGAAGCGGCAGCCTTGAAATCCATCGGCAACATCGTAAGCCTCTTTGTCATTGGAATCATTGCGCTGATTCTCATCCCCCTCCCTCCCTTTCTGCTCGACGTCATGCTGATCCTCAATCTTTCCCTGTCGCTTATCATTCTGCTGATGACCATGTATATCCGCACGGCCCTGGACTTCTCGGTTTTCCCGTCGATTCTCCTCATCTGCACGCTGTTCCGCCTGGCGCTGAACATTTCCTCCACGCGGCTGATCCTTACAAACTCCGGGTCGGCCGGGCAGGTCATCCAGACGTTCGGATCCTTTGTCCTGCAGGGAAACGTCGTGGTCGGGTTCATCGTGTTCCTGATCATCGTGCTCGTGAATTTTCTCGTGATCACGAAGGGGTCGGAGCGCGTGGCGGAGGTCGCCGCCAGGTTCAAGCTGGACGCCATGCCCGGCAAGCGATATCCAGCGCGAGGCCGAGTTTTACGGATCCATGGACGGCGCGAGCAAGTTTGTCAAGGGCGACGCCGTCATGTCCATCCTTGTGACGTTTATTAACTTTATCGGCGGAATCCTCATCGGGATGGCACAGGGGGGAAAGTCCTTTCAGGAAGTGCTCAATATCTATACCATCGCGACGGTGGGGGACGGGCTGGTTTCCCAGGTTCCGGCTCTGCTGATTTCCACGGCGACAGGCATCATCGTGACCCGGGCCGCTTCGGATTCCACGCTGGGCCAGGATGTGGCGCGGCAGTTCGCCGCCCAGCCGACGGCCATCCTGCTGGCCGGAGGTACGATGCTCGGACTATGCCTTGTGCCGAATATGCCGATTTTCCAACTCCTCGTGATCTCGGGGCTTCTGCTCTGGCTGGGATTTTCCCTGCTCCGGAAGCAGAAAGAACTTTCCGGACAGACCCGGCCCCGGAAGGGAAACAGGGGATCCGCCGGCGGGGAAAAGGCGAAAGGCGGGGAGGAGTACTACCGCGATATCGACCATATTTACAGCCTGCTGCCGCTCGATGAAATTGAGATGGAGTTCGGGTACAGCCTCCTTCCCCTGGTGGACGAGCGGAGCGGGAGCAGCTTTGTCGAGCGGATCGTGATGTTCCGCAGGCAGTTCGCGGAAGACATGGGAATGGTGGTGCCCGCGATCCACCTAAGGGACAACGGCCTTTTAAGCCCGAACCAGTATGTCATCAAGATCCGGGGAGAGGAAGTCGCGCGGGGGGAGATCCTGATGGATTATTACCTCGCCATGGATCCGGGAAATCTGACCGGTGAAATCGACGGCATCGACACAATAGAGCCCGCCTATGGCATCCCGGGCAAATGGATTACCCCGGACAAAAAGGACATGGCGGAAATCTACGGATATATCAGATCCTCGAAAACCTCAGGAAAACAAACGAACCCCTGGTCAAAGACGTGGTGCCCGGAGCCGTCACGGAAGCGAATCTTCAGAAAATCCTCCGCCGTCTTCTCCGGGAAGGAATTCCCATCCGCGACATGGAGACCATTCTTGAGACGATCTCGAGCTATGCTTCTTCCGTTCATGATCCGGAGCTGATGACGGAATATGTCCGGCAGGCTCTCCGGCGGACCATCACGCGCAAATGGTCGGAGGGAGGCAAAATCAAGGTCATCACGCTCGACAGCGATGTAGAGAAGAAAATCGTCAACTCCATCAGCCGGAATGAGCGGGGCGCCTATCTGGCGCTGGATCCGAAGACGACGCAGAAGATTATCACCCGGCTGACCGAATGCATCGGGAAAGTGCGCGGGGTGGTTTCCACGCCGGTGATTCTGACTTCTCCCGTCGTGCGGCTGTATTTTAGCAAGCTGCTCCAGCAGTTCTATCCGAAGGCGGTGGTCCTTTCCTTTAACGAACTGGAAAACAGCGTGCAGATTCAGGCCGTCGCCAACGTGACGCTTGGATAAGGATGCCCGCGCTTTCCGCGGGGAAAGGAGGACCAGGAGAAGATGATGAAGGGCAGAAAAGAAGAGGAACCGGTGGAAAATCTCTGGGCAGAGTATGTCCGCACGAGGGACACAAGACTCCGGGACGAACTTGTCAAGCGGTACTCCTACCTTGTGAGGCAGATTGCCCACAGGGTCGCCGGCCGCTACTGGTATTTCAGCGAGATGGAGGATATTGTGAGCGAAGGCCTGATTGCCCTTCTGGATTCCGTGCAGCGGTTCAGCGTTTCCCGGAACGTCAAGTTTGAAACCTACGCTTCCATCCGGATCCGCGGGGCGATGATCGATTACCTAAGAAGGCAGGACTGCTTTCCGCGCCGGCTGAAAAAGACGGCGAGGGAAATCAACGAGGCGGACGAAAGCCTCGAACGGGATCTCGGCCGAACCCCGACAGACGGCGAGATCGCGGGATACCTGCATGTCAGTGTGGAAAAATATGAAAAAATGCTGGCCGAGACCTGTTCCCTTAACATGCTTTCCTTTGAAGAGATCGTCTATGAAAAGAAACTCGAGAACCTCAAGATTCATCTGTCCGGGACGGTCGCCGGCCCGGAACAGGCGATGGCGGAAAAGGAACTGCACGCCGTCCTCAAAGACAGCATCGGGCGGCTCGACAAAAGGGAAAAGACCGTGCTCGCGCTCTATTATAAGGAAAAACTCAAAATCAGGGATATTTCGGGAATTCTCGGAATCAGTGACTCGAGGGTATCCCAGATTCATTCGAGCGCTTTGAGAAAACTGAAAAAAAGCCTGGAACAATATCTTGGCCAATAGCCGCAGCAAGCGGCGGAAAGGATGGTTTTGTGATGGTACGCGGATTTTATACCCTTGCTTCCGGTATGCTGACGCAGGATAAGGTGCTCGAGACGACCGGAAATAACCTCGCGAACGTGGGGACGGCCGGCTTTCGGGCAGACAGGATGGCTCAAAAGTCATTCGGGAAAATGCTCATAGCGAGGATTGACCGGGAAACGACGCCGATTGGGGAAGTCACCCTGATGGCTTCTCCCCGGGAGGAAGGATCGGAATTTTCGGAGGGATCTCTTCGCGGGACGGGGCAGCCGCTCGATTTCGCGGTCTCCGGGGACGGATTTTTTGCGGTCCAGACCGCGGACGGAGTGCGCTATACCCGCCGTGGGAGTTTTTATCTCGACGGGGAGGGGTTTCTTTCCCTCAAGGGAGCCGGAAGGGTCTTGGGAACCGACGGAAACCCGATTTTTCTCGGCACGGACGACGTGTCGGCGGACGGGAGGGGAAATCTCACCGCGGCCGGCCGGCCCGCGGGATCGCTCGGCGTTTTCCGCTTTGCCGGGAACGCGCAGCTTCAGACGGACGGGGAAAGCCTCTACCGGGGAAACGGCGCGCGTCCGGAAGCGGACCCGGATGTCCGGCAGGGGATCCTCGAGGGGTCAAATGTCGATGAGGCAAAAGAGCTGAGCGATGCGATTGCGGAGCAGAGAAGTCTCGAGTCCTGCGCCCAGGCCCTCAAAATCTATGACGAGGTCCTGGGGAAATCCGTCGGACAGCTGGGAAAAGTTTAAATTTCTGTAAGGAAGGAAAGAAGGAAGAAAAAGATGTTCGTATCGCTTTACACGGCTGCCGCGGGGGCCCTCGCCCAGGAACAGGGCCTTGACGTGACGGCGAATAACGCCGCAAACCTCTCGACGCAGGGATACCGTCCGGACCGCGCGGTTTTTGCCGATCTGGTCCATACGGGCGTGCAGTCCGGGGCGGACGCCCCGAAAACCGGCTGCGGCACCAGAGTCCTGCAGACGGATACCCTGTTCGGGATATCCGGAGGACTCCGGAAGACCGGGAAACCGCTTGATTTCGCGGCCGCGGACGGGCGGGGCTTTTTTGCGGTCCGGACGGACAAGGGGACCCGGTACACGCGGAACGGCAGCTTTTCCGCCTCCGCCGGGACGGACGGTCAGTTTTACCTTGCGGACGCCGCGGGGAATCCGGTGCTCGACGGGGAAGGGCAGGAAATCAGGGTCGCGGACGGAAAGCCTTCCCGGGAAGCGGGAGTATTTACCTTCGAAAATCTGGGCGGACTGAAAAAATCCGGCGGAAATCTTTTTGAGGCAACAGGCCTTTCCGGTAGAGCGTCTCTGGATCCGGATTCCAGGATAAGGAAAGGATATCTTGAGGAATCGGGCGCGGATCCCGCGGATACCATGGCGGATTTAATCGAACAGGAAAGGGCGTTCGAACTTAATGCCCGAATGGTGCAGATTTCGGATGAGATAGCGCAGACGGCGGATAATCTCCGATAGGACGGTCCGCACTCTCTCTTTGCGGACTTCTCAAGCGGTAAAAATGGGGGAAAGGAAACCTATGCCAGGTCAGGATTTGAGCGGGTTTGACGCGGCGCATCTGGACGTTTTAAAAGAGATCGGGAATATCGGGGCGGGAAACGCCGCTACGGCGCTGTCCCGGATGCTGAGTCTCCGGATCCCGATGGAGACTCCGAAAGTAAAAATCCTCGCGATTTCCGAAGCGGACAGAGCCCTCGGCGGACCGGAGACGCCGGCTGTCGCGGTTCTTGCGGAACTTTCCGGGGAAATCGGCGGGATGATGATGTTCCTGCTGGATATCCGGTTTGCCGGGCTGCTGCTTCGGCGGATGCTTGGAAAGACCCGCGCGGACTTAAGAAATATGACGGAACTGGAACGCTCGGTTTTTTCCGAGATCGGAAACGTCATGATAGGATCTTACATGAGAGCGGTGTCTTCGCTTTCCGGACTGTCCATCCGGATGTCCGTTCCCGCCGTGACCTGCGACATGGTCGGATCCCTTCTGACCGTGCCCGCGGCGGAGATGGGAAAAGTTTCGGATCGGATCCTCCTGATTGAGGGCAGTTTCGCGGGTTCCGGCTTTTCGATCGGAGGCTGCCCGGGAAAAGTGAATCTGATGCTGGTTCCGCGCGTGGAATCCCTCAAAAAGCTGTTGGACAGCCTTGGGATTCTGCCATGAGCGGGCTGATAACGGTCAATATTTCCGATATGAAAGTCTCCGAAAGCCCCGCGGTTTTTGTGACCTACGCGCTCGGATCCTGCGTCGGGGTCTGCCTTTATGATTCCGCCCTGAAGATCGGGGGAATGGGGCATATCCTGCTTCCGCATTTCCCGGAAGGAAGCCGTCCGGGACGAATAAACCGCTATGCCGATACCTGCCTGCCCGCCATGGTATCGGAAATGGAGCGGCGCGGCTGCCTTCGATCCAGAATGGTGGCAAAAATAGCGGGAGGCGCGAAGATGTTTGAAATGGCGGACGGCAGCGGACTCGGCGACATCGGCGCCCGGAATACCGAGGCCGTCAAGAGCGCCCTTCAAAAATTAAAGGTCCGTATCACAGCGGAAGATACGGGCCTTAACTATGGAAGGACGGTCTATTTTTATACGGAGGACGGACGGATGGTGGTGAAATCCTTCGCGCGGGGAGAAAAAGTCTATGGGTAAGTCCTGCGCGAAGGATGGATCCGGGATCGGATCCGCCCGCACTGTTCGCTTATTTTTCTGCGCGCTTCCCGGTCTGACCGAAGCGTTTGCCGAAGGATCAGGCGGCACTGCCGGACCGTTTCCCGAAAGCCGCTTTC
>DAITAP010000012.1:4462-12329 GCA_036824225.1 Caproicibacter sp. | reverse complement strand
GATCCCCCCCTTTCCCGGAGAGGATATTTTTTATCCGGCTTTTTTCCGGCTCCGGCAGGGCGGAGACGCAGCGGGAGACCGCTTCGCGGCATTTTTTAAGCCTCCCGATATAGATCTCCCGGCGCTCCGGCAGATCCTCGAGAAGGATTTCCTCCTCTCGGCTCCGCGCTTCAATCTGGAGGGTGATTTCGAGGATTCTGCTAAGCAGGATCCGTTCCTGACAGAGCAGTTCCGGAAGAGAACCATAAGACAGAAGCATGAAAAAACACCGCGGGAAGCGGATTACGCGCCGTTTCCCGGTTTCCTTTCCCCGCCCTCTATGCGGCTTTTTCGAATCGACTGCGACCAGGCCTCCCGCAGCTCCGCGAAGCGGGGAATGGCCTTTTCCAGCCCGGCAGGATTTCCGGTCGTGTCCGCCCGGATGAGCTGGCCGTTTAGGTAGGAGTACATCCGGTTAAACGGCACGGAAAGCTCATATTTCCGGTCCAGGATCACCGTGAGGTAGTTGAGAATATTTCTGCACTTCGCGGTGCACCGAAATGCCGCCGTCCGGTTTTCTTCCCGGAACAGCCTGCAGGCGAATCGGGCGTTTTTCAGCACTTCGTCGTACAGGCGCAGGATCAGTTCCCCTCTTGACATGGTCAGGACGGACTGATCGCGGTATTTCGCGATGAGGCTTCTGTTTTCCATCGTCTTTTTCCAATCCCTTCCGCTTTTACTCCCGCTTTCAGGTGCTGCCGCCTGAGAGCATGGAAGACAGGTAATTATACTGGGAAGTAAGTGTCCCGAGCTTTGTTTCCATTTCCGTGAATTTGGAAAGCCAGTGGTTCTTTTCCTCTGTAAGGCGGGTCTCGAGCGTTTTCACGCTGGATTCGTAATCCGAAATCTGGCGGCTTAAAAGGCTGTTGTCCGCGCCGGTCATGTTGTCTTTGCCCGCTACTGCGATCAGCGCCCCGCTGTTTCCGAACTCGCCGATATTTTGATTGATGACCTGCTTTATCCTTTCGGAGATGCCGTCCGTGCCGGTAAAGAGGGCGCTCACGCGATCCGGTTCGCTCTGAAGCTCGTCCGCGAGCCGGGTTTTGTCCACCACGAGCTTCGGACCCGAGAGGATGTCGGACGTCGTCGAAATCCCGATGTCCCTGAGAGACAGCCCGGCGGAATCGACATTTTCGAGGACGGCTTCCCGCAGATCGGAGAGGATGCTGTTCAGCGTGCTGTCATTCTGCAGAAGACCCTGTTTGGCTTTCTCGTTCCAGGCGTCGATTTCGTCGTCGGTCATATCCTTTTTCTGGGCGTCGGTCAGCGGGCCATATTTGGTATTTGTCCCGCTTTCCGCGTTCAGCCCATAGGGCATTTCGGACGTATACTGGTTTGCCTTCTCCACCAGATCGTTATATTCCTCGACAAAACCGGAAATCTTCCCGATCAAATCGTCGGTGTCCCCGGAAGGGGAAAACCGGATGTCCGCGTCCGTGACCCCGTCCGGCGTCGTTCCCGTCACGGTAAGCTCTAGACCGTCCAGATCAAAGGAGTTCGAGCTGCGCGTGATGTCGACGCTTTCCCCGGCCAGAGTGGCGTTCATTTTCAAGTCCTCGCCCTTTTGATAGCCGGAAGTATCTCCAAAGAGGACTTTCGCGAGATTCCCGGAACCTTCCGCGTCCTTAATCGCAATCTTCCCCTGCGCGCCGGTATCGTCTGCCGTGATGCGGAACCGGTCGGCCGTCTGCGAGTAGGAAAGATTGACACCGGCGTCCGGGTCGGAACTGATGGTGGAAAGGACGGTGCCAAGTTCCGTGCTCCCCGAAAAGGGAGCAAGGGTTTTCCCATTGACCGTGATGGTGTACTTCCCGTCCTCCCCCGGACTCAAGTCGAGCTCTCCGGAAAGCTCGTCCAGGGTCTCTGTAGTTTCCAGACGGTTTGTTTCCCCCTCCTTGATTCGGAGAGCGCCGTTTTCCCCCAGGACGTCGGACGAGCTGGAAGAAACGATCTGGAGCACGGAGGTATTTTGGTTCCCGGAAGAACTGTCCGCCGTCTGGAAACGAAGCTGATGATTCTCCATGGAAACCGTTATTTTTCCCGCTCCAAAATCATCGTCCAGCTGGGTTTGAAGAAAATGCGCAAGACCCGTGTTCTGGAAATCAGGATCCGAAGAATTCAGGATTTTTCCATAGGAATCGTCCCCGTCCTCCTCGCCGGCGGGGAAGGAGATGGTTTTGGTCAGGCCGTCCAGGCTTACCGTGAGCGTGGTGCCACTAAGGATTTCCCCCAGGGTGGTTTCTGTGGAGTCAAGAGCGTCTTCTGAAATCTCTTCCTCCACGGCTTTCCCCGTGACCTCGGATCCGCTGCCGCTTTTGTCAAGGCCCAGAAGAGCGAGAAATTTTTCCCCGCTCGAATCGGAATCACTGTATTCTTTTACGGAAATATCAGATTTCGTTTCATCCGTATTTTCCAGCACAACCTGATCCGTGCTGCTGACGGAGAATTTTACGTGCCCGCTAAGACCCGGGATATTTTCGACGGAATCATTCAGCCCGTCGGTGATTCTGGTAAGATTCTCATGGATAGAGTCATCAGAATTTAGGGAGACGCTGTCCTTATTTAGGGAAACTTCGTATTCCGCGCCGCCATAGGAAACTGTCAGCGCGTTTACCCAGTTCGAACAGAGATTTCCGGAACGAAGGATCTCGCTGGAAGCGGGGCTCTGCGTCGTGAAAGCCGCCGCTTTTGCGAGCTGGGAAATGCTGTGGACAACGACGCTGCCGGCGTCGGAAGAAAGGCCGCTCGCGCTGATAAGCGGAGAAGAGCTTGTGAGTTCTCCGGAATCAAAGAAAGAGCTGCTCAAAAGATTGGTCGAACTGGAATAGGAGAAATAATCGTCAGAGAGCTTCTGCATCAGGGACTCGACGCTGCGGTACATCTCGCGCCTCCACGCGGCGATCTGCTCGAGAGAGTTCTGCTTGTCGATTTTACTCTGGGTCGAAGAAGTCATGGCGTCGATCAGCTTCTGCGTGTCGAGTCCGGACATCAGTTCCGAGCCGTTGAGCCTCGTCACGCCGTTTTCCGTGTAAAAAGAAGAGACGGAAGAAGAGGATGAGATGGATTCCATTCCAAAATTGCCTCCAAGTTCCGGGCCCTTTCCGACAGGCCGCGGATTTAAGTTTTCAGAAAGATCGTCTTATCTCTATATATCGGCCGGAAGGCGGAAAAAATGAACCTTCTGAGGATAAAAAATTCGCGGTACCGGCAGGAAAGGGCAGCGGCCGAGCAGAGGAAAAGGCGCCTTGGCAGAAAAATTCCCGGCGTTTCCCGCCCCCCTCTTTCACCGCTTCTCCCCGGATTCCTGTCCGGGAAGAGGGATTCCACCGGCTTTTGCCGTGAGAATCCCCGCTATTTTGCCGCAGGGCGCCTCAATTTCCACGGCTCCCAGTTCGTGGGCGGCCATCGGCATTCCGTATACCACGCTCGACTTTTCGTCCTGACCGATGGTCAACGCGCCGGCCTGTCGCATGTTCAGAAGGCCGCGCGCCCCGTCGCTTCCCATTCCGGTCAGAATGATTCCAACGGCTTCCCTGCCGGCGGTTTCGGCGACGGAGTTAAACAGCTCGTCCACCGACGGGCAGTGCCCGTTGACTTTTTTCCCCGCGGCGCAGCGGACGCGGTAGCCGGACGGGCCTTTTTCGAGGTACAGGTGCTTTCCCCCGGCGGCGACCAGCGCTGTCCCGGGTTCCACGCGGTCCCCTGTTTTTGCCTCGGAAACTTTCAGCCGGGAAATCCGATCCAGCCTCTCCGCGAACATCCGGGTGAAATCCGGCGGCATGTGCTGGACGATGACGATCCCCGGCATCCCGGGGGGCAGATTCCGGAGAATTTCGGCGGTCGCTTCCGTCCCGCCCGTGGAAGCGCCGATGGCGATCACGCGGAACCGGTTTGGATGGAGAATCGAAAATTTTTCCCCCTTTGCCGGGCAGCGCCGCGCCGCCTGACGGATTTTCCTGCGGATTTCGCTTCCCAAGGCGGCAGCCCTTCCCGGCTCGCTGAGGACGGGAAGGACGACATAGGAGTCAGCCGCGCGGGGCCCTTCTTCCCAGTCCGGTTTTTCCTCAAGAGGGCCGACCGCGACGATCGGACAAGACCCGGAATTTTGAAGAAATTCCGTAAATTTTGCGGGACCGCCCTTCTCCGGAAAGACAGCGTCCGCGACAATCACGTCCGCCGAAAGTTCCCGGGCCTTCCGCGCGGTGTCCGCGGCCCCGCCCGAAGCGCCGGCGATTTCCAGGTCCGGATCTCCCCGGAGGGCTTCCTGAATGGCGGTCCGGAAAGGAAGGGAGCCGTTCGCGAGCAGAATTCTGACGGCTTTTCTCTCTGTCACTTGATTTCAGGATCCTTTCTGATAAATGGAGGGTTCCAGATACCGGAATCCCGTGACGTTCCGTCCGATGGTTTCCGAGTGGCCGAGGAACAGATAACCGCCCTTTTTCAGAACGCCGTGAAATTTGGAGATCAGTTCGTCCCTTGACTTCTGGTTAAAATAAATCATGACATTTCTGCAGAAAATCAGGTCGAAGCGGATGGAAAACGGAAACGGATCCATAAGGTTCATCCGGTGGAAAAACACCTGTCTGCGGATTTCTTCGCACAGTCTGTAGTTTCCGCCCTGTCTGACAAAATACCGCCGTTTCCATTTTTCCGGGAGGAAGGAAAGCGACTCTGGGCCGTAGAGGCCTTCCCTGGCACTTTCCAGCGCCCGGACGGAAAGATCCGTCGCCAGCGTCCGGTAGTCCCAGCCGGAATACGGACCGAAATATTCCTTCATCACCATGACGGCCGTATAGGCTTCTTCCCCCGTGGAACATCCCGCGCTCCAGACATGAAGACATTTTCCGCAGTCCATCCGTTTCCATTCGGGGAGGATCACGTCTTTGAGAAATTCAAAGTGCCGGGGTTCCCGCATAAAATAGGTGTGGTTGGTCGTCAGCCGGTCCATCATCCCGGTAAGGCTTTTCCGATCGTTCCGAATGGAGTCGAAATACTCCGAAAAACTCGATACCCGCCTCTCGGACAGCGTGGAGCACATCCTCGCCTCAATCAGGAGGCGCTTTCGGCTTAAGTCGATTCCGTAATTTTTCTGGACAAAGTCAACCAGCCGGTGAAATTCCGGATCGGTCAGCTGGATCATGGGTCTCTCCTCCCGGGAAGGATGATCAGTATCGGTTATAGAGATTCTGGACGTTTAAAATCAGGCTGATGCTGCCGTCGCCGAGAATCGCGCACCCGTCGATGCCGGATTTGCGGAGCCCGAACTGGCAGAGATAACTGGGCAGTGCCTTTACGACCACCTGCTGCTCGCCGAGCAGGGCGTCGGCGAAAATGCAGAACCTGCTGTCGTGCGTCCCGACCAGAATTACGATCCCGTCGGTGACGTTGGTGACTTTTGTGTCGATGTGATAGACTTTGTGCAGGCGGATGAGCGGATAGTACCGGTTGCGGACCATGACGATTTCATGCTTGTCGGTATCGTACATCACGCTGCCGGCGGAGGCTTTGAAAGATTGAAAGATATTTTTAATCGGAAGGGTGAACATCGTGCTGCCGACGGATATTTTCATCCCGTTGATAATGGCGAGGGTCAGCGGGATTTTAAACACGATTTTGGTTCCCTTCCGGGGGGCGCTGTAGATGGAAATATCACCGCCTATTTTTTCCACATTCTTCTTTACGACGTCCATGCCGACGCCGCGGCCGGAGTATTCGGTAACGACGTCGTTGGTGGAGAAGCCCGGCATCAGGAGAAACTGGTAGACTTCCTCATCGGTGTATTCCTGGGCGTGCTTTTTGAGAAGGCCTTTTTGCCGGGCCTTTTTCAGAACCGCCGTCCGGTCGATTCCCGCCCCGTCGTCCGAGACGGAAATCAGGATATCCCCGCCCGTGTTCTGCGCGGAAAGGGTGATGGTCCCCGTCGCAGGCTTTCCGCCGCGCAGGCGCTCTTCCTTCGGCTCGATGCCGTGATCCATCGCGTTCCGCACGAGGTGCATGATGGGATCCGAGATGCTGTCGATAATGGTCTTGTCCACCTCGGTTTCCTCCCCGATCAGGACAAGCTGCGCGTCTTTTTTCAGATTCCGGCTCATGTCGCGCACAATGCGGCGCATCTTATGAAATACGTTGGAAATCGGCACCATGCGGATGGACATCACCACTTCCTGCAGCTCGTCCGTCAGTTTGCGCAGCTGCCGGGAAGCCTTTGTAAAATTGTTGTCGAGTCCGATTTTCCGGAGGGCAGGACTGGAAGTGACCATGGACTCGGTGATGACGATTTCGCCCATCAGATCCATGAGGCTGTCAAGTTTGGAAAGGCTGACGCTGATAAGGCTCTCCCGCGCGGCGGGCCGTTTGGGGCGGCCTGCGGGGAGGGTGGATGCCGGGGGCGGGGTTTCCCCGTTTTCAGGATGCGGCGGATCCATTTCCCGGCAGCTCTTGAGATAGGGAAAACGGTTGACAACAGATTCCGCTTTTTTTAGATCTTCCCTCGTGCGGAAAAAGAGAAAGAATCCTTTCTTCGCGATTTGTCCGGCCGTTTTCGGATTGGTTTCGATGTCTTCCGGGAATTCCTCGAACTCATGGCAGACATCCCGGACCTGTTTTGCCAGCAGAAAGGCGCGCAGGTTTGCCATCGGCTCTTTTTCGTCAAAAAAGGTTTTTAAGGAGAATGGAAATCCTCTGGCCGCCTCTTTTTTCAGGATCTCTTCCCCGGCACCGCTTCCGCTTTCCGCCGCGCTTCTGCCGGCGGGGGGATTTCCGGAAGTCTTTTCCCCTTTTTCCGGACCGGGCGCCCCTCCGGAAATTTTTTCTAGGAAATCGTTAATTTTCTGCCCCAAAGTGCCGATATCCTTGAGTGGAGGCTGGCCGCTGCGGATCTTTTCCACTTCCGATTTCAGGAAATCTTCCGCTTCGAACATGAGATTGATGAGACTCTCGAGAGATTCCTGTCCGATTCCCTTGTCCCGGACGAACGCGACCAGATCTTCCATTTTGTGTGACACGGTAGTCATACTGTTCAGTTCCAGCATGGCCGAGGAGCCCTTGATGGTATGCATGATGCGGAATATTTCATTGATGCTGTCCGGATCAAAGCTCCTGTTCTGTTCACATGTCAGAAGAATGTCATCCAGATGATCCAGAAGATCCCCCGTTTCAAAAAGAAATCCATCCAGCAGGGATTCTGTCCCTTTTTCCATCTTCAATTTCCTCCCTGGCTGCTTTTTTGGGGGATCGATGGGCCTCCCTCCGGAGGCCGGAATCGAATCGGGCCCAAACGTACCGTCAATTTCTCTATCGGCACGTTCCGGCTGTTATTTAATGAAAAAAAGAAAATTTTTTAAATAAAGAAGTGATTTTTCATGCCGGACAATCTGCGTATTACGGCGCCAATCCCTTCCGAACAGGGAATCGCGAAACCCGAATCCGCGCCCGGAGCGGCGCGTGCCGTGCCGGTCAGCCCGCTTAAATTGCCGCAGGCCGAAACGGGAGACGGGAGAGGCGGCAGGACGGGAGATCTGATTTTAAGCCGGAACACGGTATTCGGGGAATTTATCAGGCAGCTCGGACAGACCCAGGACCTTGGCAGGACGCTGGAACGGATTGCGGCCGCCGCGGCGTCGCGCTCCGGGCCCGCGGGGGAATCTCCCCGGGCTGACAGCCCGGTTTTTGCGCGTTTCGAGGCCGGGATGAAAATGGACGCGGAAGGGATTTTTCAAAATCTGGTCGCCCAGCAGAAAGACGTCAGCTTTTTCAGCGGGCCTTTCTTCCGGTATGTTGACGCCCTGGTAAGCAGAAGGGAAGATCCGCAGCTTGACCTGCGGACTGC
>DAITAP010000012.1:0-4436 GCA_036824225.1 Caproicibacter sp. | reverse complement strand
GGATGTCAGAAAGGCGATTTTCAGCAATTTAAACTCCCTTATAAACGAAATTCCGGCGGCTTATGCCGAAAAGATCCGGGCCGCCGCGGAAAAACTTCCGACGGAGGACATTCCCGCGGAGGATTTCGCGGAATCGGTTCAAAAGGGAATCCTTCCGCTTTTGAAAGAGTATATGGAAAAGATCAGCGATTACGGGAAGCCGCGGGACGATATCTCCCTTCTCATCAATAACCTTGCCATTCTGGAGTCGGGATCCCGGGCAAACCTGGTGAGCAGTTTCAGCGAGCTTCTTCGGTACTGTAAATCGGTATCCCATTTAGGGGAAACCGAGGCCGGGATCCTGCAGGAACTGTTTCAAAAGGCGCTCCTTTCCCGGCAGGACTGGCCGGAGAGCGATTTTTTCAAATCGCTTGTTCCCCTGCTCTCCCTTGCCGAGGGAAAGGAAGGGAAAGATCCCGATAAGGCGGCCCTTCGGGATTTGTGTTCGTCTTTACTGCTCGACAACAGCGTTTTCATGCCGTTTTTTCATCTTTTTCTTCCCGCCAGGATTGGGGGCCGCAGTTTCTTTACCGAAATCTGGATAGAGAAAAAAGATCCGGAGCCGAAAAAGGGAATCTCCGGGATCAGGCCTTCCCGGGTTTACCTATCCTTTACCATCCAGAATCTCGGCTATTTTGAGGCTTCCCTCAATGTTTCCGGCAGAAAGGTTGATCTTTTTCTCTCGTTTCCGCCCGTCCTTTCCAGGTTCCGCGGACAGATCCGCTCCGATCTGGCCGATATTCTGATGAAAAGCGGTCTTCAGCCGGGATCTGTCCGGACAGGGCCTCTCAAATCCCCTCAGATACCGGGAAAAATCAGGGAAAAAATCTATGAAAGGAAGCAGACCGTGGATGTCACAGTTTGAAAAACTGCAGAAAGCCGCCGCCCTCAAATATTCCCCGGATCGGCCGGAAAGCGCGCCGGTAGTCGTGGCTTCCGGCGCGGGAACCGCGGCGCGGAAGATTATCGGAATCGCGGAGCGCTGCGGCGTTCCGGTTTTCCGGGACGATTCGCTTGCGACTCTTCTTTCGCAGCTTCGGGCGGGCACGGAGATCCCGCCGGAGCTTTACCGGGCGGTTGTGGACATTTATCTTTATTTTCTGGGCTTTACCGTGAACGGCCGCGGCGTGGCGGTCCGCGGAAAACCGGTGCCTCCGGGGAAAGAGGCGGCAGGTGGAAAGGAGAATCCCGCTCCGGAGTGGGAAAGCGGCGCCGGAACAGGAGATTCTGACGCCGTCGGCGGCGAAGCGGCCTTAAAAATTCATTTTCCACCGGATTCCCGCTAAAATTCTGCCCGCTTCTGCCGATAAACAAATCTTGGAAGCAACTTTTCCCGCCGGGGAAAAGTTGCGGCGGTCTGCTGGACCGGAGAGGTGAGAGGTTTGAAGGAAGCACAGAAAACAGATCGGAAGCTTGGGACGGAACAGAAAAAGGTCGGATCTTCCGGAAAATATCTGACTTTTTCCCTCTGCTCTCAGCTTTACGGCATCCCGACTTCCCATGTAACGGAAATCATCCGCATGCAGAAACCGACTTTTCTGCCGAATCTTCCGGATTATATCAAAGGCGTAATTAATCTGCGCGGAAAAGTTGTCCCCGTGATCGACATGCGCCTGCGGTTCCGGGAAAAGACCAAAGCCTGGGATTCCCATACCAGTATTGTCATTGTGGAAGACGGGGAAAATACGGCCGGACTGATTGTGGATTCCGTGGAGGACGTGCGCAATGTAGAGGAAGACCGGATTACCGGCGCGCCGAAGCCGCGGAAAAACACGGGCGGCTTTGTCCGCGGCATCGCGACTCTGGAGGGCGGATCCGCCATGCTGCTCGACCTTACCAAAGTGCTGAGCGCCGGAAGCCTGGAGGAAAAGACAGAAAACGGGGAGGAGAATGAGCGGGGATCGGGGGACGCCGGAAGGCCTTCCCCCTAAGGGATCCGCCGCGTTATTGAAAAGAAAAGGGAAAAGGGGAAGTCCGCGGGTGTGCGGGGAAAAAGCACGCGGACCGGGCCAAACTGTCGCTTTTTTGGATATTTTGAGGTGAAAAGATGGAAGATTTTCAAGAAAAAAGCGGATCCCGCAAAGAGACCGCGGCGGAACAGAAATTCCTGACATTCTGGACCGGCGGGGAGTTGTTCGGAATCCCGATTACGGATGTCGTGCAGATTGTCGCCATGCAGAAAATCATCCCGCTGCCTGATTTTCCCGATTACGCGAAGGGTGTCATCAATCTGAGGGGAACCATCATTCCCGTAATCGATATGCGTATCCGGATGAAAAAGCCGGCAGCGGATTATCGGGGAAGCGCCTGTATTATCATTGTCGACGCGGGGGAATCCTGCATCGGATTTCTTGTCGACGCGGTGGATGAGGTGACGAATATCAACGGGAACGACATTACCCCCGCGCCAAGGGTCTCTAAAAATATCACGAACCATTACCTGACCGGAATAGGCCGGCTGGGGGAAAAAGTCATCCTGCTGCTGGACGTTTCCAAAATCCTTTCCGGGCAGGAGTTTACCGAAGTGACCCGGGAAGCGGAAAAAGTGAAAACGAATTCCGATCAGAAAGACAGTCAGCCGGATTCAAAACCGAAAACACCCGGGACAGATGCCAGCTTACCTGTTTCGGTTAAAAAAGGAGCAATCGTAGGATGAATAGCAAAAATACGGATAATGTGCGCAGGCCGCTTTTCCTTCGCGCCCTGCTGCTGGTTGTTTTTCTGGCCGCTCCAGCCATATTGCTGCTGGCCTGTTCGCTGCCCGCGAATTCTCCGGCAATGCGGTTTGCATGGCCGTTTTCCGCCGCGCTGCTCGCAGCTGCCGCCGCGTCTGCGCTGTTTTCGGCTTGGAGATTTCTAAAAGGACTTGACGAATCCGCCAAAAACATCGCCGGCAGACTGGAAGCCCTGAAAAACGGGAGCCTGAACCTTTCCGCGGACGAAGGGGAAGAGGAGCGCGCGCTGGGAAGGATTTCCGTTTCCCTTGCCGAATTCGCTTCGACTCAGAAACGCGCGGTCGGGGAAATCATCATGTCTCTGGATCATCTCGCCACCCGCGATCTTTCTTACCATTCGAATTTCCAGTGGATTGGCGACTGGGAAAAGCTTAAGTCGGCCTTTTCCCATATCCGGAAAGAGCTTACCACTCTGTTTCGAAGCGTGCGGATTGCCGCCGACCAGACTGCCAGCGGATCCGATCAGGTCGCGAGCGGGTCGCAGGCACTGGCTCAGGGCGCGACGGAACAGGCCAGTTCCATCGAGCAGCTCTCGTCAACGGTCTCCGAAATTTCCAAACAGGTAAAGGAAAACGCGGGCAACGCCAAGGAAGCGAGCAACGCCTCGTCGGAAGAAAAGAAAAAGCTTCAGGACGCGGACGGAAAAATGACAGAAATGGTCAGCGCGATGGGGAACATCCGCGATACTTCCAAACAGATTGAGAATATTATCAAGACAATCGACGATATCGCGTTCCAGACCAACATTCTCGCCCTCAACGCGGCCGTCGAGGCCGCGCGGGCGGGCGACGCTGGAAAAGGATTCGCCGTCGTTGCGGACGAAATCCGGAACCTTGCGAGCAAGAGCGCGGAAGCGGCGAAAGATACGACGTCCCTTATCGAAAACACCATCAAGGCAATCGGAAACGGTTCCAAGGTGGTCGACTCGGCGCAGAAAACCCTGACCGAAGTCATGCAGGTTGCCGGACACGCCAACGTCCTTGTCGAGGACATCGCCAAGGCTTCCGATCAGCAGGCTGTTGCCATCAGCCAGGTCACCAAGGGAGTGCAGCAGATTTCGTCGGTTGTCCAGACAAATTCCGCGACGGCCGAACAGAGCGCGGCGGCCAGCGAAGAACTGGCGGCCCAGGCAAAATCCCTGAGGCGGATTCTTGGAAGCATTCAGATCGAAGAAGAAAAGAACGGATCGGAAAATCCGGAGCTGGTTTCTCCCGAGCAGACCCCGAAACTGTCTTCCTCCCCAAAAATCAGGAAAAAAGCCGGCGCGCTTTCTTCAGCTGCCAGAGTAAAATCCACGGTCCAGGCCAGAAAGCCGGAGGCGGCTTTCGCTTCAGGATCGGACGATAAGTACCTGTCAACGACCACCGACTAAAGGAAGCGGCATGCGGAGAGAGGGGGCAATGGACAACAGACAATGTCCCCGAGCAGTTAAGGCCATCCCGTGAATTTATTTTTTCTGGATCTCCAAAGCTAGAATCCCCCCTCTGGCAGCACCTGGATTTGTGAGCGATTGGATACTCCCACGACTTAAAAAACTCGGGTCATCGGTATCAGCATTCCGACTTCGATTTTCGGGCAGGCAGTTTTTCTGTCTCCTGCCCGAAATTTTTTTGACCTGTTTGCCCGATCGGGAATTTGTGATATCACTCGAGTTTCGCGGTT